>JAGDXB010000023.1 GCA_023256215.1 Vulcanisaeta sp. | reverse complement strand
ACATCCTTCATTAGTTTCATTAATACCCATATATATTCATGAAGAACAACATAAGTATTACGGCATCACCCTTTTGTATTATGCCATATGATTCATCACGATACTCACTATCTTTAAACGTTGCATATACCAAAACATTATTGTTTCGTTATCATTAATACACTCACTTGACCCTTAACGTCAATAAGTAAATTACCGCCGATATTATTATCACGACCCCCATAACCACCCATAGTAATTGATA
The DNA here is from genome assembly GCA_023256215.1 of Vulcanisaeta sp. Taxonomy (GTDB): domain Archaea; phylum Thermoproteota; class Thermoprotei; order Thermoproteales; family Thermocladiaceae; genus Vulcanisaeta. Next base: position 3,862 of record JAGDXB010000023.1, on the reverse strand, counting down.
ATTCGCCCTAGTTAATATAAATGAAGCAACCACAGGCGCGACGGCACCACTCAATTGCCAAAAGAGGTTCGCAATACCAGTCACACTACCAGCCAGTTCACCACCGATCCTGGACACAGCGGTTGAGTTTGCAGGTGTTATTACGAACCTGATAAAGCCCATAAAGGCTGCTAATACCATCAGTGGTAATTCCCTGGTGATCACGGCGAGTGACATAGTCAATACGCCATATAAGGCCTCGAATAATGACAGCGTATTCCTGACACCCAAACTCCTAATTATGTAACCGGCAATCAATGTTGATGGGACACCCAGTAATGCGAGGAGTGAGTATATGAAACCCGCCACATAATCATTAAGCCCTATTGATAGGAAATACTTGTAGGCGTACAGCGTTATAGTCCAGTAGGACATGAAGAATAGAAAGCCAGAAAGACTAATCACAATAACGTCACTGTTCCTCAAAAGCCCAAAATTAAGTGAGCTACGGGCGTCACCACCACGAACATTCGACCTAGTTGGTACATACAGAATTGCTATCACGATAGACACTATGGCAATTAAGTAATAAGACCACCTCCAACCAAGCAACACGCAAATACTAGGTAGGGTAGCACCAGCCAGAACTATTGATAATGGCCAAGCCAGACTATAATAACCCATGGCTATGGGCAGGTCAGGCCCCCTGAAATTGACCGAAATGAGCTTGACCGTGGCAGGATAGATCCAACCCGCACTTAAACCCATTAATAGACTAGCCACATACTCAATAAACATGGAATTAGCAATACCTGACATAAAGGATGAAATTGCCAAACCAGTTAATGAGGTCATTACCACGTACTTAGGACTTACGCTATCGGATACTATGCCAGCCGGTACCTGGACCACGACATAGCCTACAAAGAATAGCGAGAAGACGAGACTATCCTCAGCGATGGTGGGCTTCAGCGTCGAGAATGTTGATACGATGCCCCACGCTAATCGTGAAAAGTAACTCATGAAGAAGGATGCGGATGCCAAACCAATTAAGTAGGCGTCCTTAGCCCTCATGCTTTACCTAGTTACGTAGAACCGCCCTTTTAAGGTATTTACCTACAATGTACGTGCTGCAGCCGCATATATTGGGTCGATTATTGCGTACTCATCATTCCTCCTCTCAATAATACTCATCTTAATCAATGTACTTAATAGGTTACTTAATACAGTATCGCTCACATACCTACCCTCAATGACCTCAAGCCTATTTTTAATAACCCTCCAGGTCGCCGGACCCTCACCTAGAATTCTAAGCACTACCCTATACCTGCTACTCCTTAGATTACCTATTAAATTTAACAATTCACCACGCGCCAAGTCCACAGCCATGCCCTTAATACGATCAAAATCAGGTATGCCATTGACGGCATAGCTATAGGCTCTGGTGAAAATAACATACATAAAATACATATTAGTATCTTTAATCACTTCCCTCAAATGAACTACGTTAATCCTAAACGTGATAATACAGTTATTTTTATACAATTACCAGGTTATTAAACGTTTAATTAACTATAAGAACCTCTACCGCACTTAAGCACGGGTATGGAAAGAACAATCAGTAGGGAATTAAGGAGGGACGCAACTGGATTCCTTGGCTCCCTCTACAATTCCCTGGCTGGTCAAGCCCCTGCATATAGTATTGCAGGTGGCGCGGCATTAATAATGGGTAGCGCCTACGCTGCAGCGCCCCTGGCAATGTTAATAACGTTACTTGGGGTTTTGGCGATCGTTTACTCAATATTCGTACTGGCCCGCAGATATCCACATGCAGCCAGCTTCTATGCCTACGTAACGAACACCCTAAATTCAAAGGTGGGCTTCTTCAATGGGATAGTGTATACAATATTCTATAGCATAGTTGGTGTTGGCTCGATAGCAATAGCCTTCGCCTACCTAGGCACTGAGGGCATTTATGCGATAATAGGGCATCCAATAAACCCACTGCTCCTACTGCCAATACCCATAGTGCTAGCCCTAATACCCGCAGTGTTAGGGATAAGGCCTAGTATTAGGACTGAAATGACGCTCACAAGTATTGAAATAGCAATATTGCTAATATTCGTAATACTGACCTTCATAGTAAATGCAGATAAATTATCATTATTACCATTCTCATTACAGGGGACGTTCGCGACAACCCCAAGCGGCGTATTGACGGCTATATCGGGTGGTTTAATATTCGCAATAACATACTTCATGGGCTTTGAGGTAAGCACACAGATTTCGGAGGAGGTTAGGAACCCAAGGAGTAGTGTACCCACAAGCACACTAGTGGCAACACTACTCATGGGAGTACTATACATACTGGTGACCTACGCGATAATAGTCAATGTTGGTTATTCCCAGTCAGCTATAGGTAACTTCGTAAATGAGGCGGAGGGCATGGGCCCAAACCCAGTATACACATTAATAAGTCACTACCTCGGTGAAGCAGGACTTATACTCTTCGCAATAAGCGTAATGCTTAGCGTATTTGGGTGCTACCTAGCCACACTCAATGCGACGGCCAGGATGCTCTATGGAATGGCCAGGGATGGCTTGCTACCATCGTGGCTAGCAGAGACACACCCGAAGTACAAAAGCCCACATAAGGCACTTTATCTAAGCACAATGATTGCCATAATAACGATAGTACTGGCCTACATGGCCTCATACATGAGTGGTTATTATAGGCCAATTGAACTCACGTATAATGCCATGGAGTACGCCTATGCCATTGACTCACTATATTACGTACTAAGCCTATTGATAATAGCCGCAGGCGCAATAAAGATAACCGCATGGAGTGGTAAGACAGCCATAGCGATTGGGGCAGCCCTGCTTGCCATAACATTCTACTACTCAATAACCACAACGATGTACCTCTACATACTCCTGGCCTCGATAGCCCTAATAGTAATAACTGAGGCATTGATACTACCGAGAATATCAAGGATAAAAATAACAATATGCCCATACTGTTAATGTTCAATCAAAAATAAAATTTCATATAAATAAGATTATTTATTGAGCCGAAGATCTCATAGTGCAGTGGATATGATATATTTAATCTCTCATTGACTCTGGTTCTCACTGTATAGATGGCAACGTATTAAATGGTTCGGCTTAACACTAATTATCTTAGGTTTTGTGGTAATGCATATATTATGTGCATATGGACATCTAGGCTGAAATACACAACCAGCCAGGTTTACTTCCTCTATTTTCTTCAATTCAATTTCTATTTTTCTATCAATTTTTTTATCCACCTGGGGTATTGAGGATATTAATAACTGAGTATATGGATGCAGAGGATTAGCAAGGACCTCCTCAGATTCGCCAAACTCCATAATTTCTCCTCTATAAAGCACAAGTATCTTATTACTTATATAAAATGCGAGTGATAAGTCGTGAGTGATGAATAAAATTGTTATTCTCTTCTTAATATTTATGTCATGAAGAAAATTTAATATCTCAATCCTGAGCGATGCATCTATCATAGAGACAGGCTCATCTGCAATCAAAACCTCAGGATCAACGAGTAGCGCTCTTGCAATCATTATCCTCTGCAATTGACCACCTGAGAATTGATGCGGATACTTACCAAGGGTCTCACTAGCCCTTAACCCAACAAATTCAAGGGCTTCTTTGATACGGTTATAAATATCACGTTCACTAAGGTGATTAAAGTAATTCTTAAGTGGCACCTTAAGTATACGGTCAACCTTATAGACAGGGTTAAAGGATGCATATGGATCCTGAAATACAGCCTGAACCTCTCTCCAATAATTCCTAGTATCAATTTCACTTAAATCAACCCCCTTATAAAGTACTTTACCGC
>JAGDXB010000077.1:1728-4111 GCA_023256215.1 Vulcanisaeta sp. | reverse complement strand
GGCTGGAGTGGAAGTTCGGATTCAAGCAGTACTCCGCAACAGCCACCGCAACCTTAAGCGGGACATTCTATCAGCCCAGTGGATCATACGCCGGAAGCGTAAGTATACAAAGAACGCGCCCAAGAGAAATATTAGTGGTTAGTGGAAGTGTAAGCGAGAGCGGCACGTTGGTTAAGTTTACGATCGCAAAATATTCGCCTAGGTAGTCGCCGCAGAACGTTATGTTATCCGCAATACACATATTATTGTTTTATACGCAGTATGACGAGATGGCGGGCTTCTCCTCGTTGAATACTGGCACGGAAATGCTCGCTATGACTGCTAGGGCTATTAGCGCGGTCATCCCCACCACAGCCAATACCCTCAACCAACCAGGCGAGGACACCCAACCCATTCCCCTCCTCACAACTACAAAATTTTAAACTATCAATTTGCATAAACGAGAAAGCCTGGAAACATCATAAATGACTCGTCTTAGTACAGGATTTTTATTAATCTCTGTAAATGATATGTATAAAACATGATAAATCTTACCTCTATCTTTTTCAACACCTATCGTTGGTTCAATATTAAACTTTCTCTTAACAAAGTCAGCTATTATATTTATCTCACTTGGATCTTTCCTGGTTACCTTAAGACCTATTGCGCCAGTCAATTTGTTGATTTTTATGGTGAAATCGATACCACCTATATTAACGGTTTTTAAACCCTTTTTAAGAGAATTGTTGCGAAGCCTTCGTATCGCTTCTTCGATTTTCTTCTTAACCTTTTCATCAAGATTACTATACTTTAATAATTCGTTGAATCCCCTAATAACTGCCTCCTTAACTTTCTCATTTTTGATTATATCCTTATACAAAATAACAATTTGAGGATAGCCTCTATCTTCGGTTATTGTTACATTAATACCAAATATCTCTTTTAGCTCTTTAGCAATTTTCATAAGCATATCTTTGTCTTTTCTTGTAATTCTCAACTCAACATTATAGTTATCCTTTTTAATATTAGGACTAAAGTAATAGCCACCAATGTCGATAAGCATAGCCCCCTTAAGCCTAACGTTAAAACTTGCCAATTCTTTAAGCCGTATCCAATGTATGAAGTCAAAGGGCTCAAGGATGTTAAAGATTTTCTTTAGTTCGTCAGGCATTACATCTAATGTAAGCTTAGCAAGCCTTACTCCGTCTCCTCTTCGTATTCTAAGCACGTACTTATTTTCTCTTGGATATACTTTAGCGTATATACCTATTTCACGAAGTGCCTTTACTATGCTGTCCCATAAATCACGTTTAGCTTCGCCAAATACAATTTCAATATATGATTTATATACTCTTTCAACATCATCAGAGCCATTACCTATAACTATCGTTCCATCGTAAAATGCCGCTTGAGAAGTAAACTGTACAAGTGAGTTAGGGTCATTAATAATTTCTTGAATAGCCTTATTCATATTCTCAGAATCTTTGTCTGATAAATAACCATTCGCGGCTATTTTCCATACTAAGAGCGGCTCTTCCTTATTGATGTTTATTGTATTAAGATTAACGCGAATATCACCCGGGTACATTATAAGCGATAATATAAATTGCCACAATCTTGTAGTTGTCATGAGCGGCGCTCCATACGACGTTACGGTCTCATCAGTTACACGCGCAGCATATTTTGTTATCTTTAGCTTTTCTTCATTAACAATCTCTTCTACATTAATGTGCCAATTATCTAAATCTTTTAAGTAAATTTGGCTTGTGATTTGATCACTATTCTTGAAGTATGTAAGGTTTACATTGATATAATTTCCATAAATGTGTAATGTATATGTCATAGCATTACTATTATCTACGAAAATGTCTACGTCCCCATTCTTGCCGTTAACAATATCCCTCACTTTACTAACGATATCCTCGTACTCGGCCATATATTTCTCGCGCCATATTTCATCAAATTGAGTCAATATTTTATGAATGTTTATGAGTACGTTCTTAATTTCGTCTTCAACACTGCTTTGCGAGGGAGTTAACTTATTAATGATTACATCCTGTAGCGTGGTCTGATGATACGTTATGCTTGATGATACGGTTTTCATCTGCGTCCTTCTGATAAAATCATTTAATACGCCCTTTACTATTGTTAGTTCTTCTTCATTGTTAAGTTCGCCTAATGGTATGCATTTAGTTCCGCTACTGCATGTGCTTCTATAAATCATGCTCTATTCACCATCTTTATTACTCACTAGAATTAATAGGCCTAAAAATACGTCTAGACACTAAAGCTAAAGATGGGTTCCCTTCATTATTTTCGCTTTGAAAAGAGGCTATCCCATAGGGGCTACGGGTGTTAGTATGGCTGTTGAAATGACTAAGCAGTTAAGGCAGGGTGTTGAGCC
>JAGDXB010000077.1:0-1718 GCA_023256215.1 Vulcanisaeta sp. | reverse complement strand
TGATGTTAGGGAATTGAGACTTAGGTTCTCAATAAGCATCGAGAGAATTAAGAAATTCTTTGAGGGGTTGAGGGAGGGTAGGGTATATGCGACGAGGTGCAGGAGGTGTGGTAGGTATTACTTTCCGCCGCAGGCTGATTGCCCGTATTGTAGGGCTAGTGACATGGATTGGGTAGAGATTAGTGGTGAGGGTGAATTGCTAACGTATACTGTTATAAATGTAAAACCACTGACTTACTCTCATTATCCTGACTACGTAGTAGCTATAGCTAGGATGAGGGAGGGCTTCAATGTGTTGGCATGGCTTAAGGTAAATGATCCTAGTAGGGTCAGGATTGGTATGAGAGTTAAGCTTCAGGTTGTTAGGAGGGAGCCTGAGGGATACCTAGTTTATGAGCTTGTACCGCTTGAGCAGCAGTAACGATTGGTCAATGTCCATAATTCGTAATCTTAGAGACGAGTATTGTAATGCCTGAGGAACTACATTTGCCGTCTTGTATCTAATTCTTGTATCTAATAAAAGTAAAAATAGTAGTTATAATTATGAATTGGGTAATTATGACTAAATAACTTGAAACAGGAATTATTATTTTTAAATACTAGATAAAGCACTGAGTCTCTAATGCCCACTAATTACTTCATTGACTTTCACGTACACCCAGCCGCAGAGCTCTGGCGATTGAGAAATAGGCTCCATAGTGCTGGCGCCATTGCCTCGGTGCTATATCCAATAGATGTTGACCCGACCCTAAGCCTAACACTCAGTGGGTTGTTTAGGTTGGCTAGGGACCTGGGTATGTATGTCGATGTTAAGTCTGTGATGAGGGAGATTTATGAATTAATCAGTAAGTGGCCTGAGTACATGATTGACAACATGAAGCTGTGGTATGAAGTGTTTAAGGAGGGTGTTAGTGATTTCTTCATTCCATTCTCAAGTATAAACCCAAGTTTCGGTAGTAAGTATGTCAAGCAGAAGATTAGGGAGATGGAGCACCTGGGCCTTAGGGGGGTCTTTGTATCACCAACACTACAGTTCTTCAACCCGGCCAAGAGTCCAGCCTTTAAGCAATTACTGGAGTACTCCGAGAAGAATAATGTCCTGGTTGTGATGCACCTTGGGATGCCTAAGGATGTTGATGAGAGGATAATAACGCACGTAATGCCAAGCAACCTAGTGGAGGCTCTCGAGGAGTTTAGGCCTTATATCGTAATTACGGGCCTCGGAACACCCATAGAAAGGATTAATCTATGGGTTAGGGAGGTTGTTAGGGTTTTAAGGAGGTTTGATAATACATACCTAAGCACACCGAACATTAACTGCTACCTCTTCAATAATGAGTCTGCAAGGTCTATAATTAATTCGGTTGGTCCCGATAGACTAATATTTGGTAGTGGTTACCCATACAGGAGGTATAGGGATTTGCTGAGCGACCTTAAGTGCATTGAGGGAGGTCTCAGCATGGGTGTTATTGATAGGGAGAAGGTCCTGATTGATAATGCTGTTGATCTCTTTAAGTACCATGGATTTAGAATAAGTGAAACGCTAAGCACCTAGTGAAATTCTCTCCTTAAGTACCTTCTTATCTATCTTGCCGGTGCTCGTCTTAGGTAATTCGACATTCATAATAACTACTCTGTCAGGAACCCACCACTTGGGTATCGAACCCCTCTCAACGAATTGCATTAGGTAGTTCTTTATCTCGTCCTCCGTCAACCTA
>JAGDXB010000030.1 GCA_023256215.1 Vulcanisaeta sp. | reverse complement strand
GAAATCTGTTTATCTAGATGATAAAGACATCCAAATATTAAATGAATTATTAAAGATGGGTGTTAAAATTACTGTCCAAATGATGCCTAATGAGGAGAAGAAAGATTTTGCATCATTTAAGCTTTAGGATAAAAATCTAACGATAATATTTAAATAGATTGAATTATTAACCATTTCATTTATCGATATGCAATTGAAAAGTAGCTGAAAATTATAGTTTTGTAAATGAGCTATATAAATAATAGTTTAAAAATGCGTCAATAACATAGAAGATACGTGGGTGGTATTTTCGGAGTAATCTCTGGTTTTAGGAGCGTGGCGCCTTTGATTAGGGTTGGTCTTGAGAGGCTTGTTCATAGGGGTGTTGATGGTGCTGGTATTGTGACTCTTTATGAGGGTAGGTTCTTTATTAAGAAAGATGCTGGCCGTGTTGATGAAGTTCATAAGAGGCTCAATTTTGATGACTTACCTGGCTATATCGGTATTGGTCATGTTAGGTCTGCAACACATGGTAGGCCTGTTTATGAGAATACGCACCCGTTCCTTGACTGTAAGGGTAATCTAGCATTGGTCATGGACGGTGTTATTGCGGGCTATGATGAGTTGAGGGAGAAGCTGGAGGGTAAGCACAGTATTGTTTCCAGGAGCGATGCAGAGCTTCTTGCTCATTTAATTGAGGATGGAGTTATTTCCGGCAATGACATCATTAAGGCAATATCTAGCGTTAGTAAGGAGTTGAGGGGTTATTACGCAGCGGCCTTGATTTATAAGGTTGATGGCAAGATCTACGCATTTAGCATGGGTAATCCATTGGTAATCGGCATAGCTAAATCTGAATATTATGTATCGAGCGAGGAACAAGCATTACCAAGTGATGTCAAGACTATTTATTACCTAGCTCCTGGCCAGTTGGCAGTATTGAGTGTTGATGGTGTTAAGTTCCTTGACTTATCAACATTGAACGAGATTAATCCCATACCGCAGTCCGTCACTGAATCATCCATTAAGGCCGTTAAAGGGGCATTTCCTCACTTCATGATTAAGGAGATTTACGAGACACCTGAGGCATTAGCTAGGTCTGTTAATGCACTTCAGCTTGAGTACCTTAAGGATGCGGCATTGATGATTAGTAAGGCGAGGAACATTATAATCACCGGGTCTGGGACATCGTATCACGCGGCATTAATTGGTAGGCATTACTTAAGGGCTCTTGCCGATGCTAAGGCTGATGTAATACCGGCCGGGGAATTCCTATATGAGGGGCTCGACATGGTTGAGCCAGGTACATTAATAATAGCTATTAGTCAGTCCGGGGAGTCCGCTGATATTATTAGGGCGGTTAGGATGGCTAAGAGGAGGGGGGCGGCAATACTTGGTATAATTAATAGGCTTGGTTCAACATTGATGAGGGAATCGAATGTGTACTTACCCGTCAGTGCTGGTCCGGAGATGGCAGTACCAGCAACGAAAACCTTCACAGCGACACTATCAGTGCTTCTACAGTTATCAGCGGTAATACCCAATAGGCTCGGTGAGTTTCAAGCCAAGATTCTTGAAGTCTCAAAATTACTAACAAGTAGAATCGACAGTATTAGGGATAACGTTAAGAATATCGCTGAGGAAATTAAGGACTCTGGCAATGCCTACGTGATTTCCGGAGGTCCGTTAGGGTACCCACTAGCTCTCGAGACAGCATTAAAGCTTAAGGAGGCAGCTCACATGCATGCCGAGGCGTATAACTTCAGGGAGTTTAAGCATGGACCAATGACACTGATCACGAGTAAATTCCCCGTAATAGCAATAATGCCCGGTGGAGAGATGAACAATGATATGGAGCCCGTCATTGTTGAGTCTTGGCATAGGGGTGCAACGACAATAATCATATCGAGTAAATATAGGCATAAGATTGGGGATTTCATGATATCGCTTAATGGGGATTTCGATGAGTTAATAATGCCAGTAATATACGCACCAATAATTCAACTGCTAGCTTATGAATTGGGCGTCGCTAAGGGGATCGATGTGGACAACCCACCACACCTAACAAAGGTCGTAACAACCTAAATTTAAGCTATTAGACATAAGCCTGTTATTAATAATGTACGTTGCATATCGAATCATTAACATTTTTAATACCATGATTAAGATACGTTTTTATTTCTCCCTGCTTCCTTTTATCCTTGTGCTTGTTGATGCCTCCAGTGAGGTTGTTCCATATGCCTTTAGGGTTTTGTTAATGAAGCTGTTAAGCTAATCAGCGATTTCGAGGGCTTAGTCAAGACGCTTGTAATCCCAATATTGATGTTGCCTCATAGGTTCATCGATGATGGGGTAATTAATGCCTTATACACCGTGCTTAGGAAATCGGGCAGTCAAGGCAATTTAGTGGTTATTCTAACCCTATTGGTGGTAATGTTTATGAGACGTACCTAATGGTCAGGTACCCTCAGGGCGTGGCTAGCGGTAGGTTGGTTATATACGTGCGGGGTTGCAATGAGCACCGCTACACTGCTGGCGTTGAGCGGTAATGAGCTTGTCATGACGCTAATGCCAAGCTCAGCCCAATAGACCCAGTGATTTACTACTTGAGAACCAGGGAATTTTGAAGCAATCAACATAGGAATAGCGCATTAATGCTATAGCTCGTAATGAAAAACGGTATGTAAAGAAATTGATAAGTTAGGCTGGGAAGAGGGCTGGTATTATCCTAAGTAGGGTATGTCGTACTTCTCTGCAGTACTTCTCCATTCCGGCACTGGTGGCATTAATTTATCCTCAGTAAGCACGGGCACTTCAATTAAATATGGACCCTCTTCACTCAACATAGCCCTAAGAACATCTTCTAGCTCTGATGGTTTGCTTACCTTATTAGCGAGTATTCCATGAGCCTCGGCTATTTTTACGAAATCAACATTGCTAAAATCGGTGTGGAAAAACCTGTACCCGTACTTACTCAGTATTGTCGCCCTAATCCAGCCATACGCGGCATTATTAAATATAATCGCCTTAGCATTAACTCCCAGGCTCCTTAACGTCTCTAGCTCACCCATGTTAAAGGCAATATTCCCATCGGTAGTTAGTGCTATAGCAATCTTCTTATTACCTAAATGCATGCCAAGAGCCATCGGCAATGCAAAGCCTAGACCACCTAATGAGTAATTGTATGCAAAGGTTCTACCAGGTTTAGATACCCTATAATACGCCGATGTATATATTGCACCAATGCCAGGATCTGCTGCAAATACGTAATCCCAACTCTGGTCACTTTCTCTAACGTCTTAACAAAGAATAAGGGGTTGACTGGGACGGCGTCTTTATCGACTAATGAGTCAACGTAACTATCCCATTCATGTTTAAGAGTCTTTAATTTATTAATATACTCATCCCTAAACCTCCTAACATTACCTAAAAGCCTAAGTATCTTCCTTAACGTGGCCTTTGCATCACCAAGTAAAAATACCGTTTGGATCTTCGTCCCGCCAAATCATTTTATAAAACGTATTTCCTCTACCTATAGGGATCACGTATATGGGCGTGCTTAAGTCCTTAAGAATATATGTAGCTAAACCTACAGTACCATCACCATCAGCCAGTATTACCATGTCGTAGTTAACAGCTGTTTTTAACTCTTCCATGAAGTCATTAGTATTAGCGGGGCTTATGCTCTCAAAATGTGTTGCCTTATTTTTAATAATGTTAATGTACTTATTAATTGCCTTAGGATTGAAACTTCCAGCCCTTTTATTAATCAGCATGAGTATCCTCATAAATAAATGTAATAATTCATCATCAATTCATATTTAAATATTTACTATAACGTAACGGTAAAGTGATAAAGATTAATGAGATTATTTCCGCTTCAAAGCTATCTTAAATAATTCTTATGGGCGCAATTGCTTAGAGGCTTCACCTCTAGAGCTTATTGATTGCTATGCCTAATCAATACCCGCCTGCTTGGATGGTTTGGTCTACGAGGGTTGTTGCCTTCGGCAACTCCTTGGTTAGGCTCTCCGTTGCCTTGTTCATTGCCTTCCTCGCATCCTCAATACCCGCAGTGATCTTCCTCGCAATTGCAATCCCGCTTGTGGTTATGCACGAAGCCACACCAGCCCTGGC
>JAGDXB010000081.1:1320-4147 GCA_023256215.1 Vulcanisaeta sp. | reverse complement strand
GATAAAACCCCACTAATTAGCCCCGGCTAGGCCGGGGCTTCAAGGCTCTCACGCAATTTACCCAATACACTAGCATTCTCACTAGACTTCTTCGCCAGCCAGGAGGAGCGCCACTCGAGGAAGTCCACGAGGAATGAGTACCAGCGTTGGTACTTTAGTAAATCCTCACTTTCACTAATAGTATTCTCAAAGCCAGTAATATCAAAACTCTCAATAGCCAACGCCTTCACCTCATAGCGTAGGAACGCCCTAATGGCACTCATTAGCGAAACAAAGTCATTCCTAGCCATCTTTAGGCTATCCTTGATAGAATCCTCCATTTTCGGCTTGTACTCCTCTGGAATATTAGCATTAATAACCCACGGCAACACTAAAAATGTCACATATGTAGGGCAACCCTTCTGGCTTGGTGGACACTCGAGTAGTACCATTAGCGAGGCAATAATCCTAGGTAGTTTAGCGAATAATGTCCTATCGCTTATTCTAACGCCAAACTCCCTCAATCCAGCCAAGCCCTGGGCTATTGTCAAGTACTCCCTCCTAAACCCCTCATCCCTCAATACCTCGCTTGCCATTTTCCTCAACTCCTCAACCTCACTAGCCCCAATAATACCACTCGGTGGTTCAAGCCCATCAAGGCTAACATTATACGCATCCTCATAAAACTCTGGAGCCACGTAATCAACAGTGACCTTGATTGGGAACCTATCAGCAAAAGCCATTAATTCCTGGCTTTGTGGTATGTAATTACTAGAAGCGTAAATGGCAACAGCCCTTACCGGCAGTACCTCGCCAGTGAATGGGTCGAAGATGACCCTCTCATTCAACAGGCTATTCATGGCGTTTAGTAAAAAGCCCGGTGCATTAAAGACCTCATCAAAGTAAAGCAACTCGGCAGTTATAATAGGCGACCAAACCCTAACCAATCGGCCATCCTGCAATGCCCTAATGTTATACGGGCCGAATATTTCCACATCAGTCATGAACTTATGCAATTGAATCACATACGCCCTCAGGGAACTCATCCTAGCAAGGCTTGTCACCAACAGCGTCTTACCAGTACCAGGAGGGCCGTAGAATAACAAGTGCGGCATATTTCCGGTCTTTAGGAACTGCTTTATTCTCTCTTTAACCTCCTCTTGATCGATAATTTCATCAATCTTAGCAGGACGATACTTCTCAACCCATATTAACTCCGCAATTGACATTGCAAGTAAAGTATGTTACATTAGCCTAAATAAGTTATTCTTTCTCGATTACTAACAAAATATACGTATGCTTGTGTGCTTGAATTGAGTGGATATGGTTCGAATTATTATTGTTAAGGTAAGGCAGGTATGAAGAATTATCTGGCGCTTGCCGCAATCCTTTCCATCTCGTCTCTCTTTCTAACGGCGTAGGACTTCTGGTCATTCTGGGCTGCAGCTATTATTTCCTCAGCCAAGCATTCCTCAATAGGTTTAGGATTATTGAATGAGCATTGCCTAGCACCCTCCGTAATCCATCTAATTGCGAGATCAAGTCTTCTCAGTGGTGATACATCAACAGAGACTGGGTACGCAATACCACCATAAACCACCCTAGTGATCTCCTCCCTAGGTGCCGTATTAACTATAGCGTCCACAAAGACCTGGATTGGATTCTGCCCAGTCTTTAGATATACCATGTCAAAGGCCCTCTTAACGATGTTGTAGGCCTTATGCTTCTTACCAGCGTTCCTGCCAGGATGCATTAATTGATTAATTAATCTCTCAATCGCCGGTATCCTTGCTTTACCAAACTTCCTCTTTTGATTTCTACCTGAAGTGTGCGGTAAGTACATGGGCTTTAGGCACAAATACCTTCTAAGACCTGGGTCTTTAACTACGACATTCTCAAAGGACCACTTACCAAATAACTTTATGGGCTCTCCATCAAGTGTCTTTAAGTCCCTAGGGCACTCCTCAATTATCGTTACACCACCAACTTGGTAAGTCACAGTCTCCTTAGGCAATGTAATTCCTCGATCACTCATTACGTAGGCAAAGCTACGGACACCTTTTTAAAGATTTGCCGGTATGAGATAATGAATAAAATAAAATAATAAATTTAGTTAAAATGAAAATGAAGTCATTATTTTAACCCTTAACAACACCTATCGGTACGTGCCTTGAGACTCTCTTAGCCATTCCAGTGGCCTCGGCCACCTCGGCAACCTTATCAACATTCTTATAAGCCTCGGGCGCCTCCTCACTTATTATCTCACTCTCAGCGGACCTAACAATGATACCTCTACCCTCAAGCGCGCTCCTGACCTTATTAGGCGGTAACATTCTAACAGCCGCGGACCTACTCAAGGTCCTACCTGCGCCATGCGGTGCGGTACCGAAGGTTACTTGGAACGACTCCGGCAAGCCTATCAATACGTAAGACGCAGTACCCATACTACCGGGTATAAGGACAGGCTGGCCTATGTCCCTGTACTTAGGCGGTATTTCTGGTCTACCTGCTGGGAATGACCTGGTCGCCCCCTTCCTATGCACAAGGACTCTTCTAACATGCCCCGCGTCATCAATTACGTGCTCCTCGATCTTAGCAATATTATGCGCAACATCATAGACCACCTCAAGACCGAGCTTATCTGGATCCCTACCAAAGACTCTCCTAAAGGCCTCCCTAACCCAGTGCGTTATTATCTGCCTATTAGTCCATGCGTAATTCGCAGCGCCCTTCATGGCCGCCAGGTAGTCCTGGGCCTCCTTCGTACTTAACGGTATGGCGGCTAACTCCCTATCCGGCAGGAACAAGCCCCACTGCTTCATCTTACTCTCGGCAACCCTTATGTAGT
>JAGDXB010000081.1:0-1310 GCA_023256215.1 Vulcanisaeta sp. | reverse complement strand
CGACTTGGTGACCAAGGCCCCTACTACCAGTGTGTATCAGCACCATTACCTGACCCTCCTGCTCAATACCAAGCCTCTTAGCTAGATTTGCATCGAATATCTTATTAACCACCTGTATCTCAATGAAATGATTACCACTGCCTGTCGTGCCAAGCTCATCCTTACCCCTCTCCTTGGCCCTCTGACTAACCTTGCTTGCATCAGCACCTTCATAATGCCCAAACTCCTCAATGAAATTCTTATCATCGCTCCAGCCATAACCTCTCGACAAAGCCCAATCGACACCATCCTCAAGAACCCTATCTAAATCACCGAATGATAACCTAAGTAACCCAGTCTCACCAACGCCAGCAGGTACTAGCTTAAATATCGTATCCACAAGCTCTCTTAGTTTAGGTCTAACATCCTTTTCCGTTAAATTTGTTCTAAGAAGTCTCACACCACAATTAATATCATAGCCAATTCCTCCTGGACTTACTACACCTTGTTCCATATCCATTGCCGCAACACCGCCTACTGGGAATCCGTAGCCCTGATGTGCGTCTGGCAGGGCTATGCTATATTTATAGATACCTGGTAAGCAAGCCACATTGGCTGCCTGTTCTAGGGTCATGTCGGTCTTCATCTTCTCTATTAAATCGTCATCTGCGAATATCCTGGCCGGTACCTTCATACATGGCTTGTATCCCTTCGGTATCTCCCACACGTACTTATCAACCCGCTTTAACGGTGGTGCCATACTCAGTTCAGTACTCTAAATAATGATCCCCTTTTAAAAGGGTTTATCCTTTAATGCAATTAGGATGTTAAGCTCCATGTTGTTCACGCCATATAACCGTGGTTAATACACGGCCTGCTTTAAATGGTTACGGTCATGGTCACGCCGAAGACATGGCTATTACTTCCATAAATTACTATTGGTTGTTCACTTAGAGTTGAGTGCTGTAAGGAGGCTTATGGGTTGTTTTACGTGGATGATTGAAAAATAAATTAAATCCCAGTTATACGTTATGCTGTGCCTGTTGATTATAGGGCTGTTGGGTTAAAGGTTGGCTTAGAGATACATGTCCAGTTGAACACTGGTAGGAAGCTATTCTGTAATTGTCCTCCTACGGTTAGGAATGATGAACCGCACTTTAGGGTCGTCAGGAGGCTAAGACCCAGCATGAGCGAGTTAGGTGAGGTGGATCCAGCGGCTGTTTGGGAGTTTAGGAAGCATAGGACGTTTATATATGAGGGTTATTACGATACCACCTGTCTTGTGGAGCTTGATGAGGAGCCTCCGCATGACCCAGACCCTGAGTCTCTCG
>JAGDXB010000043.1 GCA_023256215.1 Vulcanisaeta sp. | reverse complement strand
TCATCCCTATAAACCTCAACTGCACCGCCCATGGGTGTGAAGTCCATATATCCCCTAATTTGGACGGCGCCCTGTGGACAATGCTTAACACAATTATAGCACTCCCAACAGGACTCAGGCTCTATATTGACAGCCTTTCTACCAAAAATACCAGACTTGGTAAACCTCATTATGTGACTTGGACATATATTAACGCAATCCCCACACCCGGTGCATTTCGCCGGAATTACGTAGGATGGCATACCCACCACCTCACCCACTCACCTTACTTGAATGACTTGGATGATGCGAATGTAAAGCCCTCTCAGCCAACTCGCCACTCCACGGACCAAGCAACCTAGGTTCAGCGCCTTTCCACGTTCTGTATCTATCGTAGAGTTGCCAAATATACATGTAAATGGCGTGCCCAAACTTTGTCCATGGCATTGTGGCAAACATCGTAATTACAAGGAACATATGTACGCTAAATGCCGTAGCCTGCGCGTAGTAATTCGTCGGCGCCAATAACTCAACACCCATTAATGCAAAACCACTTAATGCAACAAAGAAAGCCATCCAAAGGAAGAAATCTGTTAATGCAGACTCACCAACAGGCCTTGTGCCTTGCCATCTAACGGCCATCATTACTATGAAGCCTATTATTATTAATATGCCACCAAGGGCGCCAGTGCCAATAACGACATACGGACCTATGGGTCCGAGTTTACCACCAGGTATAAAGGCAACGAGCCCTGGAACATCACTCGCCACCCACTCATCAAAAATAAAGCCGAGTGTTGTGGATATGGCGGCGAATACGAAACCCCACCAGACAAGTGCATGGGCAAGCGCCTTATTCCTTGGTTTTGAGAGGTATGAGGCTTGCGTGTGGCATGACGTCATTGGCGCGCCATAAAATGGATAGAGGAATGCCGTGATTAAGCCAGCTATGAACGCCCCAGCAGAGCCCCAGTTTCTCGTCGGTCCCTTTATAGGTAAAACATTGCTCAGGTTTGATAAAGCCAACACACCTCTCGAGATTTCGATGATGAAGCCTATGACCATCTCTATAACTAGTGCTATGGCTCCATACACTATCCATAGGTGTGGTATTGGTAAGTATAGCTTGATCATCGTCAGTCATATTACTTTAGTTAAAAAATGTATTATTCCACATAAATCGTGAAAGTTTATATGCTTAAAAAATATATTATAACAAATAATCATAAATATAAAAACCTATATCTGATGTTTCTAATAATCAATAAAATAATATTTTATTGATTAATTTCGCAAAATCTCACCTCACGATATTAGCTATATCATTAGTTAATTCTGTAATGAGTTGACAACGAGAGTTGTATGGGACATTCGTCAGTAGACAATTCTTACCGCATAGTCTGCACATGTATACAAAGAATGTATTATCATTCTTGCAATAACCGACTAAGTAAGAGTTATTACCTATGATTATGTCTGGTCTTTTAGCTTGCCCAAGATTACTCATAACTATGCTGTTTAATACGTAATGTATTGACGTATTCCTTACATTTAGTACCGTAATCTCATCAAGAGCCTTACTAATAATTGATGAATCATTTAGTACGGCGTTGAGTACTACTATCATTAGTGCCTCCATGTTTTCAAGAATCTTAGTATTATCACGCCTGACTATATGAGGTATCACCGCCAATAATGAGATCATCTTATCAATATCATAATTTCTCAACCCCCACTTAGACCTAAGCCTATTTAGTACTATTTCGTCGTCTAGGCAGTTATAGGCAAGGCAAACCAACAAACCCTTAACAGTGGCAGTATAGACATGCCTTCTCTTTCCATTTTCATCTACCCAGTAAAGTGATGGTTTTATTAACTCGTAATAGAGCATCCTCTTGGCTTTCTTATAAACCGTGGATATGGCATACCTGGTGTTTTTAGATATGTTATATAGTGTAACTGGTTCGTGAAGAATTACATAGGCAAGTATGTCTTTAATAGTATCATCGATTTCAATAATTAGGGCATGACGTAACCCCCTTCTTACCTTCTCATCAATAATTGAGGTCCTCAGTGCTGAGTACATCAAGAGATTATGAGTATTCAAATGAATATAACAACTTTGCTTAGTGCAAATAATGCATGCAAAGCAATGATTTTTAATTAATCCCATAATATCCGAAGGATCAATCATTAATAACACATGTTAAAACATCCAGAACCACACTAACACTCTCATTATAATAGTTATGAACCTCTAATAAATAAATACCTGGACTTAATCTTTGAACCCAACTTGCTCCATTCGTATCGAAATACCCAACTAATACTATATCTTCGGCATAGTACGCGTTAGTATTTACTGGCTCACCAATCCTCTTTATGAAGAAGGAAATATTACCAGGAGATGATGATACCATTATTATGGAAATGGCGAGGAATCCCTTAGGAACTATTATTGGACAGCATATAGTCTCATTTCTACGTAATTGATACCCAACTAATTTACAGGAACCAATACGCGATAACAGGCTATTAATCTCACCGCCGGTTAACTGCCTATATGGTCTTTCCGCAATTACTTGGGCAATTGCCTTAGCCGTCTCAAGGGCTTTATCAATAGGTATATTTCTCCTCTTTATTTCATTAACACAAAGCCTAATTTTGCCTAAATCCTCATCTCTTAGATCCAATCCCTGTTTAGCCAATTCACTTCTTAGAACCTTTATGAACTCATCTTCGTATCTATGAAACATAATAATTACCTTGAACTTGATTTTTAACTATAAGCAGTAATGCACCGACTTACTTTGCTTCCTCAGGTAACGACGGTGGTGGTAAGTACTCCTCCTCCTTAGCAGCCATCTCCTTAATCCTGCCTAGCCTCTCAGGCTTTAGCAATTCCTCAAAAATATCCCTACCCGTACTCCTGAGCTGAGCTATTACCTCAAAGAGCTCCCTCTTAAAGGCAACAGGTGTCTCCTCAATAAAGCCCCTAGCATCGATTCTAGCCCTAGGAAACTCCTTAAGTATTCTCTGGGCGATGTCATCCGGCACCTCGAGCTCAATGACCTTCAAATAACCACCATATAGATCTTTAACTATCTTCTCTAATGCTGTTCCCTTTATTCTCTCCAGCCTAGTTTTGTCAAGGATAACAGCCATCTTGTAGGTCATGTCCATCACCTCTTGGTGGGTATCTCCATTGGTGGTAAATCAACCTCAAGCTCCCTCTCTTTTAACTCAAGGTACTTCTTATTAACAAATGGATAACCGTAAACCCTCCACCACTTAACAATCACCCTATAGACCTCCGGCCTAAAGATTATTGGCGGTGGTTCAATACCCTCGGCAATCAATCCTCTAATGAAGCTACCACTGAATCTCTGGGCAATGTCCGTGTGAGCGCACGTGTCACTATACGCTATCTCACCGCACTTCGGGCAGTACCAGAACTCCTTGATATTGACCGGCCTAATCTTAAGCCCCTTGTCTAGGTCGTAGGGTGGTGCATTAAGGCCAAAGCTCGGTATGCCCTTCTCCCAAAGTATCTGTGTTGCGTATGGGTCGTAGTAATCACCGACAGCCGCGTGATCCCTACCAAACATGTGGTGCGTACAACCCATGTTCTGTCTAATTATACCGTGAAGCAGCGACTCAAGCGGATTTCCATACCTCATGTCCCATAGCGTCATTGTAACAATATGCCTCTTTGGGCTTATATAGCCATACTTGTTAACTGCCTCGTGGCCTTCAAGAATTGCCTCGTCTACGAAATCACCCAATCTCTTAGCACCTATTATCGCGTTAACTAAAATTCCATGGCATGGCTCGATATCTCCCAGGTAAGCAGCATTCTTCATTAAGTGTTCATGTCCTGTGTGCGGTACATTCCTCGTCTGGTGAGCAATGACTGTCCTCCAGCCTCTCCTCTGTATCTCCTCGCGGGATTTGGCCGGTGGGTACCAGAACCTGTTGTATGGATCTTTAAATACCGGTTCGTTAATTACATAGATCTTACCTGCCAGTGCCGTTCCTGGCATACTTCTATAAATCAACCAACCTGGGTGTTTCTCATCAAACCTCTTCTTAACCACCTCAGGATTTTTCTCCGGTGTTCCAAAGGTCCTATCCGCAAGATCCTTAGGATCAAACTTCCAGATCTCCTCAATATCGAGCACGGCGAACGGCTGACCCTT
>JAGDXB010000133.1 GCA_023256215.1 Vulcanisaeta sp. | reverse complement strand
CCGCAAAACTCGCCGAGTCTGGCGTACCAACAATAGTCGTAAGATTCAACGGAGTGACTCACGGATTCTACGGATTCCCAATACCACACGCAAGGATAGCGATAGGGCTAATAGGGACAACACTAAGACAGGCATTCTATAATAAGTATTAGAGCTAAGTATTAAAGCAGGGCTACCGGGTTGAATAAATAAAAATAAAAAGCAAGCAATAATAACTGGTAGATATGGATGTTATTCATTTACTAATACTAAAATTGCTCCTAAAAATGACTCTACGAATGGTGAGGGATCAAAGTGCCGTAAATGAATTATCATTATATAAATTGCTCACAGGTTACGCGGATGTAAGCATTGCGACTATATATAGAAAAATAACTGACTTAATAACGTGGGGCTATATTGTTAGAGTCAATAAGAACCATTACTTAATAACAACTAAAGGCTTGGTTACAATGTCATTATTATGTGTAAATAAAAATATAAATGATGATGAAATCTGCCATGACACCATATTACTGTTAAAGCATGAGTGGAACCTGGATGAATTTAGTGATGAAAACATAAAGGCTTACTTAAAGTTACTCACTATTAGAACATTAAGTGAAGGATTAGATCCAATACAAGTATTGCCGAGTCTTAATTTTCCTAGATCTGTACTATTGTTATTACCAAATAATTTTCATTACATGAATAGTAAAACAATGCTGGAATTATTAATTGAAGAGGTAGGTAATAGGGAATTAATTATGATGGCGCAGGGTATAATTGCTAAAGCTTTAATGTCATTATTGCCAATTACGACCCTAAATGATGGCTGTAGAGCCGTTACAGTGAGTGATAAGGTAATTGCCTTGAAGTGTAGGGTCAGGGGTTATACGCTCGATTCAAGATGCCCAATGCTTATGAAACTAAAAATGAACAGTAAAAGTTAATATATTCTCATTTTTAAGAGAAAAATAGATAGATATTACTTTTATAAAATCCTTTAATCTCATAGTCATATATCAATAACATTTTTATAATAATCATACTTTAATTTACTTCGATGTCTACTTCAAGTTTTGGAGAAGAAAAAGCTTCAAGATATGATGCACAATTAAGGAGGGCTTTGAATTTCTGGGACATTGCTTACTTAGAGATTGGCTCAATGATTGGTAGTGGCTGGATGTTTGCACCATTACTTGCTGCTTCAGTTGTGGGTCCCGCATCAATAATTTCGTGGATAGTTGCCGGGATACTCGTCTATTTTATTGCTGAGACATATACCGAAGTCGCTAGTATGTTTCCAAGGTCCGGAGGTCTCGTTAGATTTCCGCAATATACCCATGGTTTATTTGCGTCTTATTGGATAGCATGGACAACGTTATTGTACGTAATTGCAGTTGCGCCAGCTGAAGCATTAGCAACGACGACATACTTATCAGCACTTGTACCTGGGCTATTAATACCCAGAACCATGGAACTAAGCCCACTTGGTTACCTGGTAGCTGCGGTTCTACTTATTTTCTATTTCCTGCTTAACTGGTTCGGTGTGCATGTAATGGGTAAGACAAACACCGCTGTTGGTTGGTATAAGTTATTGATACCAACCTTCACGATAATATTATTGCTCGTATTTTTACTTCATCCAATTAATTACGGCGGATTACCTGGCGGCTTCATGCCATATGGACTTTCCACGATTTTCCTGGCAATACCCACTACAGGTATCGCCTTTGCATACCTCGGCTTTAGACAGAGTGTTGAATTTTCAGGTGAAGTCATAAGACCCAAGGAAATAGCTAAAGGCGCCGTACTTGGCTTCTCACTAGTGGTTATTATCTATGTACTATTGGAAACGGCATTCATAGGCGCTGTGGAGTGGAATAGGATTTCCGTATCGCCTGGAGATTGGAGTGGCTTAACATCATCGATATTATCAAGAGGCCCACTCTATCAATTACTCACGTTATCCGGAATTGCCATTCTCGCAGCATTCGCCGTGCTATTCATAATAGATGCTGTTATTTCACCATCAGGTACAGGTTGGATTTACGTGGGTGGCACCGCTAGATCATTATATGGTATGGCAGCCAATGGACAACTTCCTGAGTGGCTCCTGTACCTTAATAAGCATAGAGTTCCTAAGTGGGGTACAATAGCTGCATTAATAATCGGCTTCTTCTTCCTTTACAAATTCCCCGCCTGGGGCTTGATAGTTACCTTCATAACCAGCGCTGGTTACTTAACATTCATTGTATCAGGTCCATTATCATTAGCCCTTAGGAGACTAGCACCAAATGCTCCCAGATATTATAGAATACCAGCGATTTCCATATTCTCTGCACTGGCTACAATTTCCGTATATCTAATCGTCTATTGGTCAACATTTGACATACTATGGGGCGTTATCGTATTCATACTTGCCGGCCTCCCGATATTCTACATGTACGTAATGCCAACAAAATTTAATGTAAGTAAAACCAAGGGAATTATTGTGGGCATTATCTACTGGATTGTATTAGCATTGACAACCTACTTCATGCTTTATGAACCAATTATTGTTCCATACGAAAAAAGCGGTAAGTTACCACTACTGAGTCACTATGCCGTATTATTCCTGTCATACTACGTAATAATTTTAGCCTTAACCGTTGGTTTAACACTCTGGCTTTCCAGAGATATACCAGATGACCAGAGGACTCATATAAAGGCTGGTTGGTGGATCGTAGCCACGTTATTCACAGTATTACCACTATCATTCTTCGGACAATTTGGAGTATTTGCAAATCCGCCAATACCATGGCCATATGACACGATAATAGCCATAATAATTGGCATGCTAATACATGTGTATGGAGCAAGAAGTGCCTTCCTGACACCAGACCTAAAATACGCATTAGAGAAAACAGTGCATTCGCCATAATGACTAAGAAACAATCACCTAATTAAAAATCCTAAACGATTATCACAAATAACGCAAAAAACTTAAAAACAAACATGGAAATACCTAATTGGGCCCGTAGCTCAGCAAGGCCAGAGCGGCGGGCTCCAGACCCGTAGGTCGTGGGTTCAAATCCCACCGGGCCCACCAGGTTTTCAATTTCTCTTTTGTTTTAGCTTTAGCTTCTATTTTTATTCATTGTTGCATTTCTGTCTCTCTTGATTTGGAAGGGAAATTTGCATTTTAAGTTCTACATCGCCTTAGCTATCAATGAGTTGGCGCATCGCCGTTTTAATGTTGTGCTTAGTTCGTATGTATGGGCTTGTTAAGTAAATCGTGTATGGAAACGAGGGTTCAAGAAGTTGGCAGATAGTACTATAAGCGAACTTCGTTATTGTGTTTTAGGGTGCTTATGATCTTTTGTTTTGATATGTTTTTAAGTTCTTTTGTACTAGTTCTTATGTGATATAGTGAGCAGGGAGGTAAGGAGGAGGGATGTTGAGGTTATTAAGGTTGAGTTGCCGAGGGATCTTGCTAAGAGGTTTCGTAGGTATGTTGCTGAGAGGTATGGATTTAGGAGAGATGCTCTTTCGAAGGGCTATGGCTGATCTTATAGCCAGGGAGCTTGGGATGTATAGTGGGTCTTCTGGTACTGTGGATTCCATTGTTGGTATTGGTCTTCAATCTGATTTTCAATGGGATGGGGAGGATTTAATAGAAGCTTTGAGGAGGAGGATGGATGTATCTGATAGACGCTAACATATTCCTGGAGGTTCTATATAAAAGGAGTAGATGGAGGGAGTGTTACGAATTTCTGAATAAGGTTAAGGCGGGATACATTAAAGCCTATGTGCTTCGCTTTACGATTCACGGCATATCCGCAGTTTTAGGTAAGCCGGACTTAGTAGCTAGATTCCTCTCAGAGATTGTGACGTGGAGAGGTCTCGTAATTATTGACTTGCCTTTAGAAGAAGAGATCATGGCCGCAGAATTAGCTGCCAAGGTTGACCTGGATTTTGATGATGGTCTCCATTATTACTATGCCAAGAGGATTGGTCTTAAAATCGTCTCCTTTGATGGGGATTTCGATAGAACGGATATAGGAAGACTGGAGCCTAAGGATGTGAAGACTACATAAGGCATTACCTTTGCCAGGGCTATAGACGCTGTAGCTATGCTTTATCAATTTGCATTACTTATCTGCCTTATTTGTGCTCAGTGACGCCTGGGCTCATCAGGTGTTCAGGCAAGGCTGAAGTCATCAC
>JAGDXB010000065.1 GCA_023256215.1 Vulcanisaeta sp. | reverse complement strand
ACTATTATAATTAAGCCAAACGACAGAAGCCCTAACTTTACTCATTAATTAATGGTAGTGCGGTAATGCTTTAAAAATAATCCTCTTTGCTGATTTATGAAGGTGGTTTTTGTTGGATGGGATGTTAGCATTGCTGGTGGTAATAGGGCCATTTTTGAGGTTGCCAATAGGCTTAGTGAGCGCGGTTATGACGTTAGTATCATAGCACTCGGTGGTGATCATACGTGGTTTAATGTTAGGGTTCCTGTGAATTACATTAATGTACCGCCCATGCTCAATAGATTGTTTACTATATATAAATTCATGAAGGGTAATTTACGTAAAAGATACAATGCTATCGTTATCGAGTTTTTTGCTAGAAGGCTTGGTTTTCATGCTGATTTAATTAGATTATTGGCTGAGAATCTGCCTGATGCTGATGTATATATTGCTACTTGGTATCCTACCGCGTTATCTGTCTGGCTTGGTGCTCGTGATGACTCTAAGAGACTTTTCTTTATGCAGGATTTCCCGGAGCTTGTTCAGGAAGGTGATGGTGACTATGGGCTTAGGTTATTTGACTTAACACTAAGGTTACCGTTCACATTCATTGCCAACTCAAGCTATACTAGGGAACTGATTTTAAGCAGGAATCCTGGGGCTAGGGTCTATGTTTCCGGTGTTGGTGTTGATACCAACATCTTCTACCCCAGAAGGAAACGTATAGTTGATTCTGGGGGGTAAACCTATTGTAATGGCTATAATTAGGGGGGCTAGGTTTAAGGGTGGTGATGTTGCTATAAAGGCTTTAAACATGGTGAATAAGGAGGTACCAATACATGCAGTGCTGGTGAGTGAAGGTGATGCTGCAGAGAGAATTTTCCGTGAGGTCAAGCCTGAGTTTAGTTACACCCTGTTTAGAGGAGTTAGCGATGATTTATTGGCTAAATTATACTCCAGCTCGGATGTTTTCATATTTACATCATACAGGGAAGGCTTTGGATTACCTCCCCTCGAGGCTATGGCGAGTGGTACTGCAGTGGTAACCACGGACTGTGGCGGTGTTAAAGATTACGCCATTAATGGCTATAATTCACTAATTGTTCCACCAAGTGATCCAGGTGCCATCGCTAATGCCACAATTAGGGTGCTTAGGGATGGTAAGCTTAAAGAAAGGCTTGTTGAGGGAGGCTTAGAGACAGCTAAGAAATGGACTTGGGATAAAGTCGTGGATGTTTTTGAGAGGGCTATTAAAGGGGCGTGAGTATGAGGGTTTCTGTGATTGTTGCTGCATATGGTAGAAGGGAGTTTCTAATGGATGCATTAAGGAGTCTAACTAATCAAATTGATCCTCCTGATGAGGTAATTGTTGTTAAGGATTTCCTGGACAGAGAAATCGATGATTATATCTCGAGGAATGGTTGGATAAGTATTGAAAGCGATGCGATTAAGTACGGTGAGTTCATAGCACCAGCAGTTGAAGAGGCTAAAGGTGACGTAATCGCGTTTTTAGATGATGATGACGTTTTTGATGAAAGAAAGATAGCGATGATTAAGAGCGCTTTCCAAAGGCCAGAAGTAAGTTACCTCCACAATGCCAGATCGTACATAATCGAAAAATCGACGCCAAACCCAGCCCAGGTTCTTGGCATAATTAGGGGGTTAGAGAGTATAACTCCTAAACATGACGTCATTATAAATGCATTTAGTAATGGCATAGATAGGTATATTGTTAGGTATAGAGACGTCGTATCCACGCATAGTCTAATGAGTGTTAGGTCCGAGTGCATTAAGGGGAGGATTAAGGACTTGAGGAGGATAAGTATTAGCCTTGAGTCGTTTATACCTGCTATAGCCAGTGAATGCGGTCTTTTATATCATACAGCACTGAGATTAACGCGTTACAGGATACATAGCAGCTCATCTATAGCATTCACGAAGAGGGATGAACTACGTGTGCTTAGGAACTACGCAAGGGCTATTAAGGACCATGAACTCGTGATAAACATGCTGAGGCCTGGGAATAGATTGAGAAACGCTATTAAATATTTCCAATCTGAGGCTAAATTAATACTGCTGAGTGCAGGACTGGTAACATTGAAGTCATTATCATTCAATGACGTTAAAAGCCTGTGCGCATACAATGTAAGGGGCTGTCTATGGATTATGAAGCTTATCACCAAGAGTCTAATTAGGGATTAGGGGAATGCATTAAAATTAATGCATTATTAGTGACTGTGGTAGCACTGAACATAATCAGGACAGCTCTAAGGATTCTTAAATCTAAGCCATTATTTAGGAATTATTATGATTCCATCATTAGATATGCATTGTTTAAATATGGCTTAATTAGTAATGGAGACATTAACATTAAGTGTTTCGATGGTTCTGAGACGCAGGTCGATCCACAGACATTCAGTTCATTTATTCATTCATACCTCGATGGTGTTATTAGCGGTATTGATTGCTCAGGTAATGCACTTAGGACTATTAATGGCTTCCTAGTGCCTATTGATGAGTTCATGCTTAGTAGTGCTGTGGGGATCGCCTTAAGGAGTGGCTGGGCCTATGATATTAATAATAGGTATTGGTTTAGGGATGGTGTTAAGTTTAGGCATATGCATTGGCCGATAATCGAGAACTTCGACCTCGGCCAGTACGGCTTCATGAGCGTTGAAGGTAAGGTAATTCTCGACATCGGAGCCTTCGTGGGTGACTCGGCGATTTACTTCGTCTTGAAAGGTGCAAAGCTTGTATATGCTGTTGAACCATTACCAAGTAATTATGAGGAAATGCTACAAAACATTGAGCTGAACAACATGAATAAGAAGATAATTCCAATGAAACTCGCAATAAGTTATAATGAACGTAAAGTTAGGATGCCGTACAGCACGGATGCTTATCTGAGGGGTAGCTCCATTAACGAGATGATGAAGGCTCCCCGTGGTAGTTATGAGTACATTGACGCAATGCCACTGAGGGAACTGTATGAGGTATTAACTATTAAGCCTGAGGTGCTTAAGCTTGATTGTGAGGGTTGCGAGTTTGATGTAATTCTCAATGATTATGAGTTTGTTAGGAAGTTTAGTGAGGTTGTCCTTGAATATCACTCATACATCACTGGGCGTAGTGTTAATGAATTACTCAGCATGCTAAGCAGGGACTTTAAATGCAGCTTCGTTAGTGAGGAGTTTTATAGGAGGTACTTCAGTGATTATTCAAGGGATGAATTAGGCATGATTCATTGCATAGGGACTACCTAGTAAGCCTTATGTATGCCACGTCCTTCACATAGTCGAAGTGCTTAACCCCGACTGGCCTATAGCCGTAGTCACTTAGGTAGTTTATTACGTCTATTGTCCTGACTTGGTCCTTATGAACCTCAATCACGAACCTCTCTATCAAGCCCCTACCAAGCAGTTTCTCTGATCCTCTTAACACCTTCATCTCATAACCCTCCACATCAATCTTAACGAGATTAATCCTATCAATATCCCTACCAATAAACAATCCACTCCTATCGATAACAAAATTGAGGGTGATCACAGGTACCTTGAATGTATTGATTATCGTGTAATTACCTGATGGATTATTGGTTATGTGGTTTGGTATCAATGACGATGCCTCAATATTTTCTCCAGCGACGTGCAGCGTGGCATATGTAATTTCATCGCCAAGGGCGTATGGCAACGCTCTGACATTCCTTGCGTTATTTACCTCAATGTTCCTAATTAGCCATGCATAGGCCAGTGGGTTTGGCTCGAATGCCATTACGAAGCCTCCATCACCAACAAGCTTGGATGCCCACAGTGTGTATATGCCGACGTACGCACCAGCGTCGATAACAACCCAGCCACTCCTTGGTATGTAATCGCTATGCCACATGTACTCCCTACGTACGTAATGGTCAACCACGTTTATGCTCAGCGTCGCATCATCATTAATGTATATCCTGAACCCATCGGGCAACTTAACAATCCTGGGCCTTGGAAGGAAACTAAGCGGTTTAATCGACAATAATTGATAAAGAAGTACGTCGTAAGTCGCCTGCCTATTCATAATCAATCGAAAGCCATCCCCAAACCGCCTCACCGGACTTAATATACCCATGTACAGAATACGCAAATCATACTTAATTAAGTTTACGTTTGATGCAGCGTATCATGCCTAGTTTGTTTTGGTTGAATTTTGGGAAGAATTTGGAGTAGAATT
>JAGDXB010000107.1 GCA_023256215.1 Vulcanisaeta sp. | reverse complement strand
ATGTCTTCGTAATATCCTCGGATTACGAGGCCGGCCCAATAACAATGCTTGAGGCCATGATTGCAGAGACGCCGGTAGTTTCCACTAGGATCAGAGGATTCCCTGAGCTGGCTAGGGATGGTGTTGACGCGATACTCGTTAATCCTGGTGACTACGTTGCCATGGCTAAGGCTCTAATTGAGGTTCTGACTAATGAGGACTTGGCGAGGAGGTTCGTACGTAATGGTAGGGAGTTCGCCATGAGATTTACCTGGGATAAGATTGCCAAGAGAACTTTAGGGGTTTATAGGGAGGTCGTGGGTGGTTAGGCCGTGAGGATTCTCCTGGTCGGCCACGCCTACCCACCGTACGCTGGTGGGTTGTCTCATGTGCTGTATAATGTATCGCTTAGACTTGTGTCTATGGGGCATGAGGTTACCGTGCTGGGGCTTAGGTATGGCGGTAATGCACCAAACATAGAGTTACCTAGGTTGAGGGTGATTAGGGCTATGGGAATAGCGCCTAGGGAGTCCTACTTCGCACCAACCCACGATTTCATCATTAAGTTCATAAGGCTTGTTAAGGAGTTTGATCCAGACGTAGTTCATGTGCACAATGTTGGTTCATTAATAACGCCAACGACAATAATGCTGGCTAAGAGCCTAAACCTAATTGAGAGGGTGGTCTTAACGCCGCATCACCATGAGGAGGGTAGTAGGACCGACACAAGGGCTATGTGGCTAATCTACAAGCCAGTACTCAGGAGGATCATTCAAAACGTGCATAGGATACACACGGTATCTAACTTCGAGAGAGCACTCGTCCTTAGGGATTTTGGAGTTGACTCTGTGGTGATACCAAACGGAGTTTCTGAGGATATTTATGAAGTTAGGAGGGAGGAGCCTGAGGATTTAACCGTTACATATGCGGGTAGAGTTGAGGGTTATAAGAGGGTTGACTTAGCGGTGGTCGCCGTGGCCCAAGTACAGAGGATCCTTGGTGCTAGGGTTAAGTTTAAGGTCATTGGTGATGGACCAGCAATGGGCAGAGTTAGGGAGTTGACTAAGGTGTACGGTGTTGAATTAGTACACACGGGATTTCTGCCAAGGCGTGAATACTTGATGGAGCTCGCCAGGTCTAGTGTTTTCATAAACCTGTCTAGGTATGAGGCATTTAGTATAGTTACTGCAGAGGCCCTGGCACTTGGCTTACCAGTCGTTATTGCAAGGCCCTGGGGAAAAATGTTCGAGAGCTACGGTGCATATGTGGTTAATGCCGAGAACAGAAGTGAGGTAGTTAAGGCACTTGTAAATGCATTAACAGAAACAGAAACGATTAGTGCCTCTGCTAAGATACCGACCTGGAGCGATGTCGTTAAAGAATACGTGGGTAGACTTTATAATACTGGCAACGATTGATCGATTAGGCATTAGGTTGATCACGCCATGACGTACATAGGCATTAGATTTTTGGAGTTTCTGAATAAAGTATTAACTAAGCTTGGCATTACAAGCTTCGGTAAGGCCTTGGTATACATGGCCGTAATACTGACAATAGTATTAACAATATTAATGGTATTAACAATAATATCGCTTAAAAGGAATAGGAACATCGCGGTTAATGGAGGAGACTTAAGAACAAAATCCAAATATATCAAGTTGCTTGAGCTTCTAATTCTCGCTGTATCAACAATAATTCCAGTGGCTGCAGCATTACCGGTAAATTCAATATATAGATTCTTTGGATATTTCATACTGGTTGCCGTAGACGCCGCATTAATGGCATTGTACATAGCAGAGGATGGCCAAAGATATCCTTACCTAATCTATGGGGTTTTAGTGATATTATTCACGGCAGTAATCTCAATACTAATAAAGAACCACTTTGTTGGCGTTGGCTCTAACGATTATAGATCTGCGGCATTATATACGCAAGGCACTATAACGACATACGAGATGGAGTCCGTAGAAGGTGGCTTTTATTACTTCATACCAGTGGATGCCTTTAATACGGTGACTCTGGGCATTTATACGAATATAATAACCCCATCACAGGCGCTATACGACTCAATACTGGCGTTAACAATAGCCCTACCAATAATACTGGCCTACAGAAGATTAGGCGTTAAAGGCGCTGTATTAGCATCCTTCCTATTATTCGTACCATCCCTATCAATACCGATTTCAAGGGTCGACTCATTACCCTACATAGCAATGGCATTGCTTACACTATCAATAATGCTGACTGATGGCTCAAGCATCATAAACTCAGTAATATACGCATTGGCAGTCCTCACCGCGATATTTGCTCACCCAGTCGGTCCAATAGCCCTAACAATCACGTTATTAGTAATGTACCTAACAATACCATTATTAAAAATACCCATCAATGACAGGATAAGGATCAGGTCAATAATAGGTAAGGCATTCATGATACTTATAATCATGGAATTCACGTACTGGCTCGGAACATACATAGCAATATTCCTAATACTGGAAAAGGTAAACAGGACTCTAAACGCACTAACCACGTTCTCACACACGATACTGGGCGGCAAAATAAGTAACCTATACTCATTATCACCTGTTGTGGCGCCAGGCTATTCAAGCCCAGAGACTAGGGCATTCGCATACGTGTGGGCGTACCCAGTGGCTCTATCCCTAACATTGGCAATGTTCGGTATCTTTTACGGTCTCAATAAATTAAGTAAAACGACCACTATTAGCATATTGGGCTTAGTCATGGGTTTCTCCGCTGCTGTAGGTTCGGTTGTCTCAACAGCGATGGGTTATGCGGACTATACCGCCGGAATGGCTACGGGGCAATACCTACTACCAGTGGCTTATTTCACAGCTCTCTTGGGTGGTGTGGTGGCAATGAGCATAGTACTTAAGGGTAAGTCAAGGCTCGTAATTCTGGCCTTCACGCTTATCTTTGCAGTATTCGTACTCCTAGGGTCATACGTACCGGATTGGGCACCTGTCGAGAACTCCTCGATATTTCATGTAGTGGCTACAATACATCCATACTACGTATATAAGGAAGCGAGTCAAATAAGCTTAATAATACCGAAATACATGCGATTCTATGCGCAGGATGGGCTACCCTTTGGTAGCCAGGGTAAGTTACCATCAGCATATATACTTCGAACCTTCTCAACATGTAATTACAATACGCTTCTCGGTGTGTATATGAGTCAGGTACCACGATGCGTACTTAATAATGGCGATTTATCACTAATGACAACGCAGGGCTATGCAATATTAACACCAATCAATCACTAATGAATGAAAAACCATACATAACAATCTGCGGAACAACATACCAAACAGCAAAAACATTAGATGCAAGCCTATCATCGGTCGTCAACGTATTCAACGAGTTGGGAGTACCGTACGAAGTGGTGATAATCGATAACTACTCAACAGACGGAACATACGAAAAACTACTGGAGTGGTCAAGGAAAATACCACTCAGGGTCTACAGATACAAATGCTCCCGAGGACTAGGAAGAGCACTATGCATTAGGCTTGCCCGTGGTAAATGCATATTCATGATAGACCTAGACAGGATATATAATACGAACGCCTTGACTAAGCTAATTAAGTGCCATTTTATCATTAGCGAGAAATTCAATATTGAATGCGCCGGGTTTGGTAATAGGGACTTTCTCATTAAAACTAATTATAGAGATTTGAATAGGGCTGAGGATGTCGACTTGTTTGCAAGATCAATAAAAAACGGCGCACTATCACTACATATACCGCTAGATGAACCATTATATAGGGAAATAAGGCTTTCCCATACGCACATAGGCTTTTTGTTACAAACATCCGTATCCGAGTTAAGATACGTAGCAAATATAGCGAATTACCTACAAAGAACCATGAGAAACGTACTCGACTCCCTAACCGGTGGAGCATACACATTGAGTAAGTTCATTAGGGAGGATTATTACGTGTGGAATAGAGATTTGAAAATACATGTTAAATTGCCAATAATAGCGATACGCGCATTGGCCGTGGCATTTCTACTCCTAATACTTCACCTAAGAGGAGTACCCAGGTACGAAGTATCTAAACTCCTAAGCAATCACCTATTTATGGAACTCCATGTATCACTAATGTCAATATTATCCAAGAGATTACTCAGCAACCTATGCATGGATAATAATTATGACTATAAAAACGACATAGCAGACATCGTTAAGGACCCAGTATTTAGGTATGCATGGACAATGTACTCATATGAGAGGAAGAT
>JAGDXB010000122.1:3083-4295 GCA_023256215.1 Vulcanisaeta sp. | reverse complement strand
CTAAGTACGGCGGTGACGGCGCTAAACATGCAATTAATGGAGCTATGAGATTCATAAAGAGTTCATCGAAAAACAATGATCCCGAATATGTTCTGAAAGGCGCATTTAAGGCAGCTCTTAATAATATCAAATCTATAGCTAACGATTTTAGTGCTGATGTTAATGAATTCGCAACAACGCTGGCGATATTACATGTGAGTGGTAATGAGTGTAGAGCTATAAATGTTGGTGATGGGTTTATAGTAATTGATGATGGTAATGAACTAAAGCTATTGAATGAACCAGTTAAGGGCGAGTATTTTAATGAGACTCAATTCATAACTAGTCAAGAAATTATTAAGGTAATTGAGGATGGAACATTAAGTATTTCAAGAAGTAAGTGTGTTTCCTTTGCAATGGCTACTGATGGTTTATGGCCTACGGTAATTAATGGTAGGCCATACGAGAAGTTCTATAGACCGATAATTCAATATTTAGAGAATAATAATGTTAAGATTGATGATGCGGCGGTTGAGCTCTATAAATTATTGGTTTCAATTCAAGATAGGTATCCATCCGTTTATGACGATGATATGACATTGATCGTTGGTATATATGTACAGTAAATCTAATACATTAAAGGTTGAGTGGGCACCCTATGCAAGTGAATACGTAGGTACTATCAAATTACCTAGTAGTATAACGCTTAACGTTGAAATTGGCAGTGGTGGTGAGGCTGTAGTCTATAGTGTTCGTGAATTACCTAACGTATTAGTTAAGATATATCGCACAGATACACCAGAGGGGCTTAGTAAGAGGGAGAGAAAGGTTAGAGCTATGATTAAGGCAAAGCCATTAGAGCCAACCCCTGGTCACATAACATTTGCATGGCCAATAGGTATTGTCTATGACGAGAAGGGCGAATTTAAGGGCTTTGTCATGCCCTTTATTAAAGGTTCGGTTGAATTAACGAGTTTACTAATTCCTTATGATTATGAGTGGCTCAATAAATTTAAGGATAATGGAGTACCTCTTGATAGAATTAACGAGATTAAAAGGAATTTAATGTTGTTTAGGGTTGGTGTTGCGCTTAACTTAGTTAAGGCTGTTGGTTATCTTCACGCTGTTGGTCATTACGTTGGTGACTTAAATGATAGGAATGTGTTGGTTAACGATAGGGGTTTCGTGACGTTAATAGACACCGATTCGTTCTTCATAAGAGACCCAGACACA
>JAGDXB010000122.1:2216-3073 GCA_023256215.1 Vulcanisaeta sp. | reverse complement strand
GACAAAATACTACCGAGCGAAGTAGGTGTAGGAGAATACACGGCACCGGAGGTCCTCAAGGGAATAATCAGGGCTGATAGGAGGAATGAAAATACAGATATGTTCTCCCTAGCTGTACTAATATTTAAATTATTAATGAATGGCTTTCACCCATTCGTAGGTACGGTAAAGACCAGGGAAAGCAATACTATTGAAGATAATATTAAGGATTGCCTATCGCCATATTTCGGACCAAAGAAGAGCATTGTTATAAAGCCTCGATCAAAGTATGCCCCAAATATAGATGAATTACCTAAAGAATTGCTAAACCTTTTCGAGGAGGCGTTTAACTGTGAAGGTCTTCCAAGACCAGGCGTAAAGGAATTCGTGAGTGCCCTTGAGAAGTATCTAAATGAAGTTAAGCAAAAAGTACCTAAAGTACCGCAGTGCACGTTCCCAACCGGGATTCTTGAATTAAAGGAGTTTGAACGTAAATATAGAGAGAATCGGCTAGGCTTTACACAAACCAGTATAGTATCTCATATGGATTCGATAATATATGCGATGCTTAATGATGCGAAAGCTCAGGGATGCTCATTAAGCGAGGTTGAGGATCTAATAATTGATATTATTATTGATGCACTTGAGAGGTTAGGAATCGATCCTGAAAAAATAGAAAGGGGCTATCTACATGGAATACCTGAAGAGAGAAGAAGAATACTTCTAAAGATATTCCCAAGATTAGCACCTAGTCAATACTCACCTTCACGTACACCACCCAAACCATCTATACCACCCATTCCTCCGCCGCCATCCTTACCTTCACCACCTAAGCTGCCACCTATATCTCTTGATGTAGAATTATTTGATGCCGTTAA
>JAGDXB010000122.1:0-2206 GCA_023256215.1 Vulcanisaeta sp. | reverse complement strand
AGTCTGGAGATTTGAAGAGGGTTCTTAATTTGATTAATAAGGGTGCTAATGTGAATGCAAGAGACCAATTTAGAGAAACTCCATTACATTACGCTGTATTAAATAATCATAGTGAAATTGTGAAAGTATTACTTGAGCACAACGCAGATGCAAATGCGAGAAATTGGCTTGAAGAAACTCCGCTACATTTAGCTGCGGAGAAGGGCTTTATTAAGATTGTAAGGCTACTTCTCAGTTACGCTGCTGATGTAAATGCTAGGGATACCTCTGGCGAAACCCCATTGCATAAGGCTGCAAGGTCTGGCCATTTTAACGTGGTTAAAGAACTTGTTAGTTATGGAGCCGATGTTAATGCCAAAAATAATAATGACCTAACGCCAGCAGACCTCGCTGAACAAAATAATCATCCAAAGATCGCTAAATACTTAAGAAACCTCATGAAGAAAGCACAAAGCAAACAGAGCAGTAGATACGAACTTATTGAAGATCTAGAAACCGTGGTTTCCATAGCGATCTCCGTAGGCCTCTGGCTATACTCAATAGCAATTCAAAGCCCATTCTTCCTAATCTTTTCCGCCATATTAGCGACCATAGCGATTATCCTGAGACCTAGGTGGTTCACAGTTACATGGTTCATAGCAATACCACTCACAGCCATGGTATTGATGTATCCATGGACATCCACGTTAGCAATAGCCCTATTCTTAGGATATTTAATGATACTACTTTTTTATTGGGGACTATCTAAACAACGTAAGTAATTACTTAAAAATTCACATCGTTAAGTAAAGCAGCTATGTTTAGTATTAGAGCCATATTAATTATGATGCTGGTAATTACCATAGCCCTTATTGCCATCACAGCCTTCTCAGACTATGAATTGCATTTAGAGTCGATTAAGTATGAAGAATTATATGCACAATACTCTGCATTAAGTAAGAACTATTCAAACCTGAAGAATCAATACGAAAGTTTACAAAGTCAATATAATTCATTACAAAACGAATATAACAACCTAGAAAACTCATATACGAATCTTCAGAACCAATATGCTACATTACAATATTTATATAATTCATTGCAGAATGAATCTAATGAATTTAATGAATACCAAAACGCGCTTAACTCGTTAGGGCAATTGAATGGATCTGTTAACTTGCAGTCATTTGACTTTAAATATTTATGGGTTGTAGTTCCAAGAGGCTTTGATGGCATTATTAATATATCAATCTCAGCAACGAGCGCTGTGAATCTATATGTATTTAATTTAACAAATTTTATGAATTTTTATTCTGGCCAATCGTACTCTTACTATCTCTATGATTATGGTTCGAATTTAAATGATCAAGTCAATGTCGGCCCAGGGCTTTACATAATTGTGATTTATAATACGAATCTTTTCGAAGTATCATGTAATTACATAATAACAACAACGTATCAATCTGTCTCATAACGAATACCGAGATCGTTAATAATACACTTTTTAATAAAACATTAATTTTATTATTCTTGGTATTATTTCCAAATGCATCCTTAAGCATCTGTCTCTTACGTTCGTTGATCATGTCCTCCAACCATCGCGGCATTCCGAACATCTTCTTGACTGGTATGTGGAGGATTGAAATACTGCACCTACCACCAATCGTACTATTCACCATTGATAGGCTTAGGGAAATCACAAAAGAGTGCCTCGAGTGAGGACCTATGGATGCAATGGCCCTATACCTGTAAAATTAATATTAATAAGGAATAATTACTGTGAATTACATGTGTAATGCTTGGGCACCTTCTCAATTGCCTCGTTATTACCCTCGTTAGTGTTGTTATGAATTCCTCCTCGGTCATTTCCTTCGCCATTTCATAAATCCTGTCTTCCTTTGAAACAACGAAGCGGTGGAGCGCCTTAGGCTTCTTAGTATTTCTACCGTTACTCCTATACCTCACGTCGTAGAGCTTAATGAGCCCAGCGCCACGCAGTGCCATGAGGTATTTGACAGGCCCCCTACCGATATGGTAGGCATAGTAATCGGCAAAACTCAATAATTTACCGGGTCTAAACACCAGTATTTGACCACGCATAGACCTTAGCGCCCTATAAAGACCCCTCAGTAACTCCCTCAGTAACCTATCCTCATAAACCACCGTCATTAATAGCATCTCTAACTTAGGCAGGATATAAGGATTGTGACTCCACAATTCACCCACG
>JAGDXB010000044.1 GCA_023256215.1 Vulcanisaeta sp. | reverse complement strand
TAGCAAAATCAAATGGCGTAGTCTCACTGCTTAGTAATACGTTTTTATGCTTCTCGATTCGGTTTAAGAACTCATTGATTAGTTTCATCACCTCACTAACTATCTCTGGGTTATTGACGGTCTCACCACATTCTAATCGCTTCTTACCCCTAACCTTCACACCCCAGCAAATCCTCAAACCATTAAGAGCCATGAAACATCCATAGAACTAACCTCAACAGGACTAATAAGTCACTTACGAGAATAATTATAAATCAAAATGTAAGTAAACAATTAAAAGAATAGTACCGTATAAGCACATGAAAAATTAAAATCTTCTTTTCCCTTCCTTATTCTTATACTTAGAATGAGAATATTGTCCATAAATGAGTTGCAGTATCCTCACTTTAAAGTTGAAATTAATAAATAATGCAAGTCCTTCGCTCTTACTAATTGGCACCGTAACTCGCAGGAAAAGACTTTTAAATCAAAAACATGGTAAACAAAACGCCGGGGTGGCCGAGCACGGTGAAGGCGCGGGCCTGCTAAGTCCGTCCCCGCAAGGGGGCCCGGGTTCAAATCCCGGCCCCGGCACCAAGCTTATTGAGTTGCTGTGTTTGTGTAATACATGGATTTCTCTGTGTGTAGGTTATTGTGTATAATGTAGTGTTATATATTATGGTTGATTGATCTATTCTCAAAACGTGGATAATGCCTTGATCACTGAACTTGTAGGGGTGTTTTGGATTTGCTGGGCTTTAGGGTTTGTGTTTTGTATTTTGTGTTCGGTAAGGATAGATAGTATGGTTGGTTTGTAATTGTTTAGGCTTTGATTGGGTCGTGGTGTTGTGGTCATGAGGTTAAGAGGGTGAAATGATGAGACTATTAAATTGGTCTTACTTATAGGAATCCTATGAATCTACGAATTTTTGAGAATTTGAATTTTTAAATTAAATAAGTTTTTGTTAGGCCTTGTACTTTTCTATTGGTAGTTGGATCCTGTTTTGTAGTATGTTGATTACGCCCGATATTACCAGTATTGCTAGGAATAGCATGAAGCCGAAGCTAACATTGGCTGCATTGACTATTAGGTAGGCCGATATTAGTGGTCCTAGGAAGAAGCCTGAGGAGGCTATGGCTCCCGCGAAGAATACGAACTCGCCCGATATGCCTGGTGGCACTACCTCCGTCATTTCGGCCCAGTAGTTAGGTATGTTGAATAGAACAAGCGCTGCCAGTACTGCTCCGATTACGTATGGTACGTAATTTGTACCGAATAGTATTAGTGTTAGGAAGCCTATGAATGATATTATGTACGATATTGTCCTCGTCATATTCCTAGCCCTAAAGGTCTCCCTAGCAGTGTTGGTCCTCCTAACCAGTACTGAACCGAGTATTGCACCGCCCCAGATCCCGAAGCCTGACAATATGCCGTAAGTCAGCACGGCAATTGATACGGCGGTTACGCCATAACCAGCTGCATAGCCGAATGTTGGTATTAGGTATGGTATTGATGCGAACGCCATCGTAGTCGCTATCTGCGCAAAGCCTATTGTGTACGCAACCAGTAATTTATATGGTGGCGGGCAACCATGGGTACCCCTAAGGGCTAGGTTACGGCGCCTACTGATGACTAGGAAGTCCTTATAGCCCACGGGGTCCCTATACAGTGAGAAGAAGATTATTGTTGCCACAAGATCCATGACGCCCGTGATATAGAATGCAAATCCCCAACCTATTTGCTCAGCCACGAACTTCTCAAGCAAACCGCCCAGCGCCGAGCCGAATTGTAGCGCTGAAAGTGGCGCCGCCATGGCTATGGCCAGCTCATTCTTACCGAACCAACCCCTCAGGTTTAGGGTTGCTAGGGCTAGTTCCATGAACCAAAGCCCTTGTATGAACCTAAGCAGCACTATTAGGTTGTAGCTCCTAACCACGGGTATTAGGAATAGGGGCACTATGAGGAATACCTGAGCTAGTAGGACTGCTAGCCTAATCCTCGTGTTCATCCAACCATTGAAGTTTCCGAAGTATATCACGAACAGGCCAAGCGAGTAGGACAACACGCCTGCGAAGTACATGTACGTACCACTCGCAATACCAAACTCGCGGGCTATCCTAGGCAACGCAAGTGGGTAGTTTGTTAGGGTTATGCTATTTATCGTCATCATCACAAGCCAAATAGCCATCATCACCCAACGATACCTATAGGACCCCAGTGACTCCTGCCACTTCCTGGCCAACTCCTCATTAGGCTCCCATTTATGCCTGGCCATGGTCATACCATCACAACCTCATCCCTAACCCTCCTCTCATTAATATTCACGCGAAACTTCACGGGTATTGGCTTAACGAAGGTCTGGAGTATTGGTGCACCTGCCCTAATCACATTAAGTAACTTGCTCAGGTCCTCAGGCCTTGGCGTGGAGACCTCAACCTCAACCTCAACATCCTTAAAGCCAGGCCAACCGGTCTCTGGGTCAAACATTGGTAGTAAGTCGTGATTGCCTCTAATCGTTATTGTCAGCGAGTCTATGGGTATGTCGTTTAGGGAGGCATGCCACGCAAACATGAAGGTTATACAGCCAGCCAGGGCAACCAATGTATAGGCTCCAGGCCTTGGGGCCGTGTCAGCCCCACCAAGGGCTGCAGGCCCATCAATATAGACTGTGTGGTTCCCAACCTTAACCTCGGTCTTCAAACCATCAACAAGCCTAGCACGTATCTCAAATTGGGCAGACCCCCCACCATTACTGCGTAGGTTTTTTATCGTATCCTCAAGCACGGATTTAGGAGGTAGGTTCACCATTATACTTCACCATGCAAATCAACGTAAATAACTTCTAATAAATAGTATTACACAACACTTGGATAATAATTTCTCTTACTAACATATTCATTATAATAATTATAAATATATTTTAACAGATAAGACTATGTATAATTATGGAAGTTAAGGTGAATATCACTAAGGAGGGTAAAAATACTTAGTCTCGTTGTTTCATTGTTTCATTAATTATCAATGGGTCACGATTTGATGAGAAGTTGAATGTGTATATGATAATCTGTTTACATGCCTATGAGCCTTTTGAAGTTTGGGTAGGGGGCTTTGATGCGGCTTTTCGGTCTATTTTTATTGATGCTTCTATCTTTAAATGTAGGCTTAAGGTAAGGGGTGATGGATTTAAAAGGGCGATAAATTGCTTGGTGGTGTGCCTAGTGCGTATCTTTATATTATCATGGCTCTTGTTGTTGTCGTAGTGGTTCTTGGTATTTATTTTAATGTGTTGTTTAATGAGTATGTGCATGTAATTAATGAGTTGAGGCAGCCTTATGTGAATATGATTCATTTTAGGCTTTACTCGTACCTATCGGAGAATAATACCTTTGCCCTTTACCTGGTCATAACGAATCCAACGGATGACCCGTTGAATATAACGGTATTATCCATTAAGTCGTCAATATTTACGGTTAAGGCGTTTAGGGTATTAGTACCTCCTCGCGAGACCGTGCAAGTACCATTGGCAATAGCACTCATAAATGCTACGCAGAATGTGATGTGGGGTGTGGGGCTTACACAGACATATTTTGAATGCGTTAATTGCTTTATTAATTCCGTAAATGTGCTCCTGAATAAGAGGGTTAGTATTACGTTACGTATTAATGATTTTATTAATTATAACATTACGATTAATAAGGTGATCACTAACGTTACTAAGACATCGTCATTGAACAAATTTGGTTTTGCCATGTATTTATTAAATGCAGTCTCCTTACTACTTGAATTTACTAATCCATTATCAAGCACTATAGACATGGATGGATACTCGGTTTATTCTTATGGTGGTACTGAGTTGGTCTCGTGTGATCTAATTACTCCAAAGGTGATGAGGGCGATGGGTATAAGTATGCTGAGTCTCCCAACGGTATCTACGAAAAATGTTGCTTGTACACAGAATTACCGCTTCCCAATGGGCATAGCTCAAGTACCCTATGGTTATGTCGTACTTAATACTAATGTTGGGAATATAACAGTGGAGTTATTCCCGCCAGAGCCGCCGTGGTGGTGCATCATCAATAATAATGCATTTTGTTGGCCTTGATAAGTGGTAGTCAGTGGTGATGGATTGATGCGTAAGGTAGTGATGCTGTAGGGATACCATGAGGTTCGTGATGGCGTAGTTAAGAATGCCATATACTTAATACTTAATAATGTGTGGACCTTATTAGCGTGTGTCGTCCAGTGTCGTTATTGAGGAATACATTGTTGATTTGAGGTTTAGGTTTGGGGATTTGTTGTATGAGGGTGTTGTGGATGTTCATGTTAATT
>JAGDXB010000079.1 GCA_023256215.1 Vulcanisaeta sp. | reverse complement strand
CCCAATACCATACTTCTTAACGCAGCCATATGTCCACGGTATAATAATCACATGGACAGGGTACTACTACAACACAATGTATTACAAGCCAGTAACCATAACTGTTGTGACGTACTCAAATGGCACTAAGACTATACAAGTAAGTGGATGGAGTGGGTAAGGCAATAACTACTTATAATATTTTTTATAAAAACTACTTATAATATTTTTTATAAAGAGCTGTAATTAATATATACCCATATAATTAGAATATTTGTATTAATTATTATGTATTAGTGGGTAAGCTTTTTAAGGAATTAGTATCGCGGTATATGTTGTATGGCCGGTCGAGATTTTGCAATATTCGTAATTAGGAGATTCATTAATGCGGTCATAACGTTATTATTATTGCTATTGCTTATGTTTATACTTGTCCATGCAATATACACAACACCAATAGCGTTGGCCAGGCTCTATGCGGGTCCTCATTCAACAATGGCCCAGTTAGAGGCTATTGTTAAGGAGTATCATTTAGATGCGCCCATATATGTGCAATTCATAAACTATCTAATTAATGTCTTTAGTGGTAATTTGGGTTATGACCCGATTTATAAGGAGCCTGAGGCTTACATAATAATGCATTATCTACCAATTACGTTAACATTCATGATACCTGCCGTAATATTAACCGTGCTCGTTGGTACGGCATTGGGAGCTGTGGCCGCATCTAATAGGAACAAGTGGATTGACTATGCCATTAGGGCATTTTACATATTTACCTGGTCGTCACCGCCATACTTCATAGCATTGTTAGTGCTTTTAGTATTTGCATTTTGGCTTGGTCCGTACACTCACTTACCAACTAGCGGTTATGTAAATCCGTTATTATCTAGGCCAAAGGTAATAACTGGTTGGCCCTTGATAGATGCGATTATCGATCATGACTGGTCGTACGTAAATAGTTACTTGATACATATGGTGCTTCCGATGCTGACGGT
Source organism: Vulcanisaeta sp. (assembly GCA_023256215.1). GTDB lineage: Archaea > Thermoproteota > Thermoprotei > Thermoproteales > Thermocladiaceae > Vulcanisaeta. The sequence goes on along the minus strand of JAGDXB010000079.1, from coordinate 3,427 downwards.
ATTCCTCTATAGCTTTGGCTTATACACTAGGATGGCTAGGAACGTAACCCTTGATGTACTAGAGAGCGACTTTGTTAGGTTGGCCTACGTTAAGGGTTTGTCAAGGAGGGTTGTGGTCTATAGGGTTGGCCTTAGGAATGCGTTAATACCGTTAGTAACACTTATGGTTCTTACATTTGCATTATCGTGGACAGGGGCCTACGTTGCTGAGGACGTCTTTGATTATCATGGTATGGGTTACATAACCACGGTTGCTATAGCAGGTGTTGATCCATTAATGGTTTATGACATAACATTATTCGTAGGCATATCAATAATAATAGCAAATTTCATAGCTGATATTCTGTACGGAATACTCGATCCGAGGGTGAGGATAGCATGACGCAGCAAATCGTTGAGAAGAGGGCTGGCTTACTTGTTTCGTTTTGGAACTGGGTTAAGTTAATTTCTAAGGATCCGGCAGGATTATTGGGCTTGGTAATAGTTGCTGCCTTTGTTATTTGGTCCTTGGTGCAAGGGATTTTGGAGATATTGGCTTCGGTATTGAAGGATCCACGGCTTGGATGGTTATTGCTTCCATACAATCCATTTGCCCAAAACTTAGCTGGTGCTTTCCAGCCACCAAGTTGGGCTCATCTAATGGGTACTAATTACATGGGACAGGATATACTAGCCAGGATTCTGTACTCAATACCATATAGTGCAGCCTACCCAGCCTTTCTTGTGGTTCTATCGGCAATACTAATAGGAGCAGCACTGGGTATTAGTGCCGGTTATCTTGGTGGTTGGTGGGATGAGATACTGATGAGGGTAACAGATGCGTTTCTTGCTGTTCCCGCAATAATACTTGCGATAGTGGTTTCTGTGCTTTTGAAGGCTAGCTTTACCGGGATGATTTACTCCTTCATAATTGTTTGGTGGCCCATATACGCAAGGCTTTTTAGGGCTGAGACTTTGAGGGTTAAGGCTATGGATTACGTTGCAGCTGCGCAACTATATGGTGTTTCGCCAATTAGGATGTTCTTTAGGTACTTATTTATTAATACGATAGATCCCATAATAGCCTACGCAATGCTTGACTTTGGTAATGTGATACTCGCGGCATCAATACTCAACTTTATAGGTATTGGTTTACAGCCTGGCCTACCAATACTTGGTGAAATGGCATCTGATGGTGTTAGTTGGGGATTTCCGAAGTATTGGTGGTGGGCTGTTTTTCCAAGTATATCCATACTAATAATAGCGCTTGGCTTTGTACTTCTTGGTGATAGGATACAGGACATAATAGGTGGTAGGGCCGCGTACTGAGGTGATGGGCATGCTCCTCTCAATTAGAGATCTTTATGTTGGTTATAGAACTGTGATGGGTACCTTACACGTGCTTGATGACGTTAACCTAGACATTGATAGGGGTGAGATTGTTGGCGTAGTTGGCGAGAGCGGTTCTGGCAAGTCAACACTTGGCCAGGCAATAGCGAGGGTTTTGCCCGGTAATGCCGTTGTCTCTGGAAAGATAATGGTTGACGGAGTCAACCTACTGGAACTCAGTGAGAAGGAGATGGAGAAGTATAGGGGTACTACCGTGTTCATGGTTCTTCAGAACCCATTCACAAGCCTTAACCCTGTTAAGACCGTTGGTTATCAGTTGATGGAGGCTGCCAGGATTAGGATGGAGAGGAGTGGTGAGAAGTACAGTGAGGATAGGGCTTATGAGATGGCGATACAAGCCCTTAAGGACCTTAGGTTCCCAGACCCAGAAATAATAATGCTTAGGTCCGCACCAACTCTCCGGTGGTCAGATTCAGAGGGTTGTGCTTGCAATGTCGTTAATATTGAGGCCAAAGATATTGATTGCGGATGAGCCTACGTCAGCCCTTGACGTAACAATACAGGCCCAGGTAATTAACCTATTCAAGGATCTGAGTAAGGAGATGGAGTCGGCAATAATATTCATAACACACGACATAAGCCTTGCCTACGTAATATCAACTAGGTTAGTGGTTCTATATGCAGGTAGGATTATGGAGGATGGTGATGTGGAGTCTGTTGTTAGGGAGCCTATGCACCCATACACGCAGGGATTGATTGCGGGCGTACCTGACCTGTCGAAGTTTGTGAGCGGTAGGGTGAAGCTGCAGTCAATACCTGGAAACCCGCCGTCATTTCTAGACCTACCGAGCGGTTGCAAGTTTAATCCGAGGTGTCCCTATGTTAAGGATATTTGTAAGGTACAGGAGCCGAAGCTTACTAAGGTTGATAATAGGATTGTTAGGTGTTGGTTGTATGGTGGTGGGTGATCGACATGCCGCCCATAGTTAAGACAGAAAATCTCAGGAAGTACTATCTGGCCTATAAGATTGGGTTGTTGGATAGGTTATTCGGTAAGAAGCCTGCCTGGGTTAGGGCTGTGGATAACGTTAGTATAGAGATTGAGGAGGGAGAAACCCTGGGGCTCATTGGTGAGAGTGGTTCTGGCAAGACAACACTTGGTAAGTTGTTGGTCACGCTGGAGAAACCGGATGGAGGCAAGTACTACTTCATGGGTGAGGAGGTTACTGAGGAGAAGATACCCTGGGTTAGGCAGCAGGTGGCCATGGTGTTCCAAAACCCGTACAGTTCACTTAATCCAAGGATGAGTGTTAAGGAAATAATATCAGAACCGCTCGGTCATTTCGATGAGGATAGGGTTAGGGAGGCCATGGAGATGGTAGGTCTTAACTATAGGGAGCATGGTGGTAAGAGACCGAGAGAATTAAGTGGCGGCCAGATCCAGAGGGTCGCCATTGCAAGGGCTATCATTAAGAGACCAAGGTTTATAGTGCTTGATGAACCAACGTCAGCATTAGACGCATCGCTTCAAGCTCAGGTGCTGAATTTGCTAATGGACTTAAAGGAGGAGCTTAAACTAACGTACCTATTCATAACCCACAACATTGCCGTCGCCTATTACATATCCGATAGGGTAGCCATTATGTACGCAGGTAAGGTTGTCGAGTATGGCGATGTTGATGAGGTGTTTAAGAAGCCCATGCACCCATACACACAGTTACTAATGAGGTCTGTGCCAACGATAGGTAGGAAGGAGCTTGAGCCGCCAACTGGTGAAGTGCCTAGTCTCGTGAATCCACCGCCAGGTTGTAGGTTCCACCCGAGATGTCCATACGTAATGGATGTATGTAAGGAGAAGGAGCCGGAATTAATAAGTGTTGGCAATAGGAAGGTTGCCTGTTGGTTGTACCGTCAGTAGGATTAGGTAATACCTCTTATTTTACTTCTTTACGGGATTTAAGGCAGTGGTTAATAAGTTCTGTGCAGGGGATTAAGTTAGATATGGTTAATCTAATCAAACCCAGAGCCGAATTAGTGCTCACTTGGGGTAGTGAGGAGTTGGTTGCGGCGATGACTGACGTTGTTTACAGGGCATACT
>JAGDXB010000022.1 GCA_023256215.1 Vulcanisaeta sp. | reverse complement strand
TCGTTATTGCTTGGATTATACGATACCGATGCAACATCACTAACACTAGATGAACTAAATAGTGGTATTTGACGCACTATCTTGAGGGATACTGTATTTTCGGCATGCGCTATGTGGATCAACGCGACACATAGTATCGCTAATATTAATGCCATCCTCATGATTGATGATGCTTTAACGGTTAATGGGCTCATAATCGCTTTAATGTTAATTAATTTAATAAACTTTAGTCACGTCTATTAGTGACTAAACACTTAAGAATTATAAGGGGTTAAACACCATACGTTGCCGCTTCATCGCCGCATTGCCTAATTGCATTGTTCCACCCCATCCCTCTCATAACTTATTCCTTAAACCTGCCTTAATGCCTATGATGGCGTTATGGGGCTAAGTTTAGTATCTTCAAAACATGAGGGGCCTATTTTAAATTCTTGTCACATAGCGTCGTGACTAATCTTTAAAAATCGGCGTTAGAGGATACATTATCATGGTGAGGATTCTTAGTGAAACTATGTGGGAGGTGGATTCCCTATGAGTAGCAAGAAGCCTAGTAGGAGGGAGTCTGTTAGGGAGCATTTAATAAACCTTATAGTACTCATAGTATTCATAGTCATTATGTACGTCTTCGAATACTTCCTAATAGCGGCTATGTCTAGCTACATTGCTGAAGAGCCTGTAGTTGGTGAAATGATTAGGCTAGTAATAGGCTCTATTCTAATAGGCATATTCCTGATACCATTAGCTGTACTCGAGACCATTATAACTATAGGGTATTTATTAATCCCTATGCGGAATGCCGTCCTTAATCTTGTGGGACGTGCCCTGGTAGACGTAGTGGGACCTATGTTAATGATTATTCTAATGCTTGAAAGCGCACAGCCACTTGTGCCGCCATCTATAAGTTCCCAAATAGCGCTACCATACATCATAGGCGCCATTTATATAATTACTTTTGGTTCATTAATTAGGAGTTTTAAGGTGGGTGAACCAGTTAGAGGCTTCATTAAAACCCTCGGGGCCATAATAATACTAGATGGGGCGGCTTACCTATTCACAGTAGTTAGCCTCAGCGCCTCATTACTCTTAAACACGGCACAGGGCTTAGCATCGGTAGGAATGTGGTCCCAGGGGCTTATACTCTATTCAATAGGTTTACTACTCTACTATGCGCCGGTACTAAGCAACCCACTTATATATGCGTCCATTGTATTGATTATAGTTTTAGGCTTTAGATTTTTCACATTCTATGAGCCGTTAAGGCCCGTGGCTATTGATTTGCCCAGGATTTCAAGCAACCTAGCCCTAGCCGTATTCTTCGCAACCTTACTTTATTCGCTGGGTGAAGTACCATTGATAAGGCCCTATAGCCCATACACAGTATCCACATCTATAGTGATCCTACTATTCGCATTGGCATCGGTGGGTTTTAGGCTATACACCAGTTACCTTAGGGTTGGTGAGAAGAGCGCCATAAATGTGTATAATCAATACGCATCATCAATACAGGCGGTTAATGACGATAATCTATATAATGCAGTTAAGGAATTCATGATTAGCGGAAATAAGGATGCCTTACTAAACTACATAAACCAGATCTCCGACGAATGCCCAAGAAGACTCAGGTCTAGGATTAAGCAGATCGCATCCAGGTTAATGGAATACTCACCACCGTATTATGGCGGCTTATGGCCATGGGAATTAGGCAACGTTAACAAGAAGGCCGCCTCTGATGCAGAGTTTAGAAAGCAGATAATTACCGAATCCATAAATGCTGTATCATCATGCAGAAGCGCGAAGGCAGCATCAACAGTAATGACACCCACTATAAGCCAAGCCGCGCCCCCATTCATAACTACTGAAGATGGCACCAGAGTCTATGCGAGCGAGGAGGAGCTAGCAGTAAGGCCACTTGAGGAAAAGTCCGGCGAGACAGTAGTTAAGGCCGACAAGAAACCTGAGGAAGATAAGAATAACCAATAATACTGCCACCGCTTCTATTACTACGGCTGGCGGAAGGAACAGTGATAACAGAGGTGCTTTCTGAACCTGCATTAGCTATGTAAATATAGCCATTCTGAGGATCATAGAGTAAAGCTGCTGGGGTAGAGTTTACTTGATATTTCTGTTACTATTTGGTTTGTTGATAGGTTAAGCATTAGAATACTATCATAGGATAATGGACAGCTATGTATATGTACCCGTTTTGTGGTCATAGAGTATAGCTTGTGGATGTGAGCTACTAGCATTGTTGCTGTTACTTGTCCCATGTTTTGAGCAATCACTATCATTGAAATGCCTAGCATTACCAAAACCACTATAACCAAGACCCTCAATATGTTCAAACAAAGCCTTACTCACTTTATAAATGTTAGACATGACTAACTGTGGCTAATTAATGCAGGGAGTTGCACTGATATTTACTTCCTTTGGAACTTAGATGCTTCACTAATATATGCGCTTGCCTAATTCCTTTAAGCTTTTATTAATGCTGAAGTAATGATTTTAAAGAACACTTTTAACATGTATAAATGATTTCAGTTTTAAGGGCGTATTCCTTAAATAGCACTTAATGCTGTGCTTAATGTGCTTAGGCCTGGTGTTAAGTTCATGGATTATGTTGTTGTTAAGGGGCTTGGTGGAGGTGGTATGAGTTATGTGTGGCTTACTAAGAGACTGAGTTCAGGGGAGCTTTTCGTGGTGAAGGAACCTATCATTAAGGAGGAGGATGATCAAGTTACTAAAATTAACATCGAGAAGATTAGGCATGAAGCTAATGTATTAAGGGTTGTTAGACATGAGAACATCGTTAACCTGGTTGACGCATTTGAGGTTCTGCGTACGGTATCTAATGTAAACCTCCGCCCTGTGATAATGGTGCTTGAATATATTGATGGACCTAGCCTAGACTCCTATGCCCGTGGAAGAATACTTGATAAAAACGAAGTCTTAAACCTAATGAAGCAGCTATGTGACGCGGTGTCATTTATACATAAACATAATGTCATACATAGGGACATTAAGCCTAGAAACATACTCCTCAGGAAAAGCAACGTGGTTAAGCTTATAGATTTTGGAACAAGCAGGTACTACTATGATCAACCAATATCCAATGAGGCCGTTATATCACCAGGCGGCTACACGGCCCCGGAGCAGAGGCGCTTCATATCAACGCCGCAGAGTGATATATGGTCCCTAGGCGCCGTACTCTACTTCCTAGTAACTGGCCGTGACCCTGAGCATGACATGCCAGGTTACCCTGACCATGTAATAGCGACACCTGACCCTAGGAGGTATAATAAGGATGTTGATTACAGGATTGTTAAGGTTATTCAAAAGGCAATGAACCCAGTCATGAGCAACAGGTATCTTACCGTAGACGATCTGCTGGAGGATTTAATAGGCTACGGTGTTGGTGCAGCTAAAACCATTGAGGCACCCATCTCTCTTGTTATTAAGGGTGTTAAATATGATGTATTAAGCGATATAATAATTATAGGTAGAGGTGACGATGTGGACTCTACAAGAGTTCAATACCAGGGCGATGCAGCCCTTCTAGAGATACGTGATGATAATAAATACATTAGTAAAAGACACTGCATAATATTTAGGAATAGTGATAAATGGTTCATTAAGGACCTTGGGAGTCTCAACAAAACCGCGGTGTATAGGGATGGAAATTGGATAGAAGTTTACAGAGGCTATAAAGAGGAGTCGCCACCGTTTGAGCTTAAGGATGGTGACGTAGTGGCCTTAGCCTACGATGCTAAGAAAGGCCCCTACCTCCAAATGTTGGTTAAATTTAATCCACATGCTTAACCCTAGTTCTCATGCGCTTCTATGCTAGCCGCAGCCACTTTCATCGTTGAGGTATCTTTATTAAACGTAGATTTAGATTAACCATTGCTTTTAGCGTGGGTAGTTAAGGTAAGGCGTAACGTCAACTTCCACATACGGCACAATATAGATAACATGAAGCTAACCTTCATCAATAGTGTGTTGATTATTTTAAACTTTAGTCACGGTTCCTCGTGACTAAAGTTTAAATATAAAACCGGAGGAGCCATTAATATGGTAAGGTTAAGTAATAAGTTAGGTCTTATATATGCACTATCGATAATGGTGATGTTAATAATAGGGTTTGCTATAATAGCCCATGCACAGCAGGCAGAAACCGTCGATGTTGGCTGTGGCCAGATTGTTATTTATCCTTCGGACCCTACAGGTAGTTACCAGAATACATTTATTACAGGCCAAGCATTCTACATGACGCTTAGATTAGAGTCTACAACCAACACCAGCTGTAAGGTGGATATTAATATCATAGGTGAGGAGCCTAATGGTGCATCTACATCACTTTACTCATCATCATTAACCCTGCAGAATTATCAATCTTCAATAATACCCGTAATAAACCCAGTGACTTCAGCCACACCAAGCGGTACCTGGGTTGTGGTGGTTAGGGTAACGAATCCGAGTAATGGCGCTTTCCAGGCAGCTACATTCAACATTTACATAAAC
>JAGDXB010000071.1:809-4561 GCA_023256215.1 Vulcanisaeta sp. | reverse complement strand
TAAAAAAAGGTATTAAATTTCAAACATTAATTGGCGTAACGGGAAGTGGTAAAACCTTCACAATAGCAAATATAATTAAAAATATTAATGATAAATTCTTTAACGAACGTGCACAACCTGCTGTAACAGAGGATGGGCATAATATTAAGGTATTAGCTAATGTAAACAATATTGAGGATGCAAGAATAGTGCTTGATTATGGAGGTGAAGGCATTGGACTATTACGATTAGAATTCATGTACATGAATAGAAAACAACCACCTAATGAGAATGAATTATTAAGTACCTTACAAAAAATATCAGAGTTTGTACATAAAAGAGAAATAATTGTCCGAGCTTTAGATGCAGGAGGTGATAAACCAATACCGTATCTCAACATTAGCAAAGAAAATAATCCATTTTTGGGTCTACGAGGTATAAGACTTTTATTAAAGGAGCATCAAGACATACTTATTGATGAAATAAGGGCTGTACTTAGAGCATCAAGTTTCGGGGAATTTGGATTTATGATACCTATGGTCTCAACATTGAGTGAAATAATAGAGACTAAGAAGATAATGAATGAAGTAAAGGAAGATTTAGAAAGAAAGGGTATTAATTATGGAAAAGTATCATTTGGTATTATGGTGGAAATACCAAGTATTGCACTAATTATAGATAAGGTAATGAATTACGTGGATTTCGTAAGTATAGGAACTAATGATCTAACTCAATACATACTTGCAGCTGATAGGGATAATGAAAAAGTTCAATATCTATATAATGAATTTCATCCTTCAGTATTACGATTATTATATAATGTCGTCAATACTGCAAAAAGGCATGGTGTCAGAGTTGATGTTTGTGGTGAAATGGCAAGCAACGAAATAGCAATACCTATATTATTATCACTTGGTGTAGATGCGCTGAGTGTAAATATCACATCGATACCTAAAATAAAGTACATAGTTAGAAAGTTAAATATTGGCAAAATAAGGAATAGCATCATGGAGTTAATCAATAATTTTAGTAATGAAGGCGATGTTAGAGAATTAGTGATGAGGATTTTAATGGAAACTATTACTGAGTTAACACCCCTTATGAAAATTTATGAAAGTTACGAGAATTCTCAGCAGCCTTAATTACTTCTTCTACTGTTGAGCCTGAGCTTATTTCAACGGCAGCAGCATATGCACCCTCAACTAAAGGAGCATCTATTAGATGTATTTTTTTGATTAATTCTTCAGGTAACATCTTAATAGCGTACTTAACTGCAAGTACTGTGCTTCCAAAGTCACAAATAACAAAAATTGCATCCTCATTAGCTAAGCTTAAGAATGTCTCTTTAATTCTAACAGGATCTGAACCTAGCGCACCTTCACTAGATTTGCCAACTGCAACTCCGCCTATAGCTATTATCTTAATATTTTTTGCTATCTGCTCAAGTATTTCTTTCAGCCCTTCTGCAAGCTTTCTACTGTGTGAGACTATCACTAAACTAGCCATGATCGATCTTAGCCTTTACTTTCTTTTTCTTTTATATAGTCGTAGAAGGTTTTGAGTATTAAATAACTACTTGTGGCTCCAGGATCCTGATGCCCCACACTTCTAGGACCTAAATAGCTAGCTCTTCCTTTCTTAGCAATCATATTTATCGTAGCTATCATACCATTCTCAGCTGCCTTTAAGGCATTGGCAAATGCTAGAGCTATATCGTTACTATTACTAGCGGCTTGCTTTTTCAATTCTTCAACGAACGGGTATAGCGTATCTACCATAGTTTTCTCACCAGGCTGTGTTCCTCCGCCTATGTCTTGAACACCCCTTAATCCCTGCTCAAACATTGTAGTTAGAGTTTGTAAATCTACTTCCTTTTTTCCCGAAGCCACAGTAGCCATATTCATGAAGAACATACCATAAAGAGGACCTGCAGCACCACCAACAACTTCAAGAAGAGCATTAGCTACTGTCATTAAGATCGTACCTATATCGGAATTATTAATATCAAGTTGCTTTAAACGTTCAACAGCAAGCTCGAATCCTCTGTCCATGTTTATACCGTGATCTCCATCACCAATGGCAGCATCAAGCTGAGTCAAATAATCCTTATTCCGAACAATAACATCAGCAACCCTAACAATAATAGTATAAATATCACTAGTATTTAAGCTCGTTATCATATAGTGATCACCTTAAGTAACGACCGGCAATGTCATAGGACCAGTTATCCTAACGGCGATTGTATACGCAGGTGCTGTAAGTAGTCTTTTAAGTTCTTCATCAAGTCTAAGTATAGCCACTCTCCCGCCTTGCATTTCTAATGATGTCATGAACTCTCCAATCCAACTACCAAATACCTTCAAACCTAGACTTTCTACGTATTTCCTAACGTCCCTATAGAAAACAAACTTCTCCATATACGGTGTACCTCCGGTGCCTTGCACCACCAAAAACACCTCATCACCTTTCTTGAGACCCAGATCTTCAGCTATTTTATCTACCATAATTTTAGCAAGGTCCTTTGATTGTATATACTTAATCCTCTGAACACCAGGCTCGCCATGTATTCCTATACCAAATTCTATTTCGTCAGGCCCTAATTCAAACGTATATTTACCTGCAGCCGGAACACTGCATGGGGTTAAGGCTACCCCAATATCTCTACCATTATCAATAACCTTCTGAGCCACCCTTTTTACTTCAGATAAAGACCATCCCTCTTCGGCCGCAGCACCTGCTATCTTATGGACAAGTACCGTTATCGTAGTTCCTCGCCTTTTCTCTTTCTCGGCTATTGACACGTCATCATTAACAACGACATAGTCAACCTTTATGCCCTGTGCCTGTGCCATTTTAACCGCTGATGTAAAGTTCATAACATCACCTGAATAATTCTTAATTATTACTAATACTCCTGCTTCTGTGGCGACCTCCTTTATGGCTGCAAGAACTTGGGGAACTGTTGGTGATGTGAATGTAGCGCCTGCCGCGGCAGCATCAAGCATGCCATAACCGACATACCCAGCGTGTGCTGGCTCACCGCTAACTAATGCGACCTTATAACTCGGCTTCTTATATGCCCTATAGACATTATTCCACTGTGGATCTAAACGTATTATTTCTGGAAATGCGAGAGCCATTCCCTCTAACATTTCACGAACCTCTTCACCTGGTGTATTTATCAACTTCTTAATCATATGTGAACTATTAAAAATATTATTTTTAAGTTTTACTGATTTGCTGAGTTAAACTAAAATCGTTAATTATAACACTGCCATGGCTATTAAAGCTGCTATTATGGCACCAACTATTGGGCCGAAGATAGGAACTATGAGACCATATGTCCAGTCAGAGCTTTCCTTAGGAAAGAGAATCGCGTGGGCTATTCTTGGTCCTAAGTCCCTTGCAGGGTTTATAGCGTAACCTGTAGGTCCACCAAGACTTAAACCTATGCCCCAAACTAAGAAGGCTACTGTTACTGCGCCAGGCACTAACTTAGCAATTGCTGGTGGTACGACAAGGCCATAGACACCCATCACCAATGCGAATGTACCTATTGCCTCAGTTACAAAGTTAAGAGGTAGATTTCTAATATTTGGTATCGTTGAGAATACTGCTAATTTAGTGGTAGGATCTGTAGTGGCTTTAAAATGATCCCTATAGGCTGCATACACCAGAAGGGCGCCGACGAAGGCGCCGGCAATCTCTGATGCTATAAATCCAGGGACCATGTTCCAGGGCAACTTACCGTCTATTGCCAAGGCTATCGTCCC
>JAGDXB010000071.1:0-799 GCA_023256215.1 Vulcanisaeta sp. | reverse complement strand
ATTAATCGAGGCCCAGGGGCTGCCAAACCATATTGCCGTTGCAATACCAACCATTACACCAAAGCCCCAACCGGCTGTTATGACTATCCAACCACTTCCAGTTCCACCTCCGGTAAGTGCATTACCTTTAGTCTTACTTAGTATTGTATTTGCAACAACACCATCACCAAACAGTATTAAGAACATTGTACCTACAAACTCACCCAAATACGGATTGCTTATCATATTGCTTTTACCATGCTTAATACATATTTTTAAATTTTATCCCAATGAAAACTTTTTAATTTTAGCTATATAAATAAAAAAGAAGAAAAATTTAAAAAAGCCCATTATTTAACACTAGAATTGGTATGTCGGTAGAAAAACGTTACGTACTTGTAATCGATCAAGGTACAACTGGTACAAGAGCTGCCATATTTAGCCATGATGGTTCTTTAGTAGGTTATGCTTATCATGAACATACACAAATATACCCAAAACCTGCCTGGGTTGAACATAATCCATTAGAGATATGGGAAAGAACACAGCAAGTGATTAAGGAGGTTCTTGAACTAACTAAGGTTAATCCTAAAGAAATTGCTGCTATTGGTGTTACGAACCAACGCGAAACAACGATAATTTGGGATCCCAAGACAGGGCAACCTGTTTATAATGCCATTGTCTGGCAGGACAGGAGGACTTCACCGTTAGTTGATTATTTAAAACAGAATTACCTCTCCGTTATACAGGATAGGACCGGTTTAATACCTGACGCATACTTCTCTGGTACTAAGATTTGGTGGTTACTTGATAATGTCCC
>JAGDXB010000007.1 GCA_023256215.1 Vulcanisaeta sp. | reverse complement strand
GTGATATTTGCAGAATTCGTCGAGTGTAAATATCACGATCTCCACATCACCCAGTGGTGACCCGATTATCCTAGCCCTAAATGGTGGCTCGCCACTCACTATAACGACCAGGTCTATATCGCTCATGCCCAGCACGAATTTTCCACGGGCCATTGAACCAATTATGAAGACCACGATTGGGTTTAGGCCCTTGATAGCCTTATTAATGGCTTGAATTAACTGGCTTGGATCCTTAATATTATTCCTCCTGGCAACATCATATACTCGATCTAACAAGGTTAATCACACTATTTGCGTAGTCTATCGCCTTCCCGGCATCCTCCTCGGTATAATGCCTATGTGGTGCGCCTGAAGGTCAGGCATTTGGGTATCGTGTCGGCACGTAGTACCTATCGAGCTTGTCACCAACCCTAATTAACTCATCACCAACGTCAATGCCGTTATCCCTAAGCATCTCGAGCAACTCCCTAACACCATGCGTGTGTTCATATCGATTCAACCTCCTAATCAAAAGGGCCTTAAGCGCCTTCTCGGCGGCCTGCTGAGCAAAGTAGCAGGCCTTTGAGTACCTACCAAGTCTCAATAGGTCGATTGCCGTTGCTAGATCATCCTCAGCCTCATCAAGCCAATTAACCCAACGCTGGTAAGAGGACATTCAATCATTATCAGCAAACCAAAATACTTAATACTTATCTTAAAACCTCCAACGCCCTCCTCACTGCCTCCCTATGCAGTGGTGTTTGCCATGCCACGTACCTACCGATCCCAAGCTCCAAATCTCTCTCGGGTGGTGGATTATCGACCCAGAGGTCCTGGTCTTTCCGTTCAGGAATATCCAGGGCTAGGTTTAGCTCGATTAACCTATTGAGTAGTGGTATTCCCTCCCTACTCATAAGCACGTCTGGATCGTCCAGAGCCTTCATGAGTAAATCCCTATCGCCGGCGCTTAATGACGCCATGAACGTCCTGAGACCCTTCTCCTCAATGAGACTCTTAATAACCTTATCGACATTCCAACCATCCTCATAGAGTCTCTCTAAGATTCTTGGATTACCGCCCGTTATCCTCCACACATCGTCAACATTTGGCTTACCTCCGGGTATCTGCTCATAGAGTTCTTCAAAGCCTTTCCTCGACATATTCCACATGGGCATTATATCCGACCATAAATGCCTACCAATTTCACGCCTGGACAAACCCTCACTTGTAGCCGCCACCGCCACTATCTTCTCGTAATGCCCTGGCGGATATTCGATTAGGTTTAGTAGGGCCTTCACGTATAGCGCCGATTCCTTAACGCCAATTACCTGAAACGCATCGTCAACAATAACCGCTATCCTACCCCTCGTTGCACGGATCAACTCCTTAACAAAGTCAAAGGCGAGCCAGGCAAGCCTACCAAGGGCGTTTTGGCTTATGGCCTCCTTAACGAGCCTAAGGAAATCCTCCCTCAAATCCGTAATATTGACCTCGGCGAGAAACTCCCTATTAATTGGATTCACGTACACGACCTCGAAGCCATAATCCTTAAGCAACTCCACAGACTGCCTAAGCCAGGCAGTCTTACCACAACCCTCAGGACCATAAACAACCTTCGGAAAACCAGTACCCCTCCTAGCCCAATCACCAACAAGCCCCAACGCCAAATCCCTATCAACAAACTCAACCTCCAAACCACCAAACCTCAACTTAACCCTACTAAAAACCACAAACAACCAAGGCAACCGTTTTTAAATAACTTAACTACCCCAAAGATTAATTAACCAATCGGGCGCGCTCGCAAATAACGCCATATTGTTTTATTCGATGGTTGACGATAAAAAGGCTTTACTCGTTGATTCCCGTTACTTACTTAACCATAGGTAGAGAATTGATTGTGAAATAGCCCCCTTAACCGTATGTTACCAACCTGGCTACGCCTGGTTTGTTAATACCTTCTGCGTCTCATTAACAATTCTCTCAACCTCAGGTAGCCTCCTCCTGACGAGTTCGGCATCCAGTTTAGCCTCATGGAACCCCCACACGTGTAGGTAGTTCGCTGCGTCCCAGGCTTCCTCAAACCACTTGCCCAACCTATCGGCAATTACAGTTACTGCACTGGCTAAATCAGTCACAGTCCACCTACCTCTCTCGTTAACCTTAGCTAGGATATCCTTTAAATCATAGTACTGAGCAAGAACCTTAACGCATTCCTCAGCGGCCTTATAAAGCTTCTCACCGGCCTGTACTGGGTCCTTATCAATCAATTCCTCACCCAAATACTTAACCGCCAACTCAAGCCTAGCCCTCATAGTCATCTCTGGATCGAGCCCTAGGGCCTTCACTATCGTCGTTAATACTATTTCTTCAACGTCAATCCCATTCTTTACCGCTTCGTCATAGAGAATCTTCGGTATTTTAATGTTGGGAGTACTCATATTTAATTCCTCAACTCATTACCATGACTAGAATTTATTTAATTATCCAGTCATGAATCAAACGTCTCCGCGTTGTGTTCTCGAGGAATTTGGATAGGTTGAACCCTGGGTGGTTTGCTTAGGGAGTATGAGGCATATAGGACTAAATTACCTGAACTATAGTAAGTACAAAGGTAAATACGTGGTTATTAAGGATGGCAAGGTGCGGAGTGTATTTGAGAGCCTGGAGGAGCCTATAAGTACGCCCTTGAGAAGTTCGGCATAGATGGTAATTTCATGATCCAGAGGGTTGAGGAGGAGAAACCACAGTACTTCTTTCCAACGCACATACTCAGCCTTGATACTACTCAGGTGTTATGAATGCCTATAGTGAGGATTAGCTATATGGCACTAAATGCATTATCTGCCGATGTTCTTAGAATAAATGAACTAATGATAGTAATTGATATTAAACCAGCGGGTGTAATCCAAAGCTTTGCTTAAAGTAAAGGCGTAATCCTTGGCAATATGAGGAATGCTACTGCATTAATTGATACGGGGGACTTCCATCACTGCAGTAGATAGAGATACGTTGAATAAACTTGGTTATCCACTATATGGTGCTATTAACTTAACTACGGCAGGTGGTACTGTTGCCATACCCATGTGCTTAGTAAAACTTACGTTATTCTCTAATGTGACGAATATAGGCGCCAGGATTGTACTTGACAACATATCCGTCGCCGCAGTAGACCCAGCAACGCAGCAGTATAAGGCATTAATAGGCCGTGATATATTACGCAACAAACATAACTGGAGAATTAAAGGGGCCGAAAGGATTAGCCAAGGAGAACGCTTAAATGGATAGTCGGGACATGGCTAAGTATGACGAGGTATGGAGGTGTTTATTGGGTTGATGGGGCTACATTATGCTTATTACTATCCTCGTTAGATCCCTGATGTGATTTTACATGCTTAGAATCATTAGGGTAATCTTGAAGAGCCGCGGCCCTTTAAGATCATAAATGCGCACTTCGATTATAACATCATTGACTACCCATGTAAGCTATGCCAAGATGAGGTTGTGATAGTCAAAGGCGTGAATTGCGTTGAGACAATAACGCTCTTATTTTATGGTCGCTAGTATGTATCCTTGCTTGTTAATTGGTATATCAGCGCTCCTTATTGGTTTTATGGTGACCTCGTATCCGTGGTTCTCGAGCATGCTCGCCATTGGCTCAGGCCCGTTGTGGTACTCAATTATCAACTCCCTGAACCTCCTAATGGTCTCTGGCTTCATGCTCCTAAAGACCTCATACTCGCAGCCCTCACAATCCATCTTGAGGACGGCATCATCGATACCAAGCTCCTTTATCAATGATTCAGGGGTATAAATCCTAACCTTAACATCGCACTTATCGCTTGGTCTGAACACTGCATAATCACTCGGTGCCTCATAACCACCGCATGCATAGTAATCGGAAGAGCCCAAGCCGGCGTTTAGGAGTATGACACTGCCCTTGACATTGTTCAGCTCAATGTTCCTAAGGGCTATACTGTACAGTGCTGGGTATGGTTCAAGGGCTATGACCCTACTGGCACCCCTCAAGGCGAAGAGTATTGCCGTGTCACCAACACCAGCACCAACATCAACAACAACCCTACCATCAACGCTTAAGTCATCATAGGCACCACCAAGGAAATTCTCAAACAAAACATCAAAAATGGCGTCAGAGAAACCATTAAGGAACAGAACAACATCACGCCCCAAGTACCTAAAGGTGAACACATCACCAGACCTCAAACCAACCTCAACAACCCTACCCCCATACCCATAACTCAGGTAAACAGTACCATTACTGCATGATACGAGGTTTAGCAACCCATCACGATAGGCACTAGCGAACCATGAATATATCAATGGGCTGAGCCTAGCCTTGACACCGCATCTGAAGGTTACGTCTACATTACCCCTGGCAAGCCCGTATTTAATGAGCATGTACTTAACGCCGGCCCAAAACCAGTTCTTAAAAAGACCACGACCCCTCAGGAAAGCACTAAACCTACCGAGTAATGCCATTAGGGCAGTGAATCACTCACTAATTTTAAGCCTTACAATCATTAAATGACTGCAATAATGCATTTTAAGGACCCATTAATCGGGATCTTAATGGTTAAGGCATCTGCGATATGGCTTAATTATAATAGTATGGGGTTCATAGACGTTGCCCTGAGGTCGATTGACTCCGTGCTTAGCCTGG
>JAGDXB010000009.1 GCA_023256215.1 Vulcanisaeta sp. | reverse complement strand
CTTCTTTTCATTGCATCAATTGAGAGCATTGTGAATTCGCTTAGGATGGTATCAATTATGGTTAAGGCTTCGGGGGTAAAGTAGAGGGAGATTAATGGTATTGACATTAGGAATAATGGCGTATTAAGTGGTTCTTTAAGTGATAGGAGTGTGAGCACGGCTGCTGTGATTAATGCTGCTAGATATGCCTTAGGTATGAGGAATAGCATTGATGCGCCAATTATTATGCCGATAATGAAGCCGACCATGAAGTCGCCGGAATCGGTAGAGTCTATTGAGAGTAATATGCCCACTGCTAGTCCCATTGTGATTATGGCGATTAGTGTTATCCACCATGTGTTGTATAGCGTGGGGATCATGGAAATGAAGCCGACGGTGGATAGGGCTAGGCTGTATTTAGCGTTCCTTTTGGGCTTTAATCTTGCTATGTTTATTGATGCTGGCACTGTTGATGTTCCTATGAGTAGCATGCCTATGATTGATTCAAGCATTAGTGCATTGCTTGGGATTATTTGGAGTAGGGCCACCGTTATTAATGGTGGTGAGGCAATTATTGCGAACCTTTTATAACTATCATTAGCCAACGGAACTAGCGATAGCATTATTAAGCTGAATATTAGAACTAGGCCGCTGGTAGTATGGGTATTTCTACCGATGGTGTAAAGTCCATTGGCCATTAAAGTACCAATTTTTTCCTCATACATACCAATGTTTATAAATAAGTTGGCTAATGCATAATCCAGGCTTGGTACTAAAATCAATGTAATGGTCGATGCAATTAATACTAATGACGCCACCATGTAAACAGTATTCATCTTTAGGAGATTTAGAATAGAACCAATATCTATAGCCTTCCCTCTCCCTCTTTTCACTACAACTCTATCCTCATCAATCCTAATCCTTTCACTTCCTCCCTTTCCTCCCCTTGCCTTTTTTCCTCCCCTTCCTGCTTCTTCATATGCCTCCTCTATTCTTTGCCTTAATTCTCTTGTTTTTATTCTTTCTCTTGAATCTATTTTCAACGTCTCTTCTATTATTTCGTCTATTTGGCTATATCCAGTCTTGGCATTCATAGTCCCTATATCTAGGTTTGCCTCTGGTAGTTTTCCAGTCAACATTTCATATAGTACCACTCCTATTGCCCATACATCGCTTGCCTCTGTTATATTACCACTTAATTGCTCTGGTGCTGCATAACCTGGTGTGTAGGTAATTGTTTGCCTAAGTCTTGATATGCTTGATACGAATCTCGATGTATTGAAGTCCGAAACCTTCGGTATCTTGTCCCTTGTGAACAGTATGTTCTCGGGCTTTAAGTCACCGTGAATAATACCCAAGCTATGCAGGTAATCCACTACATCAGTAACCTGTAGTGCAATGCCCAATGCCTCCTTGATTGGTATTGGTCCATTCTCTAAAACACCCCTAAGCGAACCCCCTTCGCAATACTCGAATACTAGTGCTAGATTCTCATGGTCAAACTCCTCAAACCTGACAATATTCGAGTGACTAACTCTTCGTAAAACATCAATCTCCCTAGAAACGGCATTAGTATTGAGTAGGGTTGGATGCTTAATGCCGCTGATTAATGCTTCGTAAACCTCCTTTGGCATTTTAACAGCATGGTTAACGCCAAAATCATCAACGCAAAGTAAGGCAACCGCTAAACCACCAACACCAAGCAGACTCCTACACTCAAAAACAGAAACTTTAAACCAACTAGGTAATTGACTGGGCTTAACAGGTCTCAAATTAACATCAATAGGAAAAGCACCAAAAACCATAAATAAAGGGAAAAATAAAAATTTAAAAACATTATCTGATGCAAAGAAGGTAATGGTCAAATACCACGCTGTGGTTTACCAACCTATCATTACCCCATCTACTGTCTGCAACTGCGCTCATCAGCGTCAAATAACCATTAACAACATTGTAAACATTGCATAACACAGATCCCCTTAATTAACCGCTTCCTCAATCTCAGGTTCCTTTAACCGTGTCTCTATTTTATTAATTATTAGAGGGAACTGCAGGTCTACGCTTGGGGGATGTTTGGGGGGATAGGACTAAGCCTTCAAGAAGCCTAACAATACTTAAGATGATATTCTCCCTGGGCGACCGATGTAAGGATTGGATTTAGCCAAGTTAGAAGATTATGCTTAACCTATGTGCAAGTATAAGTGAGCCTTCTTACTTCATTACTAACTGTAGGCGCCTCGCAGTACCCTTTACAGAGCCTAATGTTGATGACGCCTTAAATTCTATATTCACTATACCCTGATTGACCTTGGTGTTTATCGGTAGGTTCACATCAATAGTCGCGGATCTGCCTGTGAACGGCGGTGTTAACTTCATGCCACTGAATACCGTGAAGTCATTCTTGAAAACCTCCCTACCGTCATCAGTGACTGTTACCCTGAATAAAATCTCACCTGTCCATGAACTATACTCAACTATTAACCTACCCACTAAACCCTCAATAAATCCATTAACGACCGGCACACTCCACCTCTTCCCAAAAACCCTAGGTCCCTTTAAAAAATCCGTACTGAAGCTAAACTCTTCCTCAACAGCAATCATAAGGGCGTATTAAACATACATATATTTAACTATTTCGTAAAGCTGCCTAACTAATGTATTCTACACATTACTTAACAACTAGTTATATTGAAGCTCTATAATTAAATAAAAAATAAGGAACCACATGGGCTAAATTTGATGATGGTAGTTTTTAAAAGTCCCGTGCTAATGAGGTAATGATCATAGCTGAGCATATTTTATATAGTTAGAACGGGTGAATAAGGTGGATTACCCCTTCTTAGTGCTATTGATGCCGCAATAAACATAATCATAAAAAATTGTAATAACCGTAAAGGGATAGTAGATACCATAGTAGTTGCAGTAACAGCAACCATAGAAGTAACTGGAACTGTCATTATCGAAATAGAAACCGCAGCTATTGGTTGGCTTAATGCAGGCATTGATTGGTGAAGTCTTCAACCATTACCTTAGGGGGCGGCGTTAGTGGGCATGCGAAATGTTTTGATTATTAAGCTTTGGTCCTGGGCTCCCATACTGTCTGGTCGCTCATCAGCTTAGGAAGAGGAATTTAGCTCTCTGGTTTAGTAAGAACGTTAATGCCCCGGCATGTCTCAGAATCTTGGCCAATTATCCTAGCTAGGCCTAGCTCATATATTAATCTTAATATTGATGACTTACTCGATTAACTTGACTCAATGGATGGGAACTGGCTGAGGCTGGGCTTAGGCCTAGAGAGCCATTCCTAGTTGGCTTGAGTGACGTGGATTGGGGGCGTGGAGTGCTTATTGGTAAGGTCACGGCAATCAAGAGGGCATAGCTTTCCTAAGGCCCGAATCAGTAGTGCTTAAGGCGAGTTACACGCCGGCTCGGGACAGGCTTCGTGAAGCTTAAGTTAAGGCTGATTCGACGTTAATGCTGATGTCGATTGGGCGGATAGATCCCCTTTAATGGGGATAGGTTGAGGAGGTAGATCAAGGAAACCGACAAACAAGTACTGGGGCGGAGATCCGTACGAACTGCGTAAATTCTTCGCCACCTGGATGATTAGCCACGGCATGCCTGAGAGCATCGTGAATGCGTTACAGGGTAAGGCACCGCCAAGTGAATTCAGGATATTGATTGAGTATTATTGGAGCCCTAGGCATGATGAGTTGAGAGGGTGATACCTTAAGTATGCTCCTTAGGTTTGCTGTGTATTCGCTTGAATAAGGGGTTGATAATGCCAATTGGCTATTACCGCAAAGCCAATCCATCAAAACCACTATACGCAACGTTAAAAACATCCAATAGCTAAACAACCAATGCCAATCTGCGACGGCTTACTTGGTTTAGCTAGGGATGGTGTTGTTAATGGAGTCGCCGAGTTACTTAAGGAGGGATGCAACCCAAACATGAAGGATAAGGATGGCGATACGCCGCTACAACATGAAGTAGTATACTATGGTTATGTTGATGCTACTAGGCTACTCCTTGAGCGTGGTGCTGATCTGAGCATTAAGAATAGGAATGGTGAAGTCCCTTTGGATATCGCTAAAGAAGCGGACATTTTGATTTGTTGATTTATTTATGCGTTAAATGAATAGAAGCTTTAGGAGACGTTTCATGGGCGGTACTAGGGTAATACTAGATTAAGGCAACACACAAGGAGTTCAGTTTCTTAAGGCTTTAAAAGCATGCCCAATTCCCAACAATTAGGCTTGCTATGTTTAACCTAGCAGCATAGCTCACTATAGCATGCAGACTGCATGTATGCAGTACCGCGGAGTTGCTCAAATTAATTGCATGTTATGCATCGTTTGGCATTATGAAGCTGAAGCTTGAGTTCCAGCAGAATCCAACTACACTAACTAGGGCAACATCGCCCATGCAACACCCTAACCCATCACTACTAAAGAATTGGGAACCCATCAATGCAGCCCCTTAATTTAAAAACCAACTCCACATCTATTCCACGGCGGCTCTACGCTTCTTAAGGCTCAAGAACTTAAACCCCAACCCGCTAAACTCATCAGTATTAACTTGATGAGGGAGGCTTGAGCCCCATTTACCCACTAGCCCCACCCAACCTAACTTAAATAATTGAGTTATGGTTGAGTAGCTTGATTGGGCTTCTTCTCTAGGATTATGGTTAGGTTGTAATCCTTGTTCCTC
>JAGDXB010000126.1 GCA_023256215.1 Vulcanisaeta sp. | reverse complement strand
GCTAAGCATTACTGAACCCTAGGCATGAGACACTTAGGCAATGGTACCTTAAGTATGCTCCTCACGTGTGTTGCGGTTATTGCCTATAGGGTTTCTGGTGGTGTTTTCCAGTACCATGCACCATTCTTCACATTTGCAATAACCTCATTCATTGCCTTACTGGCGTAGTAGAACCATAGTGGTGAGAGAATATTGACTATTGGTATTGCTATGAAGAGTCCTATTCTTGCAAGTCTCCCATTATTCACATCCTTCCCAATCCTCCTAATCGCAATACCGTAGGCTATGATGCCTATTGCAGTGCCGATTAATGGAATCATCATGGTTAATTCAGCATCATCACCAAGCCCATACTTCTCATTAAGCTCAGAAAGCACATCCCATGCACCATGCGTACGCCTAAAATGCACGATAAACGACCCAATCCATAAAATACCAAGACCCACACTAAAGCTCACTGACACCGGTGCAGAACTCTGAAGGATTCCAACTAACGCACTAAAAACATCAGCAATGATAAAGAATATTACCCATAGGTCAAAAGCACGCCTCAACCTACTTAACGCGTTAATAACCTCCTCACGGCTAACCATGTTGATTAAGAGGAAGAAACCTAATAAACCCAATGCGTAAATCATATAGTTGAACATAAGCGTATTACATTAAGGCATTTTAACCACCTTAAGCAATAATGTACTGGGTTATTGTTCTCCTACCTATTGGCTTAGCAATGCTTAAAAAGTTCTTAATAATTCACTACAATATGCATCCTAAATGCCTATTGCTTGACTGCGGGATTCTTGATTGCTCCTCTGCTTATTGGTGATCCTGATGGGTGATTCAAGTAAGCTTGCTGAATGTTATGAGTATTGCCAGAAACATTATGGGAATAATGATGGTGACCTTAATGAATGCAAGGCTCACTGCAACTCAATACAGAGTGAGGAACCTAGTAGGGTAACTTTTAGTTGCTTCCAGCAGGGTATGCTTGAACTTCTAGACTTCGTGGAGGCCTATAAGAGGATTGGTAAGTTTGGGTTCGAGAACTGGCAGGTTGCCTCAAGAATAGCCTCAGTGGTGAGCGTAATGCTTAGGGAGGGTAGGGAGAGGAAGTGCCCAATGCTTGAGGATATTATATACGATGCGGTAATTAATTCATTGAATAAGGCAGGCATAGATAGGTTCAGCATAACAAGTGGGTATACTCATGGCTTAAACAGTGATGTTAAGCAAATATTAGATAAAATATTCCCGAATTTGAGTGAATTAGAAAGAATACCTGTTGAATCAACATCACTGGAATCAAGTGTAGAAGAGCGTAAGGAATCAGCAAGTGAATTAATGGAAGCAAGCCACCGTAGGGATGAAACATACCGCTCACCACCAAGCTTAAGCAGGACAAGTAGAGAAAGTGTAAAGCCAAGTAGGAGGAGGAAGGCTCTAGACATTATAATAACTTTGGTTGCCTCAATACTCTTCATTATGATAGTGGTAGCTATAATTATGGCTCCTATAGATGCTATTATGATTGTGATATCGCATTTATTAGGCGGTGGGGGAGGAGTCTCATTCATAACAACTACTAGTTCATCACTTGGTAATCAACCAGTCGTTATTGAGACTCAGTACGCATCATCAAGCACCACTACCTATACGACTACAACATCAACCGTGGTGGCTGTCCCCAGGATATCAGTCTATAGTGGATTACTTAGCGTTAATCCTTTAGTTAATGCATGCATAGTTATTAATGCTCCATCTAATGTTAATCAACTCGCCATTAATGCATCATCGAATTTACCTGTAATATACTACGTATTTGGGCCATTTAAATCATTCATTAATCTAAACTGTAGATCATTACCAAGTAGTAGCATTATATATGGCTTAAATGAACCATTCCTCAACATTCAACTAACAATACAACCCAACTTTAGATACTACATAGTGATTTACAATCCAAACTCCCAGGAGGCATCAGTAAACATTTCCGCACTACTACTAGGCACTGCAAATGGTTAAATAAAGAACCAAAGAACATATTAACCAGCAACATACTATTCATTAGAAGGAATTCGTGAAAAACACTAATCCCCATAAACTTCAGGCAAGAGTAAATGCACACACCAGCACTATGTATTACAATACACCCAATACTCAACCATTAACCTCTTAACACTAAGATACAATATTAAATCAACATGAACACGAAGCAAGGACCACAGAAACTACTCCATAAAATATGTGACTATGTAATACGAAACTCACCAACTGTTTATAGGGTAAATAAGGGTATTTCAGGAATATCACTAGGATTGATGATTATAATAGCGATAATGGCTTATACTCCTAGTGTGCCTCCTGCATTGCTTGATGCCATATATGTTATCATATATGTTATCTCATTTATTCGTCCATTACTCTCCTTTTACTCTTCTATATAACAAACGCTTTCTATCATTATTAGCATTTGATTTCTTTGCAATGGGTTTTGCGGTAGGTGTTAAGATTAGTAATCTTTATGTTAACCTTTTCCCAGCTGGGTTATATTCGCCGTTTACCGTTGTTTCGCAATCACCGGTAAGTGTGGTTAGTATTATTAGTTTCATAGGTTGGTTAGCGTATTGTGATTTAAGTGGGCTAGTGATGTAGGGTATTGGTTAATTCATCATTACCTTGTTTTCGTTTAAAGTTTTAGTGTTGGGTTTATATGATTGGGCTTATTAACTCTACTGATTCTATCTTTGAATGCGTAGGTTAAGGAGGGTTAGGTTTACTTGCCCTGATGGGAGAGTTGTGGAGCTTATTGAGGTTCCCAACGTGGGCTACATTGATGATAATTATGTCCTTTACCGTAACCCCAATGAGACTTGCTAATTAACTCCATCCCCTTAAGCCTACGCGTGATGCTACTTGACGCTTGATCACAGGTAATCTTAGTCGCCTCATTGCATTGAAGGCTAGGTTGTGTGAGAATGATATCGTAAGCCTTAGGTGCTTGAAGCTTACATTAACGGTAAGTTTCAGCCCACTGAAGCTTAAACTGTATACATTAATCACTGAGACGACTGGTTTAATATATCTTTATGTAACTCTGGGGGCTATATTCATCATTAGAAGATGATCAATGATCCGAAACCGGATACGCAATAACTCAACAATCCAAAGAAACAAACCGCATAAAACTTGGATCCTTGACCAGATTCCCTTCCAACTAATACTTGAGAACCCTTGACCCTCCGCTCTCTTTGGGAAGTTTTGTTTATTTGTTAAGTCTCCTAATGGTCTGCTGTTTAATTACCTCTGCATTTACGTAGCCTAGTCCCAGTGCCCTATCCTTACCGACGCCGTATGCGTTTACCATGTTTAATAATATCTTCATTAGACTTGGCTTATCCGTGTATGTAACGTACTCCACATAGCCACTAAAGGCACTTGCCCATCTACCATTACCTAGATTTAGCCTAAGCCCCCTAACCTTAACCCTAATAACGTCAGTGTTGAACATGAGGTCCTTAACGAACTGCCTAAGGTCAACATCACCAGCCAGGCCCAGGAGGGTCCTATCACCATGGATTATGTTAATCCTGGAGCCCTTAATAAGGCGGCTAAGTGTCTGAGCCGACGAGGCCAAAAACCTAGCGGGGCTAGGCCAGGTAATGTAATGGGACCTGAAGGTGAATAAGGTGGGCCAATACCTAACCCTCCAACTAATAACAGTAGGCGAATCACCGCTTTGATCAACATTAAACGAAACCTCATTAACATTAACCCTAACGACCCTAAGCACCTCACCACTACTCAACTTAACCTCAGGCCTAGTAAACCCATTAACAACACTACCGCAATCAACCTCATTACAAAATAAAGAAACCCTAAACCTATAAACCGAACCAGGAACAAGACCCTTAACAACCCTACCACCTAAATCCAAAATAGGGGAAACAGTAAAAGGCTTAACAGAAGCATGAGAAACCCTATAACCAGCATTCTCAAAAACCTCACCAACAACACGATTAACAAAACGACTGGTTCTTGAGAATTCAATAACAGTCCTAAACGCAATGAAGGCTATGGGAGTTGACTTTAGGCCCAGGGAGAGGAACCCAATTAAGGCAATACCTGAGGCAGCGAATATAATTAAATGGTTATAGTAACCTTAGTATCCATAGTCATACTAACCCTTAAGGACGCTGGCCAAATAGCCATAGCCGCAGACATTAGGGGCTTTAGGGCTGTTAGGAAGAGGACTTACTATAAGGATATAAGGATATTAAAATGATTAAGGTGGATTACATAGCCCTAGCCCTATTAATAGCCCTACTGGCTATTGGAATCTACATATCCGGGTTCCCTGGAATGGGTGCAATACCCTATAATCCATGAATCCTCAAACCCATTAGTAATGCCTCAGTGGGTTTAAGCCCCTCTTCACTTGACTCAGTTGCTTCATGGTTACTGAGCAAGTAGGTGAATGTCATCATCACTTAAAACCATGGGTGTTGCTGAGACTACGTAGCCCTCAACCTAAATGCCAACTTCACCCAATGGCTGCTCAATAACCCTACCATCAGTTAGCCTATACCCCTAATGGGTTTAATATTTGATTCATTAAGTAGCTCACTGGGCATTGCAGCGTATGTTGAATCAGTATTAACCAGGGAATTGTCGAATACTTTCCCTCTAGTGTATTTCATATACCTTTGATACGATTGTGAGGTAATGGGGAGTAAATTCTTTTTTAAGGAG
>JAGDXB010000040.1 GCA_023256215.1 Vulcanisaeta sp. | reverse complement strand
TGGTTCGTGCCTGAGGAGTTCCTCGTACGGTATCGTCTTGACACCGTAGTCCTGGCTAGGCTGCTTACCCCTATCACTCATGTAAATAACGGCCTTTATGCTCTTAACATTATCAAGTATTGGCTTAAGCAGTGGTTCAAAGTAATCAATATTTACAATAAAAACCTCAGGCCTGGCAACACCCATTGTGTATATTATCTCCTTGGGAGCAAGCATTGCATTTACGGTAAATAACGCAGCGCCTATTGATGGAACCGCATAGTAAAGGTCTAGATATCTCAGGGTATTCCATTCAAGAACAGCAACTCTACTACCTAACTCCCAAGCCTTACCTGGCTTTAGGTCGAAATCCATTAATGCGGCAGCAACCCTACGGACCCTATCGTCCAATTGCCTAAATGTAACGGAAACCCTAGAGCCACCAGGCGGCCAATAGACAATCTCATTATTGGGAAAAGCAGTAACTGCGTAATCAAGTATTTTATCTATTGTTAATTGGAAGTCATAGAAGAAGGACTTTACTTCTTCAGTAGGCATGGTTATGCATTCATCAATTGGTTTTATAAGACTTCCATATATAATACATATATAGGTATAAATAAGAAATAATAAGCTTACGGAGACAAAAACAAAGCTTATAAGAATGCCCATTATTATTTAATTTGTGAAAATAACAATACTTGTGGATAACTACGCAACACAATTACCATCATTAAGCAAGCGATTACTCAGTGAGTGGGGGTTCGCCGCGTACATCCATGATTATAAGATACTATATGATACAGGGCTTACGGGCACAGCGTTAATCAATAATATGAAGGCCCTGGGTATAGATCCCAACGAACCTGATTACTTGGTGATTAGTCACAGGCACATTGATCATACAGGAGGTGTGAGGAAGTTCTTGGAAAATCGAACTAGGCCCATAACAATGATAGCACATATCAACCTATTCACAAAGGCATATGCCAAGGATGAGAAGGGAAACCTTGAAGACATAAGTGTGGATTTCACGGAGAATGATCTAAAGAACAGAGGCGTTAACCTAGTCCTAATTAAAGAACCATATAAGCTATTTAATGATGTTATTGTATCAGGGCAAATACCAAGAATGTGGGGACCAAGCCACTTGGGTGCGGTTACTGACGATATACCTGACGATATGGCCCTATACATAAAGCATCCGAAGGGTTTAATCGCAATCACGGGCTGTGGTCATTCTGGCGTGGAGAACATAGTTGAGTATGGCTTTCAAATAACCGGCTTAAGCAGGTTGTATGCCATGATTGGTGGTCTGCATTTCCTGGGTTTGAGTGAGGATAGGGTTAGGCAGGTGGTGAATTACTTAGTTAGTAAGGCGCCGGATATTGTTGTTGGTACCCACTGTACTGGTATCATGGGTATGTCAGCGTTATACAATGCCATGCCTAAGGCATTTAGAGTTGGTGGTGTGGGCTTAGTAATAGAGCTTTAATAATCCTGCATAGGCTTATTCCTGGTTAAAAGGGATAATGTCTATTGATCTTGTTGAGACGGGTATTGAGTATGTACGTTGGTCCTTATTCATTGCCTCAGCTGACGCCATAGTCCTCGCCATGTTATTGGTACTTTCGTTACTCATTACTCCATTGGCTACGTATATACTTACCGTAATTATTTCATATTTCTTAGTAATATCTACGGTTATTCCCTATGCCCTAATTGTCATTCTATGGATGCTGGGGTTTAGATATCTAGCAAGGTATAGTAGGAGGTATTTAGTTGGGTTTGTGGGTTCCTTGGTTATGGCATTTTCATACTTCATGAATGCGGCATACATGGGTTACCTAGTGGCAAACGAACTTGCAGGTAATATTCTAGTGCCTCGATTAATCCTACCAGAACCCATAATACTCGCCTACACTAGATACTTTATAGTGTTCTCGCTTTATTTACCATTACCCATATTTATCTCGTTAATACTAGGCATGCTTGGAGCCATACTTAGTATGTTAGCATTGTATAGATTCGGCTATGATTTTAAAGCCACTAGGGTCAGGCTCGGCGCATTACTTACTATAATTGGTATATTATTAATAATTACTCCATTAGTTAGTGGGTTCTTAATTGGTGTGGGTTCGATGGTTTTAACCCTTGACCTGGGAAATGTCATTGAGAAAATCGAGTTAATGAGGTAATCCACCTTACTAAGGATTTTAAGTGAGTGCTTTGGTATTTTGTGTGATTAAGTAATGGATAAATCAGCCATTGCTGTATTGATAATTGGATTGTTCATAATATGGTTATTATCATCATCGATAGGCGCCTTAATAAGGATTAACGAGGAGCAGGGCGCACCTGGTGGATTAGGTTCGTTATTACCAAGGATAAAATTACCGCAACCACCAATTACATTACCTCCAATAAACATAACAATACCTCAGCATATAAATGAAACAGGGGCTGAGGAAGTGTATGTGCCGCTTGTGCCAATACCTGTAATAATGCCTAATATACCAATAAGCATTGCTAATTATCTGTCAGTAAGTCCGTTGAAGCCAACACCAATAAATGCAGGCGGTTATTCAGGTGGTTCTGGAATACAGGGAGGTACGGGCCATATCCAGAGTTCGAGCAACGCCGTAACTATGTCTCTAAGGATAGCACCACTCCTACTAATCATGGTCCTGGCATTAACAGTAATTGTAGTGAGCATGAGTGTTGCTATAATTACGAAAAGAGGCATTGAGGTAAAAAGACCAATAGGTGCACAATCTCAGGGCCGGTTGATTTATGAGCATGACAAGAAAAAAGTCAATAATGATGAGACCAAAGCATCGCTGGTAAGCCTTAAATTATTACCGGGAGAGGTTGTTAAACCGTTAAGAGGTTGGGGCGGTAGTGCAATATTAAACCTTGAAATACCGAAAGATCTGCCTCTTATTTGGAGTACTGATGCGCCATTATCTATAGTTACTCAGGATAATTATTCAGTAAGTGTTTCAAAACCTGGTGAGTTTAGGGATGGCAAGTTATACATGCCGCTTACTGGTTGTTATAAAGTCCAGGTGAGGTCTGGCGAGTATGAGGAGACCTTGTTTATAAGGGCTTCAGATTATAGGGAGGATGTGATTAACTTCGTTAGATTAAATATAGGAGATTTCAATCTTAATAGCTCATTAACGATTAGGGAAATTCTAAGCAAGCTCGTAGATGAAGGTGCGATTCTTGACAATAAGTCCATTGACAATGTAGTAAGGATATTTGAGGAGGTTAAGTACGGGTTAAGGGAGGTCAATAGGACTAAATATGAGAGTTTCCTGAGAGCCTTAGGAAGTGCCTTCAGAAATGCTGTGGTGATCGTCTGTGAGGGACCACAATAACTCATTTATAAAGTACATAATTACATACGTAATCCTAATATCAACATCATTATTATTTCTCCTCTCGAATATTGGTATTTATGTAATTATGACAATTACAATACCTCTCATAGCATTCATAACAACACTTCTTATAGGCAATGTGGTGAGGTCTCGAAACAATGAGGCCGCCAATATACTAAGGAGGTTAATAGCTCCCTCTTTACTCATCTTCCTTATGCTCAGCGGCATTACCGCAGTACTTATTTCCGCCTATAGATCATACTCATTAATTATCAGTTACCTAATGAATTTCCTGGCTTTGACAATAATTGGTGGGTTGGTAAATAGATTCTCGGCCAGTTATAAGTTTGAGAAAGATTACATCTCGTCATCGCTTAAATACCTATCGTACTTCTTCATACTACTTGGCTTAGGTTACCTATTTGGAGCCCTATATTTACCGTTATTCTACCCATTTGCTGCAGCCTCGCTTGTGTATTTACTACTTACGCCAACGCCCATCATTAATAGGACTTTTAAGTCAGGTCTTTATAGGATTCTTGAGAACTCTCGCGTATTTGCGGCGGCCGCGTTTGGTGTTGGTTTACTATATACGGTCTTATTAATTCCAAAGCCGGCATTGTGGAATTCGTACATACTTATTGCATTTATTCTCATTGCTTCGGTAATAATAGCCTACTCAGGCTATAGATTGTATATTAGTGGATTAAGTACCATTGAGAGTATTGAGGAGGAGATCTACGAATCCCACAGGCATGATGTTAGGGTAGTGCCATCTCCAGAGTATTCGCTCTTTGAGGGTGCGGTTAAGGAGTTCGTCACGTATGGTAAGAAGGATAAGTTAATTGCGTATCTAGTTCATGAATTAACACTTGATGGCTTTAATTATGAGGAAATATTGAGTAGGTTAAGTAGGTTGATTGATTATTCAAGTGTAACGATACAGAGAAGGAGAGTAAGTAGGAGGGTTATTGAACTTGAGGTTAAGGAGAGGATTGAACTTGTCAATGAGTTAATCAATGAACTTATGGGAGGCAAAAGCAATTAATTAATGCCTTAATCATCACTGTTTTGGTATAAAATGGGCAAGGTCGATATTGATTATGTCGTGGAACGCGTTAGGGCGGTTCTTAATGAGATAATGAGGTTCTTCGTTGGTGACGAGGACGTGGTGATGAAGATAGTGGCATCTATACTCATCGGTGGTCACGTACTCATAGAGGACGTTCCAGGTATCGGTAAGACATTTTTATCAAAAATGCTAGCTAAGGTGCTTGGCTTGAGGTTCAGCAGGATACAATTCACGCCAGACCTCCTACCAAGTGATATCCTAGGGACAAAGGTATGGAGGCAGGACAAGGGCGTATTCGAGCTTGTCTTAGGGCCTATTTTCGCTAATTTTATCCTTGCTGATGAGATTAATAGGGCTCCTCCTAAGGTTCAGTCTGCACTCCTCGA
>JAGDXB010000130.1 GCA_023256215.1 Vulcanisaeta sp. | reverse complement strand
ATAGGTAAGAGGGTTAGGTACCCAGCCTCAATAAGGCTATGCAATAATGGGAGTAATCCAGTAAGATTGAAGCTTAAGTATGTCGGTCCATTCACTAAGACAGGTCTCGAGAACTACGTCAAATACGTAGCACTAATTAGGGATAACATTCTTGTTAGTAATGAGAATGTCGAGAGCGATACCTTTGAGGTAGGGCCTGGTGAGTGTGTTGATTTTGACTTGGAGTACGAGGTGAGTAATGAGATACTCGATAATGTTGACTTTGCAAGACTTAAGATGATTGAGGACGGTCTACTAAGTGTTGGTGGGTTTCAATTTGATGCTATACTTGAGGGTTAGAGTTGGAATCGCTCAATTTTAAACTCTCCTTTATTAGTACGTAGAGCTCATCCCAATGCTTATAGGCATTATCCTCTATGAAATAAACATCGCCATACCTCAAGCCCAGTCTCTTAACTAAGCCGTTTTTCTCGAGTAAATCGAGGTGGTGCTTTACAGTCTTATAGTCCAGGTTAAGCGCCTTGGCAATCCTATTAATGTTCGTAGGTCGTTCCCTAAGCAAAAGTAGTATTTTGGATCTTATTGAACCACCTCTGGACTCAACTAGTAGCCACCTAATCCTTGCGTACATCGGGCATGTATGCATTAAGGAACTTGGCTCATTCGACATGGCTGTTCCTGATTCATGATCACTCTGTGGATTCTCGTCCATATTAACCACAAGCAAGGCCATAACCATACTAATTAAATCCCTAATGCACATAGCTATTGCGTGCATTGGAGTAGTGGGTTTATACACCCCCCTTTATTTACTTTGCTTTAATATTCAATTATATTAATTTCTATGAAAATATATTTAATTACATAATTTTGTATTTAATTCTATAGTAAGGAAAACATTTATTAATATCTGAATTAAGGAGCATTTAGACACCTATGTGCATGCCAAGTCCATATATGAGTAAGAAGGATGAGAAGAAGGAAAAGGAGGAAAAGGCCAAGGGACAGACCCAGGCCAAGAAGTAATGGTTAAACAATGCTAAGAGCATTTTTCCCTTAAAAATTACTAAAATGCATATTTAGCACTATTAAATTGCTTTATTAATTCCCATTATTATAGCAATGGTTAATTATGAAGTTATTAATTCTGCTTGTGGAATCAACGTTGGATAGATTGTTAGCACTAGGTACTGTAACACTTGGTGCTGTGAGTATGGGCCATGACGTGGCTATATACGCTACTCAATCAGCATCATTCGCCTTCTTAAAGGATTATGCTGACAAGGTGACTGACATGGCTTATGATTCATCGTTAAGAGGCTTTATTGGTGAGGTAATGAGGGGTTACAATGAGGTGATTATTAATGGTAAGTTCTTTAGGTGGTATGAGATGCTTAGGCAGGCTAAGGAAATTGGGAATGTGAGGATATACGTGTGCACTCAACCCTTTGAGTTGGCCGGTATTAAGGTTAATAGGAATGACTTTTTGGACATTGTTGATGATTTAGTGATGATAGGGAAGTACGTGGAACTGCTTGAGTGGTGCGATAGAAGCATAACTCTCTAAATGCTAAGAATAATGTGTATTAATTATACAAATATATTTAACTGAATTAGTAGATGTGCAAAAACAGCACTCATTTAAACGTATATAAACAATGTAAGGACAACGTAATCTGTGAAGATCATCAAGATTAATGAGGACAAATACCTACTGGATGCGAGGGGATATGCATGCCCATACCCGCAAGTATTCACGTTAAAGGCAATCAAGGATCTAGGAAGTGGTTCTATCATGGAGGTTCTCGTAGATAATCCAGCAAGTTGTGATAATGTACCTGCTGCCGTTAAGAAGCTTGGTCATGAAGTACTTGAGGTTAGGGAGGAGGGCAATTACTGGAGGATCGTTATTAGGAAAAGGTGATGATCATGAGTAATGACAGGATTACTAGGTTTAGGGAGAGGCTAGATAGGTATCTCGACCTGGGCATTAACCTGCTTTCACTAGCCATTGGCTGTTCGGTTAAGGTTGACCTATATGACGTACTTTATCCAGCGCTCTCATTGATTAATAATGAGTTGGCTAAATTAAACATAGAGATACAGCCCAGGGAGGACGTGGCAGTACTAAGGAGTGATGGGGAGTACTCACTTACTCGAAGAATATACAGTGTTGATGGTGTTAATATAAATAGCGATGAGTTAACCAAGTTAAGCCCATCAGCAGCCCTGCTCCTATTGCAGATTCATCAGTCCAGGGCATCCTCGCCCGCGGAGTTCGCCAAGTCAATACTAAGCCTATACAGGCAACTTGGTAGTTCCAAAACTAGGATTAGGATTGGTAAGGGGCACTCCATAGTCTCAACTAAGAGTGGTGCTGAGTTTGCATTGGTCGATTTCATAAGTACCAGGCCGGGTAACGATTACCTACTGGCTAATAATGATACGATACAAATAATAGACCCAACGGAGGACCCAGGTAGTTACAGGCAGGTGGCTACTGCCGTTAGTAATGCATTGAATGACCTATTCATAAAGGGCATCTATAGGGATATAACGATATACCCAGTATACGATGCGCCAACCAATGACTTAAGGGCTGAATTAATGAAGAATTTCAGGGATTTTGCCAATAAATGGGGCTTCAACGTAATTAATGAGAGACAACCAAGTGTTAATTACCTACTAATGGGAGCCACCGTGGTTGGTATTCTCGATAAGGAGCCGCCCATGTTTTACGAAAACATAAAGCCTGGGTTTAAGGTACTCATTACAAGACCCTTTGGTGAACTCTCCATAATTTCCACGTACCTAACGGCTCACGTTGATGAGTCAGTAATGAGCGATCTAGAGAGGGACGTCATGAGTATTGATGAGCTTGAGAGACTGAAGATGAGGATAATGGAGATGCTGTCTAAGCCTAACGTTGAGATAGCCAGGGTCATAAATAAGTACTTACCTGAGGTTGGTGAGTCCTTTAAGGATGATGAGCATATTGCGGCGACAATTGATGTGTCTGGGCCTGGTATATTTGTGTTTAAAGAATTAGCTGAGCAAGCCAATGTTGATATTGCGCTCAATTCTATACCATTGATTTCCCCGGAAATTGCCGCATTTGCTACTGAGCATTATATAATAACTGATGCCACGGCAGGTACTAATGGGTCAATAGCCATAGTGGCTAGCGAGGATGTCATAAACTCAATAATTAATGATTTGAAAGGTATTGAGAATACACAGCCAATGATAATTGGTGAAGTACTCGGTAGAGGTATAGGGAGACTTCTTGTTCCTGACTACGTGACTAGATACGTTGTTAATAAGTCCTTGCTTGCAAAACTAACGATGAATGTTAACGTGCTGAAGAGCCTAAGGAGACAGCAAGTGCAGTGTGAAAGGGTTAGGTTGGAGGCACGGGTTTTTGGTAATGTACAGGGTGTGGGATTCAGACCAACACTGCGTAGGCAAGCCCTATCACTCGGTCTGTGTGGTTATGCCAGGAATATGCCTGATGGCTCTGTTGAGGTTGTGGCTGAGGGCTGCAGAGACGCGGTTTTGGCATTTGTGGAGTGGATTAAGTCGAGCCCTGTGGGTGAAGTAAAGTCCGTGAATTACACCATTAAGGAGTACAGCGGTGAATTCATCGATTTCGAGATTAAATAAGTCACGGCAATTCGCCAACCTTAATTGGAGCACCTCTACTAAACCATTCAAGCCATGAACCAAGGTAAACCCTAACCCTACTATAACCAAGTATCTGTGTTAGGGCAAACCACATGAGTGCTGACCTACCACCTGATCTGCAGTAGATTACGATATCATCACCAGGGCTAACACCATAATAGTTAAATAATTCGCGTAATTCTGATGAGGACTTGAACCTATTCGTCCTCACATCCAACAGTAGATTCCAGGGTATGTTTATCGCACCTGGTATATGGCCCCAAATCTCTATTGCACCAACATATTCCTCCCTAGACCTGGCATCAATAAGGAGGATATCCTTGCCTATCCTACCATCATTAACCGCGCTTAACAATTCATCAAATGTCACGAAATACCTTGATAATTCCTTAGCACTAATCATGGATTTACCGATACCAATACTGATGGGCCTATGGAAATGACCGTTACAGGTACATACGGGCCTACCTAAGACATACCAATATAACCTACCACCATCGAGCAGACTAACTCTCCTGTATCCGTACGCCGTCAAGACCATAAAGGCTAGGGCAGCATGCCTATTATCGGTCTCATCATAAAGAACCACCTCATTGTCAAAACCCACACCCCTACTACTCAATACTTCATATAGTGCTTCAGGACTACTGGGCACACCGACATCCTTGAGTAACTCACCATACAGCAATAAAAGGGTTGCATTGGGTATATGCCAGTGGAGATAACCAACGCTGGGATTCTCATTAACCTCAACTACCCTATGTCTCTCACCTAGATCAGAGGCATCAATGAGCGGCTGCATCAGGCGTTAGGGTATTCACACCTTAAAGGCGATAAAACAAATGCATTTTTTGCACTATATTTAAATTAAAATGAATACACGTCTAAACCCTAATGCTAAGCCTATACCTATTACCATTAATGTCCACGACATCGACCTCCCTCCCATCAGTCGAACTAAACATTGATATCTGATCTACCAACTTAATATCTACGACCTTATTAACCTCATTAAGCACCTTCGAGAATCTCCTGGCGCAGGAATCACAACAAAAGAATAGCCTCCTACCGTTAACCTCCATATAAGCGCCACGCCATTCCTTCCCACAGATGGCACATCGAAATGAGCCATTAACGGTGAATACAGCAATTGTATCAAAGGAAAAACCACAGAAGGCGCAACCGAGTTCTTCCGTACCAATCTCATTACCATTAAGGAAGA
>JAGDXB010000008.1 GCA_023256215.1 Vulcanisaeta sp. | reverse complement strand
ACGTACTAAGCAACTTCAACGTAAACAATGCCACGATACAGAAAATGATGAGCTACCCCAACCAAGCAATCGTAGTCCTAGGACCATACGAAGTAGAGATCAATTTGCTGAATCCATATAGATTATTTTTACTTGATATAATGAGTTCGTGGGGTGCCATGGTACCACCTGTTTATGTTGATACCCACGGCGGCGTTCAACCCAATACAATAAATAATTACATTTGTCAGTACGGTGCTCCTGGAACTGGACCATACGAGATCCAGAGCGTTTCTGGAACACCGGGTGAGTTTACTGAGATTATTCTGAAGATCAACCCCAACTACTGGGGCAACAAATACCCACCAGGCTCACTACCAGTGCTCGACCAACCGGGGCATATATCGATTATTGATATTAAGTATTCCATGTCTCACTCGGATAGGGTTGAGTTGTTTGTAAGTAATGAGGCTCAAATATCATACGTAAGCCCACCATTCCTAGACCAAATATATACATCATGGCCATACAGCAAATACCTACCACCACAATCAATAATTGATTTACTGGGTTATGTTGGTCAAGGCGTGGCATTTATTGCTATGAATACTGAGGAGTGGCCTACCAATTGCACCGACTTCAGGCTAGCCGTAGTACACGCCATAAACTACACAGCCTTACTATACACATACTACTCACCACTACTCAACACAACACTAGCCGAACTATATTTAGGGCCATCCATTCCTCAGTACACGCCGTTTTACAATCCAGACAACTTGCCCCTCTATAGTTATGATCCGAATCTAGCCATCCAATACCTCAACGAATCAGGCTGGGAGTGCGGTTTCTATACCGTGTTACCTAATGGTACTGTGATCGGAAACCCAAACGGACAAAAATTACCTACATTACCCATTGCGGTGATACCGCCAGTAACGCCATTAGTTGAAGAACAGCTCGAGATAATAGCCCAGGACCTAAGCCAGGTGGGAATACCAACATCGGTTGAATACGTAACAACAGCGGAAAGCGATGAATGGGTAACTCCGCAAGCGACGCCTCAATTAGTACTACTTGGATGGTTACCTGATTGGCCGGACCCACTATATCAATTGGCTTTCCCATTGCTTAATATTGAGGAGGGAGGTCTTTCGGGTAATATGGCTTGGTTTAATAATACGGTTGTTAATGAGTTGACTGCTGAAATGCCCTTCGTAACGAATGAGACGGAGCAATTACAAATGCTTGCCGAAGTCTACAACATAACATACTGGCAAGCACCATACGTATGGCTACCAACGCCTGAGTATTACTATATTATTCAACCATATCTTAAAGGATTTGTATGGACATTTACATGGTATTGGTATAACGTAATGTATTATCAACCAGTCACGCTATACGTAATAACCTATAGCAACGGCACACGGGTAGTTGAGTATAGTAACGGAACTATAATTGGCATGACTAGCACTTCATGATGATTAATTGTTAAAAATTACCTTGATAAAAATAAAATAACTTATTTTATTATTTTTACACCAAGGACTTCCTGGAAGAATTTCATCGCCTCGGCCTTATTTACTCTTTGTTTTTTGCCAACGTCATGTCTAGCCTTTCTTCTGTACATGACCCTCAACCCTGGTCTAGCTAACACTGTGACAACATTCATACCCCAGACACCAATGGCTGGGTCGTATTTAGTACCTGGTATCATTATGTGCTCCCTAATTCCGAAGGCCACGTTACCCCAGTCATCGAATGAACTCTCCCTTAGTGTGAAGTCCACAGCAGATAACGCCCTTAATAGGAACCAAACCGCCTTGTTTCTTCTCAGGGTTACAGCAACACCTATTGGCTCCCCCTTCCTTATGTTCCAATCCTTAATCGATTTCTTGGCAAGCCTGTAGCTCGGTTTCTGCTGTGTTAATTCCTCGAGTACCTTAGCGGCCTTCTCCAGTGGTTCACCGCTTTGTCCAACGCCTATGTTGGCGACGACCTTCTCTATCCTGATTACCCTCATTGGGTGGTCGGCAGGTAGTACAAACTTCCTCCAATCTACCTGCTCCGGTGTTAATGTCTTTAGGTCAACCTGCGTCAGGTCTATGGCCGGCATCGCTATACGTGGATTTCCAGTATTTAATAAAAATTTGCTCTTTCGTGGCTTCGGTAATTATTTATAATATTTATTCATATATATGATTATTACTTTACCGACAAAAGCCCTATTAAGGTTTTGGATACACGGTACATGATGTCGAATAAAACGCCCTTTGAACCGCTTGACTGGTCGAAACCAACACCAGGACACCTAAAGCTCCTATTCATATCCGGTGCAGGCTTTTTCGCCGATGCCTATGACCTATTCGCAATATCAATAGCCCTAGTATTCCTAAAGCAGGTCTGGTCGTTAACGGCTTCAGAAATAAGCCTAATATCATCAGCCGCACTATTTGGCGCGGTAATAGGCCCCTTCATATTTGGTAGGATAGGTGACATATTTGGTAGGAAGTACATATACGGAGTGGAGGCTGCATTACTAACAGCCGGCGCCATAGTCTCTGCCTTTTCAATAAACCCAACAATGCTGTGGATAACGAGGTTCGTACTTGGACTCGGAGTCGGTGGTGATTACCCAATAAGCGCCACGTTAATGAGTGAATACGCACCAGCAAGGAATAGGGGCTTATTCGTGGCCGGTGTCTTCTCAATGCAGGGTTGGGGCATAGTAACGGCTGCCCTATTAGGCCTGGGGCTATTAAATGCCAAGGTAAACCCAGACCTAGCCTGGAGAGTAATACTTGGTTTCGGCGCGGTAATGCCGGCGCTTGTCATTTACTTTAGGCGTAGGGTCCATGAGACTCCTAGATTTGAGTACTTCGTTAAGGGTGACGTTGAAGGCGCCAAGAGGGCCATTAGGGACGTGCTTAGGCAGGACGTGGAGATAAACGGCATAAATAATCACAACAACGGTTTTCGCAACAACTTCCTGAGATACCTACCGGTAATACTGGGTACGGCAATACCCTGGTTCGCACTTGACGTATTCTTCTACGGCATGAACATATTCGGCCCCTTCGTAACCTCCGCAATGGGCCTGGCCAAGAACCCACTGGCTGGCATATATGTACAACTATACGTCGTATTAGCCTTCCTAGTACCTGGCTACTACGTGGCTGCCTTCCTAGTGGATAGGATGGGTAGAAAATCCATGCAGATAATGGGCTTCTCGATCGTAGCCATCACATACCTAGTGGCCGCCATAATGCTTAGGAGTGGCGCAATATATCCAGTAGCCATAATAGCACTGTATGGCTTAGCACAGTTCTTTACTAACGTTGGTCCCAACGTGACCACGTTCATACTGCCAACTGAGGTGTTTCCAACGAGGTTCAGGACCACTGGCCATGGAATAGCCGCCGGCAGCGGTAAGTTAGGCGCAACACTCGCTGCACTATTCATTCCACTGCTCTTTCCAATAACAAGTAACTCATTGAGTGAGACGGCCAAGTACGCAATAATGTCAAACCTATTGCTCGTGCTCGTGGCGGTAGCAATGGTGGGCGTAGTATTCACGGCGCTCTTCATAAAGGAGCCCAAGGGTAAGCCTCTGGAATTATCCTCGGGTGAATTAATAACGTAATATTCCTAAAAATAATTTTAATACGGAAAATCCAGCGTGAGTACTTCCAGGGAGTTCATTAAGAGCCTTGTTATGGATATTGAGGGTGCGATAAAGGAAATTGAAGAATTACAAGTAAGCCGTATGATGAATTAGATTATGAGGATAGGATGGCCGTTAGGTATGAGTTGATAGTAATCGCGGAAGCGGTAATGGCCCTAGCAATACACATAGCACGTAGAGACCTAAATATAAGGCCTAAAACTCCAGTGAATGCATTAATGATGTTGAGGGATAGAGGATTAATGACGATGAATGAGTATGAGGATTTGACGAAATTAGTAAGGCTCAGGAACCTGCTTGTCCATAGGTATTGGGTGATTGATGATTACCTTATATACCAAAGCGTCAAGTCGGTCTTTAAAACCTGGTTAGCTTCTAAATAGGCTGAGGGATCGTTATGGGTTCCAATGAGGAATACGTCTATCACGTGATAAGCAGTGAGGAAAGGGAGCTGTTTATTTCGAGGATTAGAGACGTACTTAGGGAGTACGGTATTTCCCTAGGCATATTATTCGGCAGTTTCGTGGAGCTAACCACGTAACTACCTCTTCAGTATTTTAATTGAGGGGTTGAATCATTATTTCCGTGCATGTACGGCACATGGGACTTTGCGAAGGCAGGGGTTGGCAAAGTAAATATTTAACTACCTTTAACCGTGTTTATCCTTTAGGCTTTAGCACGGCGCCCAGTATTACGAGTATCACGCCTATGATCCCCAGCACCATGCTTGCCATACCCATTAACTCACCTATTATTAATGATGAGGTTATTGGCACAGGAACAATGCTGTACTGAACGGACACAGGAGTTGAGTAGTTATTCACAAGATAAAGCACACCCTCACCGCTAACTACCGTGTATGCCACGGTAATAGCCCACCTCCTACCGACACCCAGCTCCATAATAATGGGTGAAGCAGGTCACGGAGCAACCCCATCAATACCATTGCCCTTTGAAATAACGCCACTGGATTACGCATTGCTTTACCTGCTACCAATAGCCATAAACGTACTAGCCACACTGGCGCCGGCCATAAGGGCCATGAGGACTCCGCCAGCGCAAACCCTGAGGTATGAGTGAAGGGGCTACAGCTTTAAGACGGCTCTTCTAATTATTGGGTCCGCAACCACGTACTCATCATTTACCTTCTCCACAATGCCATGGTCAATCAGCTCCCTCAACAGTACGTATAGTGATTTATCATTAATTGACCTGCCCTCCGCCCTCTCAACAGCGGCTTTAAGCTCACTCCAACCCCTCCTCATAAATAACTCCCTGAGCAGCACCCTATATCTAGGGCTCCTATTGGCTAGGAAGTTCGTAAGTTCGGTAAGTGCCATCTCGGTCGCTGT
>JAGDXB010000092.1 GCA_023256215.1 Vulcanisaeta sp. | reverse complement strand
CCAGGCTAGACTACGGCCGCGAGGTAAACAATGGTGATTGGAAATTTAAGCTTTTACTAGCGGTAAGCAATTTGTTAATTATCTTTATCTTTGGTCTCTAGTCGTTGGTCTTGGTACTATTGGGTATGGCAAATACTCAATGCCGGGTCTGTTCGTTCTAGCCTGTGGGTATAGCGTCATTAACTCGTATATCTCAGGTGGTACGTCAGTTGATACCTTAAGCCCCATTTCCCTTAATTGCTCTACGGTTATTGGATAGTCATGAGTGTAATAACCGCTCACAAGCCTATCAGCTATGTACTTAGCCCTCTCCTCACCAACCTTATCCTTAACTAACTCAATAACTAGCTCCTTAACTTGATTAATGGCTTTTTCGGCCATGTCCGCAAGGATCAATGTCTGGTCATCAACTTTATCCTTACCCTTGATCTCAACTGCCCTTAAAATAGACGGTGCCGGTAAATAAGTTCCTC
Source organism: Vulcanisaeta sp. (assembly GCA_023256215.1). Lineage (GTDB taxonomy): Archaea > Thermoproteota > Thermoprotei > Thermoproteales > Thermocladiaceae > Vulcanisaeta. The sequence goes on along the minus strand of JAGDXB010000092.1, from coordinate 4,552 downwards.
CGGGACCGCTCAGCTGAGGATCAAGAGGGCCAAGTACGGCGTTTGGGTCCATTATTATTTCATCGGCTGCCAATGCTATTAATGTACCTCCGCTCATGGCATAATGCGGTACAACCACAATCTTCTTTGCAGGGTGCGCCCTGAGGGCCTTAGCTATTTGTGAGGCAGCTAATACTAAACCTCCTGGCGTATGTAAAATAAGCATTATCGGCACGTTGGGCGGCGTAGTCCTAATAGCCCTTATAATGGCTTCTGAATCCTCAATATCGATATATCTATATATCGGCACACCTAGTAGCCCTATTTTCTCCTGCCTGTGTATCATGGTTATTACCCTAGCACCGTACTTGCGCTCCATAAATGCGATAAGCCTTAATCGTGTGTGCTGTAACGACCTCATTGACAGCCACGGCGAAAGCATCGCTATGAAGAGAAGTATCCAGAAGAGATATCCCAGTACATCAGTATAGATATCGAGAAAAAACATTGATACTTAACTCATTGATTTGTTTTATAAATATTATCTACTATTATTATCTATAATTACAGCACTATAAAGTATTGCTCTATATTTACGAAAAATTTTAAAGTAAAAATTATGATTTGTTATTTTGATGACCGTTCCTAGGGTTAGGTCTTACGTGCCAGGCCTCGATGAAATATTGTATGGCGGTATCCCGGAGAGAAGCGTTGTCCTCATCAGCGGTGGACCGGGAACAGGTAAGTCGATATTAGGTAAGCAATTTCTCTATAATGGGCTTGTGAGAGGTGAGGCAGGCGTTTTCGTGGCGCTTGAGGAACATCCTGTTGCTGTTAGGAGGAGTTTTAGGCATTTTAATTGGGATATAACTAAGTTTGAGAAGGAGGGTAAGTTTGCAATTGTTGATGCGTTCACGGCGGGTATTGGCTCCGCATCCCAAAGGGAGAAGTATGTTGTTAAGGATGTTGATAATGTTCATGAACTTGTTGATGTACTTAGACAAGCAATTAAGGATACAGGGGCCAAGAGAGTAACGATAGATTCCGTGAGTACGTTATACCTAACTAAACCATCAACTGCAAGATCAACCGTGATGCTTCTCAAGAGGGTAATCGCTGGTTTAGGCACGACTGCTCTTTTCGTAAGCCAGGTATCGGTTGGCGAGCGTGGCTTTGGTGGGCCAGGTGTTGAGCACGCCGTTGACGGTATCATTAGGATGGATCTCGACGAGATTGATGGTAAATTGTATAGGTCAATAATTGTTTGGAAGATGAGGGATACGAAGATATCCATGGTTAGACATCCAATGGATATAACGGATGAAGGAATCATCATTTATTGGGATAAATACCTTAAGTTAACCGCAACATCGGCGTCAGTTCAACCATTACCTAAAGAGGAGGTTGAGGAGATGAGGAAGGCTATTGAAGAGGCGGAGAAGGCAGCTAAGGAGGTTAAGGCCGCAACTCGTGAAGTCGAAGAAGAGGAGGAAGAATAGGTAGTCTTGATTTTAAACCTATAATAAATACAACAAATTATTACGAACTTAATTCTTTAAGCGCATCATTAAGCAGCTTCTTAACCCTCTCTATTTTCTCCCTTAATTTGCTAACATCCTCAGTAACTATGGCGCTTGTTAATTCACCCGGCAATTCAATCTTAAAACCCTCCTTAGAAAGCCTCTCATATGCCTTTAGTACCAATTGACCAGCCTTCGTCTCACCCCTTAAATGCTTTCGTATCGTAGCCTCAGTCACGCCGAGCTCATCGGCGATACTTGATATGGGCATCCCAGCCTTATCCCTGGCGAATGCTGCTGCCGCCGTATAGAGACTATCGATCCATGTGAGACGTTCATGCGGATTCTTCAGCGCCTCTAGGGTTTCTGGCGAGAACAGGGACATGACGAGTAATGCACTTTCGAGCTTTCTGATATCCTCCTTACCCAGTGGTTTGAGTGGTATTTCTGACATAAATTATCAAAATTATTTAAGACAATGAGGTTTTATTAAGGTAATTGCCTAAGACCTTTTTACGAACTTAATTCATGCCCTCTGAATAATTATTGCATAGCCTTGTCCGCCGCCAACACACGCCGTTGCAAGCCCGTATTCCTTACCCATTAATTGTAACTGCCTAGCCAGGGTACCCACAAGCCTAGCGCCGGTTGCACCAAGTGGGTGACCTATTGCTATGGCTCCTCCCTTAACATTAACCCTGTTCTCGTCAATCCCTAATTCCTTAATAGCATTCAATGTAACCACAGCAAACGCCTCATTTATTTCCCAAAGATCAATATCCTCAACCCTAAGTCCCGCCTTAGCCAATGCCTTTCTCGACGCTGGCACCGGACCTTCGCCCATTATTGATGGGTCAACGGCCGCCCAACCAAGAGATACGACCCTAGCCAGTGGCTTTAGACCTAGCTCCTTAACCATCTTACCCGACATTAAGACAACTAATGATGCACCGGAGTTGAGGGGTGCCGAGTTACCTGCGGTTATTACGCCACCAGGTTTAAAGGCAGGTGGTAACTTAGCCAACGCCTCTAATGACGTGTTTGGCCTAACACTAAGGTCCCTATCAACTACTATTTTCTGTCCATCCTTAACGACCTCGATTGGTAATATCTCATCCTTAAAGTAACCCTCCTCATAAGCCCTAGTAGCCAGCATATGGCTTCTCAATGACCACCTATCCATTTCCTCCCTAGTTATTCCCTTAACCGCCGCTAGCTTCTCAGCCGTTAATCCCATTACGTAACCCGTAGCCATATCATACATTGCATACTCAGGATTTGTGACTAACTCCATATGCGGTAATATGTATGGGTTATTATACATTGGAACCCTTGAAAGGTGCTCATAACCACCGGCAAACACTATATCAGCCTGTCCAGTCCATATTTCCATAGCCCCAATACCTATTGCGTCAAATGATGATGCGCACTGCATGTCAACGGCCATGGCCGGTATATTTACAGGGAATTTTGCTAGGAATAGAGGTATTCTACCACCCATTGACCAATTATCTCCGCCTTGAAGTGCGTTGCCTACAATGACATGGTCAATACTTTCAGGCTTTATACCAATATCCTCAACAGCCTTGATGAGAAGCTTTGAGAATAAGGTCGGGCCGCTTATATCATAAAAAACATCAAATTTAGGATCCTCACGCTTAACCCTTGAGAAAGCCGTTCTTTTGAAGTACACTATATATGCCTCCCTATCCTCACCCATATGATGTCTCAAATACCTTGATTGACCAAGGATTAATAATGCTTTTTTATAAATAGTGTATTTATTTAACGGCAACAATGATGCAATAAAGCATCTTTAACGTAATCATTTAATTTAATCAACCAAAACTAAAAAGATTTATTACTTAAAAATAGTTACTATTTCGAAATGGAGAGAAATAATGACGAAATAGTGAATTTACTAAGAAGCAAGAAATTGAAAGTTACTCCCCAGAGAATAATAATAACGAGACTCCTACTAAGTGGTGGTCACTACACAATCGATCAGGTGCTTAATGAAGTTAAGAAGGTTGATCCAAGCATAAGTATCTCTACCGTTTATAATACATTAAATACGCTGGTTAAGGTGGGGATTTTAAGATCGTTTGAAGCTGAAGGTAAGACTTGGTATGAAATTAGGAGGGAGTTCCACATAAACGTAATCTGTGAGAATTCTCGCCATATAATGGATATTGCCGATATTGATTTATCGTGGATTGAGGAGGAGTTGAGAAAGAAGGGTGTGAAGGTTAAGGATATCAACGTTATTGTCCATGGGGATTGTCCTTAACTTAGAAGTTACTTCTAAGGCGAAATATTTATAAACTAGCTAAAACTTAGTGGGTCAATATGAGTACAACCAAGAGGGTTCCTAAAGGTACCAAGACCTATGAGAACTTGAAAATAGCCTTCCAGGGAGAATCTATGGCAAATAGGAGATACCTATACTATGCTAGGTTAGCTAGACAGCAGGGTCTGAATGATATTGCCGAAATATTTGAGAAAACGGCCAATGCAGAGACAGGCCATGCCTTTGGTCACTTAATGTTCTTAGGTGTTGATCCTGTGGCGGAGATCGAGATAAACACTATAGAGGATGCATTGAGGGCTTCAATATATGGTGAAACATATGAGTGGACACAGATGTACCCGGGCTTTGCTAAGGTAGCTAGGGAGGAGGGATTTAATGAGGTCGCTGAGTGGCTTGAGGCTGTGGCTAAGGTTGAGAGGTTCCATGCAAATAGGTTCAACGAGGCCCTAGAGAAGTATTATAGGACAAAGGGTGTTAAAACAGAGGTTGAGGATGAAACTTTAGGTAAGCTGTGAGGCGTTGATTAGAATGTCAACAAGTGATTTAATCAAAATAATCAGTAGAGTCTATTTGCCAAGTGAATACGTGAGTCTTCGAGAGAAGGCATATTCATTAATCAGTAATTATAAGTTGCCAAGGTATATTAAGGTAGATGATAGGGTCACGGCGTTATTCGAAGATGCGGTCACGGTATGGTTCCAGATAGAGGAGACAGTATTTCTTGAGGGTGTTGATGATGAGA
>JAGDXB010000069.1 GCA_023256215.1 Vulcanisaeta sp. | reverse complement strand
CCTCTTGCTGGTGCTAGTGCGTCTATTTCGTCGAAGAATATTACGCATGGTGCTGCCATTCTTGCTTTTTTGAATATTTCCCTTATTGCCCTCTCGCTCTCCCCAAACCACTTACTCAGTATCTCCGGACCACGGACAGCAATAAAATTAGCATTCGACTCAGTAGCCACAGCCTTAGCAAGAAGAGTCTTACCAGTACCAGGAGGACCAAACAACAAAATACCCTTAGGCGGCTCAACACCAAGCTCCTCGAAGTACTTAGGATACTTAAGCGGCCACTCAACCATCTCCTTAAGCTCCTGCTTAACATTATCATAACCACCAATATCATCCCAGTGAACCTCAGGAACCTCGACGATGACCTCCCTAAGTACAGTAGGCTGTATGTATTTCATGGCTTCTAAAAAGTCTCTCATTCTAATCCTAATCCTAGTTAATTGTTCTGGCGGTATTTGTGGTTGGTCTAAGTCGATCTCCTTCTTAACCTCGATAGCTTCCCTAAGTCTTATCATTGCTGCCTCCTTAACAAGAGCTGCTAGATCAGCGCCGGTATAACCGTGTGTCATTTCAGCAATAGCATCAATACTCACAACATCATTAGGATCACATATCTTCTCCTTAACATCGTCATCAGTGCACAGTGGGACATTCCTAGTATGAACCTGTAAGATTTCCTTCCTAGCATTCTTATCAGGCATTCCAATGTAAATTTCTCTGTCGAATCTTCCTGGCCTCCTTAGTGCCGGGTCTACGGCTTCTGGCTAATCTTCCTCTTTGCCTCCTCGAGATCGCCAATATCCTCCCAGGTAACTCTAGGCATTGCTAGCTCGGTCTCCCTAACGGGTTCTTCCCTGACCTGGACCTCTGTGTCTATGCCTACGTATGCTGCCGGTCCCGGTGTTACGCTTGTGACCATGAACCTAATGGAGCCCGTGTAATACGGTATCTCTATTATTGAGCCCTTCCAGACCGGCTTGCCATGTAGGTAAGCCCTCTTTAGGTAGTCCGGGTCAACCCTAATGTACTCACCAACCGGCGCAATTGTTACCCTCTGGGCCGACCTTAAACTTGCTCTCCTAACCTTAACAACATCACCAATACTAACACCGGCATTCTGTCTCAAAACACCATCCATCCTTATGTAGTCCTTATCCTCATCATCAGTGTAAGCAGGCCATGCTTGAGCATAGGCGCTACGCTTATTACCAATAATCTCCACGTACTCGCCAGGCTCGATGCCAAGTACCCTCATGTAGCGCTGAGGAATCCTAACAATTAACCTACCAACATCTCTAGTCCTAGCCTCCGCAACCCTAAGACTAACCTCACTACTGTTAGACCCCATGATTACCCTTCATAATTTAATCCAGAAGATGGCTTATATAACTATTTTTACTGTGCAGTTATTAAATACGTCGCTCGCATTTCTTAAGGTGGTTTTATTGTTCTATTCTAGTATAAGTATCACATACTACAGGTTATGATTATGAAAAATTGAATTGATTCGTTAATACCGCGCGTTTTTTGTCGAATTTCATAACGTTAAAAGTTAAATATACCACTAAGTAGTGGGGCGTGTGAACAAGGTTGGTATTGTTGGTTGGGGGGTTTACATACCTAGGTTTAGGATAAGTACTAAGGAGATAGCTAGGGTTTGGGGTGATGACCCATTAAGAATAAAGGATCTCTACTGGGTTGAGGAAAGGAGTGTTGGTGGTCCTGATGAGGATGCGGTAACAATGGCGGTGGAGGCTGCCAGAAACGCCTTAAGGAGGGCAGGTATTGATGCGAGGGAGCTTGGTTCCGTATTCGTGGGTACCGAGTCGAAACCTTACGCCGTTAAACCAATAGCCTCAATACTCATTGAGGCATTAGGCATGAAAAAACAGTCCTTTGCCGTGGACATGGAGTTCGCGTGCAAAGCCGGCTCAGACGCCATAGTGAATGCAACGGGGCTAGTGAAAAGCGGGTTTATTAAGTACGGTCTAGCCGTGGGTGTTGATCACAGCCATGGAGAGCCGGGAGAGCACTTAGACTATACCGTCTCGGGCGGTGCTGCTGCGTACATAATAGGTGCGGATAGCGTGGTTGCCGAGATTGAGCATATATATGCGTATAACTCTGATACGCCAGATTTTTGGCGTAGGGATGGCATGCCGTATGCGGTCCATGGCGAGTCCTTCACGGGAGAGCCTGCATATTTTAGGCACGTTGTCAATGCCGCAAAGGCCTTAATGGAGGCTACCGGGCTTAAACCAAGCGATTTTGATTATGCTGTTTTCCACCAACCCAATGCGAGGTTCCCAGTGAGGGCTGCGCAAATGCTTGGCATACCACTTGAGAAGGTTAAGTTGGGTATCGTTGTTGATAGGATAGGTAATACGTACAACGGCGCCGTACTGATAGGCCTCGCGAACATCCTAGAGAATGCGAAGCCAGGTTCAAGAATACTAATGGTATCCTTTGGTAGTGGTGCAGGTTCCAATGCCTTTAGCTTAGTAACTACTGATTTGCTTCCTGAGCGTGTAAATAGGGCGAGGACTGTTAGTTATTACCTCGAGAATAAATCCTACATAGACTATGCGCTATACCTTAGGTTCAGGAATTTAATTAAGATTATCCAGTAATACTCAGCTTAGACGGTATCTTAATCTTTAAAAATAAATAGTTAGGATTCAAGACAATGCCCCGCAAACAAACTGTAAGAATCGTAGAAAGAAAGAGGGAGATCCTGGAATTATTAGTCAAGGAGGGAGAACTACCCACCAACGAGATAGTTAAGAAGACGAACCTAAGTCATAGCCAAGTCTTTTACGCGTTGAAACTGCTACAGAGGGATGGGCTCATCAAGGAGATTAAGAGAGGTAAAGTAGCTTACTGGAAGGCAAGTGATAATGCCCAGGAAGCACTTAAGGCACTCGAGCAGGAGGTTAAGGAGGAGGTTATGGAGGGCGAGGAGACAACGGAGGAAGCTTAGGCTTAAATAATTCTCCTTAAACGAATTATTAGGTGATGATGCAGGGCAGCCACTTAAAAAATGATGAGCCTTGTCTCACGCTGACCTCTAATTGAAACATAAAGACTCCCATTTACCAATTTGTTATTTAGGTAAAAATAAGAAACAAAGCACTAATAAATGGGTTATTAACGATAGTGTGATAATAATATGGAACGTACGGAAGGCCGCGCGTTATTAGGCATGGATTATAAGACACTTAGGAAAATACCATACTTAATATTACTTATTAAGTATGGCATTAATGAGAAGGAGTTCTCACCACTCAGCCTAACGCGCATGGCTAACGATATAGGTACAACACCTCAAAACGTCTTTAAAATGGTGAACAGACTTGTTGAAGATGGCTTCGTAGTAAAAACCACAATCAATGGCCAGTTAATGATTAAATTAACACCTAAGGCCTCTGAGGCTCTTCGGTTTGTAATAGACACCATTAGGTACTATCTCGATGAGAAACTCGTGGTTAGGCTTGTGGGAACAGTAACATCTGGATTGGGAGAGGGTAGTTTTTACATGAGCCTTGATGGTTATGTAAGACAGTTCGTGGAGAAGCTTGGTTTTAAGCCATACCCAGGCACATTAAACGTTAAATTAAAGCCCGAATACACGAAGTATAGGCTCTATCTCGACGTACTACCTGGCATATACATCGAGGGGTTTAGTAATGGATTAAGGACGTATGGCGGTGTTAAATGCTTTAAGGCGATAATACATGGTTTACCAGCTGCCGTATTACTAATTGAGAGGACGCATCATGGTCCCGACATAATAGAGGTCATATCACCCTATAAATTACGTGATGCACTGAATTTGAAGGATGGGGATGAGGTCGAAATTTTAGTAAACCTGTAAAGCTATTTACCAAGTAATTTCATCATCAATGTTATGTATGCCAAGTTCTCAAGAACCTCAGCTCTATTAAGAGCTTCATAAGGTGTTGAACCGACCGTGACTAAACCGTGGTTCTTAAGTATCACGGCCGTCACATCCTTCCTAGAGATTGCCCTACTTACGGCTTCTGCCAATTCTGCGCTGCCTGGCTTTAGGTAAGGAACCTCGGCCACATTACCTACGTAGGAAATAGCCTCACTAAACGTCAGATCTATTTTAAAACCTGCCTGAGTCAGAGTAAGTATGTTTGGTGGATGCGTATGAAGAATGAATTTAACATCATCCCTAACCCTGTATATACCCACATGCATTCTCCACTCACTACTGGGTCTTCCTCCTGTGATTACTGTACCATCGAGCCTAATCTTAACGATACTTTGGGGCTTTATGAGAACCTTTGGGACCGATGTTGGTGTTATTAATATGTTATCACTACTTAACCTGGCACTAGCATTACCTCCAAGTAAATCAACAAGTCTCTTAGCATATGCTAATCTAAAGATCTCGACTAATGATCTCCTTAAGGATTGTTCATTCATTGCTTGATTACTTACGTATGAGGTATAAAAGCATGACTTATCTTATTTGAGCAGGATTAAGGATCCTACCTATTCTTCCACTCAGGCTTTCTCTTCTCTAAGAATGCCCTTAACCCTTCAGTGTAGTCTTCAAGCTTTATGAGATCGCTTAAGTATATAAACGATGCAATATCAATGGCATCATTAATAGGTAATCCAAGAGATGCCAGTATGGCTTTCTTTGCCAATTTTACGGCTGCCTGGCTATTACTAACTATATCATTAATTAATTTGTTAAGTGTATCTTCGAGGTTCTGTTTGGTAGTTACGTAATTTACGATGCCTAATCGTTTAGCCTCTTCAGCATTAATACTTTTTCCTGTTAGTATTATTTCATATGCGGCATGTAGACTCATTAACTTAGGCAGAATGGCTATTGCGAAGGGAGGGAATGTGGCTAACTTTATTTCGGGCACCGCTAGCTCTGCGTCGTCCGTAGCTATCACGAAGTCGCATGATATAAATAACTCCATACCTCCACCTAGGCACTTGCCATTTATTACGCATATTGTTGGTTTCGGGTAATTAATCAGGAGCTTGATTAATCGGGCTAACGAGGTTATAAGATCGGTAGCCATCTCAGGGAAATGCTCCTTAACATCAGCACCAGC
>JAGDXB010000014.1 GCA_023256215.1 Vulcanisaeta sp. | reverse complement strand
AAAAGCTTAAATTTCCAATCACCATTGTTTACCTCGCGGCCGTAGTCTAGCCTGGTCTAGGATGGCGGCCTGCCGAGCCGCAGAACCCGGGTTCGAATCCCGGCGGCCGCACCAAAATTTATTAGTTAATTACGTCTGCGTTTTATTTTAGGCAATGCTTTATTATTGGTGTTTTCTTGGACTTTTCAATGAGAATCTTGGGTATTACTCGTGACGATTTGCCGAGGGATGCCTTAGTCCTTATACCAGTAGGTTCTGTGGAGCAGCATGGTCCTCACCTGCCGTTGGGTACGGATTCCCTAATCGCTGAACATGTAGCTGGTGAGGTGGAGAGGAGGTTTCCTGATAGGATTTTGCTTTTTCCTGTTTTGGCTGTTGGTTCTTCAATGGAGCATGTTGGTTTTAGGGGTACTACGTGGGTTCGTTTTGAGAGTATGATTCGTTATTTACTTGATGTTTTGGAGAGTATATCTTCGTGGAATTCCATTGGCGTTGTTTTTGTTAATGGACATGGTGGTAATGTGGATGCCCTAAATATTGTTGTTAAGTCCTGGAACTATAGTAATGATAGGCCCAGGGCTCTTCATTACTACGTCTATAATCCTAGAGTCGTTAACCTGGTTAAGAGGTATTTTCCGTCCTTTGGGCATGCTGATGCTGTTGAGACTTCCTTGATTGCTGCGATAAATAGGGATTTGGTTAGGTGGGATAGGATTGTGGATGCGGATATTAGTGGTAATATTAATGTTGTTAGGACTCGGGATGTTAGTCCTACGGGTATCGTTGGTACTTTGAGGAGAGAGTTGGTAAGGGCTGATGTTGGTGCTGAGATACTTAATTTTATGGTTGATGATTTAATAAGCCAATTAAGGACTTATTACCCGGGCATTATACCCAGTACATAATTTAATTATGGTTAAACCCAATAATACATTTTCGACAATACTTCATTAAATATCAGGCCATTAATGATTCTTGATGAGCGGTTTGATTGAGAAGTTCCTTAGGATATTTGCCAGGAGAGGTAGGTCTATAATACTTGCTTATGACCACGGTATTGAGCATGGACCGACCGACTTCCTGGACAACCCCGACTCTGCTAATCCCGAGTACATACTTAAGTTAGCTCGTGAGGCTGGCTTTGACGGAGTAGTCTTTCAGAGAGGTATTGCGGAGAAGTACTATGACGGTAGTGTGCCACTGATTGTTAAATTGAATGGTAAGACAAGCCTATATAATGGAGAACCAATATCGGTGGCTAATTGCTCTGTTGAGGAGGCTGTTAGCCTTGGGGCTTCTGCCGTGGGTTATACAATATACCCAGGTAGTGGTTATGAGTGGAAGATGTTTGAGGAGTTGGCTAGGATAAAGAAGGAGGCTGTTAAATTTGATATACCGCTCATTGTTTGGTCATATCCGAGGGGCGGCAAGGTGACGAACGAGACGGCGCCAGAGATAGTTGCTTATGCTGCTAGGGTTGCCCTTGAGCTTGGTGCGGATGCTATGAAGATTAAGTACACAGGTGATCCAGGGACATTTGCGTGGGCGGTTAGGGTTGCCGGTAAGGTCCCGGTATTAATGTCTGGTGGTCCTAAGACAAAGACTGAGGAGGAGTTCCTGAGGCAGGTTGAGGGGGTTCTTGAGGCTGGTGCCATTGGTATTGCTGTTGGTAGGAATGTGTGGCAGAGGAGGGATGCCCTGAAATTTGCCAGGGTTCTTTCGGAAATTGTCTATGAGGGTAAGAAGGTTGTTGAGACACTGGGTGGAGCTAGATGAGGATAGGCATACTCACGGGCGGCGGTGACGCTCCTGGGCTTAACATAGCCGTGTATACACTGACTAAGTTATTAGAGAGGAGGCATGAAGTCTACGTGGTATTCCATGGATGGAGAGGTATCCTGGATAGGGAGGTTAGGAGAATTTCATCTAAGGACCTACTCGACTTTGCATTTACAGGAGGTACATTCATAAGGACATCGAGGACAAACCCATTTAAGGACGAGACTAGGGCTGAGGTATTCGCTAAAAATCTTAAGGAGCTTGGTTTAGACGTTATAGTGGCTATAGGAGGTGATGATACACTGGGTGCCGCTGCTCAGACTCAGGCTAGGGGTTTGGCCAATGTCGTTGGTGTTCCTAAGACTATAGATAATGATGTCTATGGTACCGACTACACGATAGGTTTCGACACGGCAGTTAATGAGGCGATAAAGGTTACTGAGTCATTTAAAACCACATTAATTTCCCACGAGAGAGTTGGCGTTGTTGAGGTCATGGGTAGGGAGGCTGGTTGGATAGCTCTATTCGCGGGCTTAGCAACGATGGCCGATTTCGTAGCTATTCCCGAGAAGCCTGTCGATTGGAACGTAATCGCCAATAGGACTAAGGAGGCATATAGGGACAAGAGGTGGGCTTTGGTCATTGTTTCAGAGGGTGTTAAGGAGTATGGTGGTCCTAAGGATGAGTTTGGTCATTCAAGGCTTGGGGGCGTTGGTAATGAACTGGCTCAGTACATCGAGAAGATCACTGGAATAGAGACTAGGGCCATCATTCCTGGACACATAATTAGGGGTGCTTCTCCAACGGCCTTTGATAGGGTTTTAGCCATTAGATTTGCTACCGAGGCGTATGCGGCCATTGAGGAGGGTGATTATGGGAAGATGGTTGCGTATAGGGGTGGAGATATCGTTAGGATTCCAATAACAGAGGTCTTGGGCAGGAATAGGTTGGTTAGTGGTTATTGGTTGAGGCTTTATGAGATTTATTGGGGCGTGTAGATGCTCTGTTTCTTCATCATTATGTACGTCCTTAGATACTCAGCGTGACTCCATAACAATGGCGTTACAGATGTAGGTAATCCCCTGAATGGATCAACCTGTTCAGGTAGTAAATTCGTGGGTGTCTTAATCTTATTAACCCAGGCCATCAGCTCCTTGGCCTTAGCATAATCACCCTTAGCCGCGTAGTATTGAGCTACCCATAGGGTGGTTATTATCCATGGGTTTCCAGGGATGCCGCTATAATCTCCCTGAACCCTCTGGTAATAGTCATTTTCATAGCGTGCAATGCCACCTATTGTTTTAACCCATAGCTTATCCATAATAACCTTAACACTGCTCTCGAGCATTGGTTCCCAAACATCAAATACATTAAATAGGAAAATCCCCATTATACTTGCATCAACAGTTCTATCAACACTTGTTATTTTGCCATCATCAATGCGCACAGACCTATAGAAAATACCTCTATCCTTATCAAATAGGTAATTCCTTATGGCCTCACGAACCTCCATGGCAGCTCCCTCCCACTTGTTTGCATTTTCGTACTCACCAAGAACCTTAGCCAGGTTGCTTGCTGCCAGGAGCCCAGCATATACTGATGCTACGGTGTATGTATGAACACCAAGCCTCTCCTCCCACAGGTCAAAGGATTCTAGGGGTAGTTTCAGTTTCTCATCTCTAAAGTTCACCATGAAGTTCGCAGCCCTCGTTATTACGTCATAAGACTCCCTAAGTAAGTCATAATCCCTAGTCCTTTGGAAGTAATGCCAGAAGGCATAGATCACCGTGGCCGTCTCATCCTCCTGAATATTGAGGGATTTCCTGGACCTAATAGTCCAGGGATGCCATGTTGACCCCCAGGTACCGCTTGGGTTATATTTTTGGAATAGGAAGCCCTCACTACCAAAGAGCTTGAAGACTAGGCTGTAGAACTTCTTCGTGAATGTATAATAACCGGCCATGTCTAGGGCCATGGCTGCGAACGCCGCATCCCTAGGCCATAGGTATCCATAGGTATCCAGGTTAAACTTTATTATAGATGTATCGAGGGATGCTGGTATTGAACCGTTAATGCCAATGTGACCCAGCAGTATTACAATGCTTTGTGCAGCGAGTTGGTCATCGCTGTACTCTGACGCTATGTTGCTCCAGTAATTCGTGGACCTCACAAAGTAGGTCTCCAGGTTCTTCTTTTCTCTGAGCTCAATTATCAATCTCATAACCCTTTCATAACTATCACCGGCAACGATGAAGTAATAGAAATTGGGGCTAGCTATGGATATTGCTGAGGCCACGGAGCCCTGGGCTATTGGGTTCTTACTGAGTATGCCATCCTCACAGTCAGGGAGCACGACATTGAGGTCTCTTCTACCGGTGGTGTACTCGTAGATTGGGTTTGTAGATGCTATTCCAAACCATGTGGTACCTTTGTAATGAAATACGGCGTCTAATGATGGGTCATAAAACGCGGTATCACCAACCTCATAGCCATTGAGCCTAAAGTCATGGTAGAAAATAACCCTTACAAAGCCCGGCCCCTTTATTAATACGCGACGAACAAGGACAGGCTGCGGTATGAGTATAGTATCTTCCATAGTGATGTCCAGGTTATCCCACTGTGCGTGGAATCTTGCTAGCGATGCTTCAAGCGATATCTCCTTATTTTCTATGTTCTCTATCCACGTGAACTTACCATCATGCCAAATACCAACCTTGAATTTACCGCCAAATGAGTGATGATGATGCTGACCAAGGAGTGGGTAGTATAGATCCCTTATGTAGTAATTCTCGTCATAAAGTGCTGCGAGACTTCCGTTACTTAGGAATACTGTTCTCACAATTAATTATATAATAGTCTCAGTATTAAGTGTTATGCGAGGAATTTATCTCTGTCGATGTACCAGTAGGTCTTGTTACCAACATCACTAACCACAACGCCTAATTTACTCAATTCATTCCTAATGACGTCGGCTAAATCAAACATCTTCTTAGCCCTTAATTGGGACCTAATGTTGATCAGGGTGTTAATTAGTGATATCATTGATGGCGGTAGCTTCGTCCTATTAAGCACACCTATTATATTGGCTAAATCACTAAATGCGGTTAGTGCATTTGTTAGGGCGCCCTTTGAGTAGTGCTGTGCGTTATAGATCACCGTGGATGTTATGTACCTAGCGAACTCTATCAGCGATGCCACGGCATTACTTGTGTTTAAATCATTATTTAATGATGCCTCAAACGAATCGACATAGTTATTTACCCTGCTAATCAACTCCTCATCCTTATCACCCCTCTCGGGTGCCTCGTTGATCGCCTCCATTAATTCATCATATGCCGCGTAAATGCTCATTAATGTGTTCCTAATCTGATCAAGGGCGTCAGGGTCGAAATCCATGGGCTTTCTATACTGGGTCATTGCGTAATAAAGCCTCAAAACTTCACCGTCATACCTTCTCAGCACATCCATTATGGGTATTATATTACCCAGGGACTTACTCATTTTTTGGCCTCTAATCGTCACAAGACCCACGTGAATCCAATACCTAGCAAAATAATCAATGCCAAAGTAGACCCTGGCTATGGCAATTTCGTTCTCATGGTGTGGAAATATTAGGTCTTGACCACCACCATGGATATCAAACGGGACACCCAGGTACTTGCTAGACATTACGACACACTCAAGGTGCCAACCAGGTCTACCTGGACTCCAGGGACTATTCCACCAAGGCTCACCCTCACTCCAGGACTTCCAAAGTGCAAAATCAAGAGGATTCCTCTTACCTGGCTCCGGCTCAACCCTTGCACCAGCAATCAATTCCTCAACCTTCTGCCCCGAAAATTCACCATACCTAGGAACCTTCGTTATGTCGAAGTAGACAGAACCGTCAGGACTAACGTAGGCTAGACCCCTATTAACGAGCTCCTGTATCCACTTAAGCATGTCATTAACATTCTCAGTGACCTTTGGATAGGCATACGCCCTCTTTACGTATAACCTATCCATAGCCTCAAAGAACTCCCTAATGTACCTACTCGGTACGTCATACCACCTATTAATTAAGTCACTCCCAAACTCCTGCTTAGCCCTATTGATTATCTTATCATCAATATCCGTGAAGTTGGTGACGAACCTAACCTCAAGACCAAGGTACTCAAGATATCTCCTAAATATATCGTAAAACACAAAAGTCCTCGCATGCCCAACGTGCATTGAATCGTAGGGCGTTAATCCACATACGTAAATCCTAACCAGGCCGGGCCTTAATAGGGTTATTTTCTCGAGGCTTTTCGACGCTGTGTTATATACTATTATTGGTAGCTCCTTCGAGTTTACATAAGCGCCCTTACTGGGCAGATAATGGTCACCAGGCATAGCTATATAGAGGATTAATAAGCGTTAGCCCTGAATATTTAAGGAGAAAACTTATTTTCGGCTATTCACAGTTTTAATTAGATGTCCATTGAGGCATTAACAGTATTATTGACGCTCAAGAGGCATGGAAGGATGGGTAGGTACTCCATAAGCTCCATGACCGGTTTAGGCGAGGGCGTTGTTAGGAGAATTCTCAACGAATTGAGAGATCAAGGGGCAATCAGATCATTAAAAGGCGGTGCCGAATTAACGAGCAAAGGTGAGGAATTACTACTAAGATTATTAAGCGATTATGGAATAAGCCAAATCGATGAAGGCAGCGATTTTGCGAAATTATTCAATTGCGAATGTAAGAAATGCTACATGTCAGTCGTTAAGAAGGATATTAATGAAGGCGATGTAGTTAGGCTTAGGGATATAGCCATAAAGAATGGTGCAGATGCCGCATTGTTCCTAAGGTATGAGTGCTCAGGAAATAAATTCCTAATACTAAGGCTTGAGAAGTACCTTGAGGATTGGGACCCAGAGCTTGGCGCACTCTTACGTAATAGATTCATTAATATTAATTGCAATGATTCAGTTATTGTGGTTTGTGGACCTAATGATTACCAGGTGTTAAAATCGTTGATCAGCATACTTAGGGCCTAGCTTAGTAAATAATAGGTTTAATTAAGGATAACAATTGAACAGAACGGTTATGCCTTGGCTATTCTTTGTGACTCGTATTGTTTAGTTAGGTTTTCTATGGCATTTATTAGTTCCTTCTCATAGTCAATCAGTTTCTGGTACTCCTCGTTCTTAACCTCCATTCTAAGTCTCGGTAGTCTCTTTACTATATCAAGTTCTCTGAGGGCTGAGGCAGGTACTCCGCGACTTATGGCCTCGAGACCCTTCCTATAGAATGTTATCATTAACCTCAACAACCAGTACTGCTTTGGCGGTAGGGACTTAACGTCGATTGGGTGGTAAGCATCCTGTTTTAGGATGCCCTCCCTAATGAGGAATGCGGCATTAAGTAGATGCTTCTCCTGCTCACTTAGCGCCTCGGTACCCAATATCCTAACAACCTCCTGAAGCTCGGCCTCCCTAGTCAATATTCTAACAGCCTCATCCCTAAGCTCCCTCCAGTCAGGCGCCACGTTCTTCTGGTACCACTCGGCCACAGTATCAACGTACCTACTGAACCCCTGCAACCAATTAATGGCCGGGTAATGCCTTGAGTAAGCGAGCTTAGCGTCAAGAGGCCAGAAGGCACCTATGAATCTCAGGGTATGGCTTGTCACGGGCTCTGTGAAATCACCACCAGGTGGTGAAACGGAGGCTGCTATCGTTACTGAACCAAGCCTATGCTCCTTACCAAGCGTCACAACCCTACCAGCCCTCTCGTAGAACTCCGCCAACCTAGTCGGTAGGTATGCCGGGAATCCCTCCTCGCTGGGCATCTCACCAATTCTAAGTGCAACCTCCCTCATTGCCTCTGCCCACCTACTCGTTGAATCAGCCATTAAGAACGCATCATAGCCCTGATCCCTAAAGTACTCAGCAATTGTAACACCCATGTAGATACTAGCCTCCCTAGCGGCCACAGGCATGTTAGAAGTATTAACAATAATCGTGGTCCTCTCCATCAAAGGCCTGCCCGTGGTTGGATCAACTAACTTAAGTAAGCCTTGAAGTGCGTCAGCAGCCTCATTACCACGCTCACCGCAGAGTACTGGGAATACTAGCTTGGCTTGGCTATACATAGCCAGTGTCCTTATGGTTACCGTCTTCCCGCTTCCAAAGGGTCCTGGTATTGCGGCCGCACCTCCGATGGCTATTGGGAATAACGTGTCTATGGTCCTTATGCCCGTGATTAGTGGCTCAACTGGAGGCAGCTTCTCCTTAAACGGCCTTGGCCTCCTGACAGGCCATTTATGCCACATCTTAACCTCGACCGTACCCTCCGGCGTCTCGACCTCCGCAATAACATCATTTAGCGTATACTCACCCTCCGGTGCTATGTACTTAACGACACCACCCCTCCTATGTATTGGTGGGTAGAGTATCCTATGCTCAACAAGCGGCGTCTCCGGGACAACACCCAATACGTCTCCAACCTCAACCTCATCGCCAACCTTAACCTTTGGTATCCACTTCCACTTCTTATTGAAGTCTAGTGGTGGTGATTTTTCATAGTTAATGCCTCTTGCAACAAAGGGTCTTTTCGTTAGGTCAAATATCAGCTGAAGTGGGCGCTGGACACCATCATAGACCCTATTTAAAATTCCAGGCCCTAACCAAGCGCTTAATGGCTCACCAGTCCTTACAACAGGCTCTCCAGGCCTTAAACCCGTGGTCTCCTCATAGACCTGTATAAAGGCCATGTCTCCCTGAATCCTAACAACCTCTCCAAAAAGCCCCAATTCACCAACAAAGACTAACTCATAAAGTAGGGCTCCAGGTAATTCTGCCTTAACCACAGGCCCGCTTATGTATACTATCTTACCTTTGCTTAACGACACGGTGCTTAAAAACAATTTGCATATTTAAAATTAATTCCTCGTTAAATCATCCTGAAAGTGCTAACTGCGTTAATAGTGACTTTATTTGGTGCTCCATAAGTCTTAATCTCGAGTCTAGTGTTGCGTCAACCTTTATTGAACCATCGCTTGAACTAACAATAACTCCAAGAAGATTTTCCTTCGTAGTATTTATTGTGGCATTAATGTTAAGCTCAGTAATTATGCTCTTCACAACGTCCTTATCCGACTTACTAGCAGTAATCACTATATCATTAGAACCGATTATTGATAACGCCCAAAGTATGGAATTTCTTAGGAACTTCCTGTAATCATCGGTACCCCTCATAGAGCTTATTTTCTCCTTTATCTTCTCAATAACCTCTGCATAGGCGTTATCAATAATACTTAGCCTTTCCCTCTTTGCTTTCATTGTCTCGTCATAGAGCTTGTATTCCCTCTCCATATTCAGTTCCTTATCTATATTCTCGAGCGTACCCGAATACTTATCAATGATAGACTTAACGCTATCAAATAGCTCGGCTTCAGCCCTTAACCTAACATTATTACTCCACTCATTAATCTCATTAGTAAGTCTCTCAATAACGCCATTAATTAATCGCTCAGTAAGCTCCTGCTCGGACACGAAACAATGACTACTAGACAAACTTAAAAGTTTTCCTTCCTTTACCTTTGGTAATTAGTTTACGGCCGTTGATTAAGTACGTACATCCATCAACATTGACGTAGAACCAACAATCCTCCTTTATTATGGTCTTCACAGACCCCGTTAATGTCAATACCTTAATGGTGTTTGCCGTCTCGTCAATGACGATACCATTAATACCATTGAGCGAGTTATTCCTACACTTAGTGGTTGTTATGAACTTAAATAACAATGAATTAACCATCAGTATTACTTAGCGGTCTTGGTCTTAGCCTCCTCATTCATTATAGTTAATATTCTAGCCACCGCCCTCCTGATCGCCCTAACCCTGCCAGGGCTTTCTAGAGTACCTCGACTCCTCTGCGATTGAAGCCTTAGTAACTCCTTCCTCAGATCATCTAGCAATTTAGCCCTATCCTCAGGCTTCATGTTCCTAATGGTCTTCGCATTAAGCCTCTGTCTGCCTGCCACCTTCACCACCCTCCTCAGTAACCGCTGGTTGTACCTGGGCCTCGGCGGCCTCCCTCGTTGGCGGTTTTATCTGGAATTCGTCACTGACCCTTATTGGTGGCGTTATTCTAACCTCAATGCCATAAAGGCCAGGCTTGAGTAGTACTTGGCCTACGAATCTTTGGATCTTGGTCTTTGCATCATACCCATTCTTATAGATGACGCCATATACGTACTTCTCAAACCTAGACCTCTCGCTGGTTAATTTACCGCTGATGGTTATCTCGGTACCCCTGGCCCCACCATCCATTATTTGCCTAACAGCTATCATACCGGCCCTCCTGAACTTAACGCCCTTTGTCATCGCCCACGCAATCCTGTTGGCTATGATCTTCGGATTAAGTTCTGGGTTTTGTATCGGGGTTACGTCTATAATTGGGTTATCAACCTCAAGCTTCTTACTTAGTAAATCTGTGAGTTCCTTAACGATTACTCCCTTCCTACCGATAATCCAATTCGGCCTCTCGGCATAGATTATTATCCTGGTACCAAGCGGTGTCTTGAGCACGTCAGAATCAACATAGCCCTGCTTAGCCAACCTGTAGTTTAGAAACTCCTTAATCATCCACTCCTTAACCTTATCCTGCAGTATCTTCTTGTAGACCGGTATACGCCGTTGTTGCTGACTCATTCAGAAAGCCCACAACCTTAATTCCTTTTAAGATTTTTGCTGCATAGATTAGGCAGGTTCAAAACCAACAATATCCGTTACCGAACCCCTCCTCTCGCCCTCCGGCTTAAATACCGGCTTCACCTTAAGCCCAACCCTAACGTTATTGGGTTCAACATTTATTATGTAGTGCACGAGACCGCCAGCAACACCTGGAAACTCTATGAACCCAACAATGACGGGCTTAGACAACCTATTGCCGTAGGAATCCTCGTAAATCACAGTGTACGACCTAACAACACCCAACGGCGCGATCTCGACAAGCTCCTTGATCTCAGCAAAGTCATACTGGCAGAAAGACTTTGGCGGAATCATAACCCTACCGCATACTGGACACTTGCCGGCGAGTAATTTGCCAGCCCTGAGACCCTCCAGGAACTTCGTACCTACTGGGCCAGCTGTATATCTATATCCCTGCTCTATAGTGTGAAGCCAATGCCTAATATCCTTATTTATGTTAAGCTTTTCGAAGGACATGCCCATCACCTCACGGGCTCAAAGCACTCAATATCAAGTATAGAACCAATCCTTTGAGCCGCCGGTTTCCACCGGGCCTTAACCCTCATGCCGAACACCTTCATAGCCTTGACGTCCTCCGGGTCAACACATAGGTAATGCATTATGCCAGGAAATCTATGCTCACTAAATTCCTTACCTGGAACATCAAGCTTAATAACGCCCACAACCCTGGGCTCCTTAAGAGGTTCTCTGGTCCCGCTTATGTAGCTGACTACGGCGGTCACAACCGTACCTTCATCCTTAACTTCAACCCAACCATCAATGGGCCTGAAGCAGTATGGACAGTACATCTTTGGTGGCACGAATACGTGACCACACCTACTGCAGTATGTACCATATATCTTCCCATTTCTCAATCCCTCAAGGAACCTGGAGTAGGCAGTACCCGCCGTTACATTGTATTGAAATGACTTTGTCCACTCCTCATAAGGGTAATTCTTAATCTCGCTCTCCTTAATTGGTGTGCCCCCAACCATAGCTTAGATAATTGTTATCCCTTATTTAAGAATCACCTTCCTTAAATAACATAAAAAGACTTTATAAGGAATATAAGGTTAGAATCAGTTGGATGATGATGAGGCATTTATTTGATGAGATGATATACGCCGGAAATGCTGATCAATGCCTAGCGACTAAGCCCTCTACATATTTCTCAGCATCGTCCTTAACATTTACCACCCTTATAGGAGAGCCGTGGTAATCAAAACCCTTAACCATAACAATAGTAGCCACAACACCGGCAATCGCACTGGCATTGCCATTAACCCTTGCCTTAATAATAGCACTCAATGCCGAAAGCTCCTCATCAACCTCGACAAGGTCTAGGTCTGAAATAAATCCATTGCTCCTCATATAATTGATGAACCATGAATAAACATTGCTAAGGACTAAATTCCTATTAATACCGTACCTAGTACCAACATCGTTGGCAATGCCGTAAGGATCGAGAAAAAACACAATAGCCTGTATAGGTAAACCCATCTTAAGGACCTTGAACATGCAAGAAACCTTACTACTCATCTCCCTAGTCATATCAACCGTAGTCGGGTAGCACCGTAAAAACATCTCGGAATAGGACTTCTCAATATCCTTAGGCTCACCAGCCACATAACCAATCGTACCCAGATCCCACCTGGGCATCGCCATACCCACTATCCTCTGCATTACCAAAACATGGTGGTTAGAATTTAAAAAGCCAAAGAGTCTATGATTGACGACTATGAGCACAGCAGTTAAGGCATTAACAAAGGTTGTGGTATGCCCATTGTGTGATTACATGGGTGACGATACAAATAAGGTAGTTGATGCGTTACTAAAGGCCGCCCCAAGGCCGAGGCTTAAATGCCCAAAATGCGGAGCTGAGGTTGATGCGTCCTCCTTCGTAACCCATCTACGTAAGCACGGCCGCGTTGGTGGTAAAACCATTACTTGTGACATCTGTGGTGCTAAGTTAAATGGAGAGGGTGCATTCCTTAGGCATCTTAAGGAGCACTTAGTAGTCGCTGTTAGGCGTGGCGGTATGGATATTTATTATTGCCTAGTGTGTGGTCAGGAATTCATTACGAAAAACTCGGCAATAACGCACTTATTGAAGAGACATAGCCTTGAGTGATTCTTCGTGAATTTACTTTGGGATCTCATAATTACGTTACTAATAATATGGCCGCCCTACGTAGCTAATGCAACCCCAGTTGTCGCCAGCAAGGTACTTAGGAAGAGGACACCAATAGACCTTGGTAAGAATTTCATTGATGGTAGGAGGATCTTTGGTGACGGCAAGACCTACGAAGGATTCATCACAGGCCTATTGATTGGGTTCGTGGTGGGAGAGTTGACTTACGCCGTTGTACTTAATTTCGTGAACTTAACGCAGGAATTACCGAGACCCACCACCGTATTCCTAATGTGCGCCGCGGCATTGCTAGGCGACTTATTGGGTGCGTTCATCAAGAGAAGACTTGGTCTTCCACGTGGAGCACCTGCACCATTGCTTGACCAACTTGATTTCCTATTAATGGCATTGCTTGTCCTTTGGCTTCTTCAGCCCCAGATCTTACACCTGGTATATGTGGTAATAGCCATAATAATAACGCCACCAATACACCTAGCCACAAACACGATAGCATACCTACTTCACTTGAAGAGGGAGCCCTGGTAATTTCGTGAAATTAGACTTATAAATTAGGAGTGCTTGTTCCTAATGTGCGTGCCATAGTCCTCGGCGACGAACACACGGTGTATACGTTTAAGCTGCTTGGATTTGAGGGTAGGGTTGTTAATGACAACGACAATGTCCTTTCAATAATTAAGGAATTGAGTATAGAGGAGAACGTGGGCGCCATACTAATAACGAGCAACTTGGTGGATAAGGTTAGGGAGGATTTTGACAAAATGAGGATGAAGATGAGAAAACCGATGCTTATCGAGATACCGTCGTTAAAGGAGGTAAGGGCTAAGGAGGTTAATTACTTAGCAATCCTCAGGAGCGTCCTTGGGATCTAATCCTTTTTCACCTAACCAATAATAATAATGCAAAGAATAGGTATGCAATTATTGTTATGGACATAGCACCCAAAGCCCTCACCCTGAACTTACCCGCATAATCATTCCTAGTGAGAATCATTATGCATATGTATACTAATATGATATCCGTCAAAATAACCCCCGCAGAAAGTACAAGTCCTGGTAACTCGCCTATTGAGAGAATTATTATGAATGGTGATATTGCCACCGCAATTAATGTGAATGCTACGGCCATGATTATCGCAACTCTAACGCCGTAGGTATTGGCTACAGTCCTGACACCGGCCTTTGTATCACCAGGTACATCAAGGACACCCTTTACCAACTCTCTACCCATTGTTGCTAAGAATGAGGTGATGAAGAGAATGTAGGGTAGGTTTAGGATTGGTGGTGTTGATGAGACTGCGTAATAACCGTATATGAATGTTAATGATGATGTCAGTGAGACGAGGATGTTATTTATCATAATAACCCTCTTTAACCCGTAGTTATAGGAGAAGCCGAGGATTATAGCCATTATCAGCACCAGTAGGCTCCAGGGTGCCAGGTAGTTCATTATCACACCTATTATATTGAGAATTATTGAGATCAGCACCGAGATTATTGAGAGTGACCAGGCCTCCATTATGGTAACATCACCACGCACAAGTGGCGCATCAGGTCTGTTTATCCTATCCTCCTCAATATTGTAGATATCGTTTGTGGCGAAAAGAAATATCTCGGTAAGTAATGATGATAGGAAAAGCAGGGTTGCAGATATTGGGTTTCTACCATTAGATACTATGTAGGACGCAACGACTATCAAACTCGTTAGTGCGCCATGTTCAATCCTCGAAAGCTTAACCAACGCCCTCAGATTCACGATAAAATCCTACATAATCAAGCCCTTAATAAATTAGACCATTGATTAGAACGAACGTGAATACACATACGGTATATCAAACATCTCAGCAATATCCCTATCAAGGGCAGCGACATCCTCAATGCCCAACTCCTTAACGTCATACTTACCCAATGCTGATACCAACATCTGTATCTCCTCTTTAATGGCCTCTATGTAATTCGTAACACCCCTCTCGCCCTTAACCATCGCCGCTATCAAGAATGGCCTAGCCATGTAAGCACCACTGGCGCCCAGGGCAATAGCCTTAACAATATGGGAACCATTATAGAGCCTACCCGCGAGCAGTAAGGATATATTGGTTATTCCCAACCTCCTGGCATCACGTATCTTCTTAAGAGCCACAATGGTTGGGTAACCCAGGTTCTTCATGGCCACTGAAGGTGCCATCCCAGTGCCTCCCTCCTTCCCATCAATCACGACTGCATGAGCACCCTCCTCATGGGCAATACTGATCACTCTATCAACATCCCTATAAGGACCAAGCTTGATCCATATCCTTGCCCTTGGGTATGCGGTCTTCATGAACCTGATCATACCCCTAAGAATATCCTCAGTGTATGTACCCGGCACTGAGTACCTCGTAATGAACTTATCCTTGACCATCTCAGGATCAACCTCAAAGTGATACTTAGCCTTAAGCCTAATTGCCTCCTCCTTCGGAATCTTAATCACACCACCAAGCCCGGGCTTGGCTCCTTGCCCCATCTTAATCTCAAAGCCTATCAAGCCCTCCTCTATGTATGGTTCCACATCCTTATCACTATACACCTTATTCCAAAGCTCATCATAGGCATCCTCAACGTTCTGCTGAATAATCACACCGCCATACTTATCAACGTTCGTTAAATACGCCATTAACCTCTCCTTAAAGCTTGGGTGGCCCCTGGTGTACCTCCTTGAGTAACCCCTGACCGTGGCTACGTTCTCCCCAATACCCATGACAATGCCAGCCTTGGCAGCCGCCCTGGCAATATCAAGGCTGAACCTACTGGCGATTGCCGTAGAGCCCATGGAACCCACAACGACCGGCATAGAGACCTTAAAACCACCCAACTCACCCTCAAGATTTACATCCATGAACGTCGGTTCTCTGAGAAGCTCAGCCATCTTCTCGAGCCTCTTAGGCGTGAAGGCGGGTGGAAGCAGTATCACTGAATCATCAAGCGTTTTAAACCGCGGAAAACCCCTCCTATCATAGATCCCAGAACCAAGTACTGCGGAACCATAACTAGCCACTTCACCAAATGGATAAACTGCGTCCCGGCCCTTGATGGCCTTAAAGGCTATTTCATCAAATGGATAATCATCAATAAACTCCCTAAGACCCCTAATCGATACCCAATACGCCCTAAGCCTAATAAAAAGCCTAACGATATCAATAATCATTAATACCCACGGCATCTCTTCACTTAAATACTTATTTGTCTATATAACAAGTAATTCCAAAAAATGAATAACTAATTTAATTAGAGAATTCCTGTAAGGATTATCAATATTCCCATTATTCCATGAAATGAAATGGCATATTGATTTAATGAGACATAATCTAATGATAATTCTTATAAGATTACTCGACATATCATATGCATGACATTATTAGATGAGATTAAGCAGC
Organism: Vulcanisaeta sp.; assembly: GCA_023256215.1. Classification (GTDB taxonomy): domain Archaea; phylum Thermoproteota; class Thermoprotei; order Thermoproteales; family Thermocladiaceae; genus Vulcanisaeta. The sequence continues at coordinate 22,093 of JAGDXB010000014.1, read as the reverse complement.
AGGGTATAAAATTAAGGGAGGTTCTTGGCTTAATTTGGATCAACAATCTTCAACTCAGCACCAGGTATTGCTAAGTCGACTGTACTGGTTATGTCCTTGTACTTAATTGGCTGTACTGTGAGTACGTATGCCTCAGTTAAGCCGTAGAACTGTACAAGCGGTACGCCAAACCTTTGGTAGAGCCCCCAGCTGCGTTGTTGGAAGTAATAGCGCTCCCAATATTCCCACGTGACCTAGAAATAATATTAATGAGACACCCAGCCGTTAAGGAGACCTATGTAACCGGTGAGCAAGCCGAGGAACCAAGCATTGGTTAATTACCCGTGGCCTACGTAGTACTGCATGATGAATATAGGGGTAAGGTGTCTGACAAGGAATTGATTGATTTCGTAAACTCCAGTGTAGCGTTTTACGAGAAACTTAGGAAAGTTTACTTCGTAGATAGGCTACCCATTAAGTAATAATTATTGTATTAAATTAAAAATGAAAATTATTGTCCCCTCCAAATAACTTCACCGATGTCATTGGGAACCTTATAACCAGGTAATTTACTGAGGGCATCCCTAAACTCGCTACTCCTCAGCATGTTGAGGAATGCCTTAACACTATCCTTCTCAAGCCTATTAATGGGTATTGCGAAGTCATAGCTCTCCCAGCCAAGTGGTATGAAGTCGAGACCATACATCGCAGCCGCAGCCCTAATGCCAACGCCGGCATCAGCCTTTCCCTGGGCTACGGCAGCCGCGACGGCCGTGTGGGTCTTAACCTCATAGTAGTAACCATTCACCTTCCTCACCAATTCCTCGAACTTAACACCCATTTTTGAGGCTATTTCCTTGAGCTTCATGTCGAGTAAGAATCTCGTACCAGCACCCTTATTTCTATTAACTATTCTAATACCGTCCTTAAGCAAATCCTCTATACCCCTGATATTCTTTGGATTTCCCCTGGGCACTATTAATCCCTGCTCCCTGAGGTAACCCCTTACCAACACTGCATTATTGACGCTGTACTTCACCATGTATGGCACATTATACTGGCCAGTTTCCTCATCAACTAGGTGGAGCCCGGCCACATCAGCCTCACCACGCTTCACGGCGTATAACCCACCCATTGAGCCGACGTTGATAACCCTAGCCCTAACAAAGCCTGGGAGCATTGGTATCAACACGTCAAGCCCAATATCATGACTACCGATTATGTATAGGTTGGCCGGCATGTATTGATGTGTAAACAATGTTACCTCAACCTCATCGCCACTCTCTAGGTACTCCACGGTCTCGGGAATAACCATATAACCATCAGCAAAGGCCAGGGTACTTATTGCGCCAGACTCTGCCGGCAATGGATAAGCAACAATACCATGCCCAGTATCCACAAGACCAACCGGATAAAGCGCCCTCCTACCCCTGGCACCATCAGCCCTTATCGCAAGTTTAGCCCTTATCTTCGTCTCATCAATACCCATGCAGAGCATTCTAGCAAGTATTGGCTTGACGATTATATTGAATATCATTAATGCGGAGCTTGGGTAACCAGGTAAGCCAACCACAAGCTTACCATCTCTAGACACGGCTATAACCGTTGGTTTTCCAGGTTTAACCTTAAGGCCGTGAACTATGATGCCGGGCGGACCGATCTCGTCGAGGACCCTATACGTTAAGTCGGCCAATCCAGCCGACGTACCGCCAGAAAGTAGTACCAAGTCACTAATGCCTAGGGCCTTGTTTATCATATTCCTCATCTCGCTTAAATCATCCTTAACTATACCCATGATAAGCGGCTCAGCACCAAGGGCTCTGACAGCGTGGGATATCGTGTACGTATTTATGTCATATATCTTACCAGGACCTAAGGTATTTCCTGGGCTAACTAGCTCGTTACCAGTCGATATAATGGCAACCCTAGGTCTCCTAAAAACCTCGACCTTATCAAGACCAACAGCAGCCAACAGACCAACCTCCCTCTCCCTAATAACCGTGCACCTCCTAAGCACGAGCTCTCCCATCATAACATCAGAACCCGCAGACATCACGTTTTCACCAGGAGTCACTGAACGGTAAATAGTCAGTTCATTGCCAGACCTCTTCGTATACTCGACCATAACCACAGCATTAGCGCCGGGTGGCATCGGAGCGCCTGTGGCTATTTCAACAGCCTCACCGGGATTAACCCTAGGTAATTCCTCAGCCCCAGTTTCCACATTACCAATGACCCTCAATCTGACTGGGTTCAACTCATCGGCACCAAAGGTGTCCTCAGCCCTCACGGCAAAGCCATCCATTGTTGATCTATCGAATGGTGGAACATCAATCCTGGAATACACATCCCTCGCCAAAACTCTGCCATAACTCTCCTCAATTCTTACAGTCTCAATGCCCAATGGCTCTACCTTAACGATACTAAATACCTTATTTAGTGCCTCCTCGGGTGTTAACAATTCATGAAATATTATCCTCTTGCCTGTCTCAGCCATTATTCATGAAGAAAGGTTGAAGGTTTTAATACCTTATTTGTCTAACCGATTAATTAAAATGTCGTACCCGCATTATTTAATGGATAATCGACCTGAGAGATTAGTATTTAAATTTCCCTATGCCTATGGCTTACGATGGGTAGATTAACAAGTAAGTGGTTAGCGCTAATGCTCCTATTTTCATCAATAGGCCTATTTGCCTCTTCCATTGTGGTATACACGTATTACTACCTACGCCAACTACCACCGTTCTGTACAGCATTTAAATCGCCGTTCCCAGGGGTAACCATTGACTGCGAAATTGTGTTATCAAGTAGATACTCCGACATAGGTGGCGTGCCTCTCGATGTATTAGCCGCTATTTGGTTCATAGTAAACATAATGCTAGTGCTCATTTATGACCTTGGACCACCCACCTTCGCCAATATTTCTATAAATGCATTGTTTTATTGGCGATTCATTGGAATAATTGTCGTGCCATACCTGATATTCGTTGAAACTTACCTACTGCACGCCATATGCATTTACTGTACGATAATGCATATAATGATAATAATAGACTTCACAATAATAACCATCTACTTCATGAAGATAGGAAGACCAAGAATTACCCATTAAGTAGCCTAGGAATCACCTGCATAACCTCACTAATGTTTTTACACGAATAGGTTGGCTTAATGCCCGATAAATCCAAGCCCCACACATCTCTAACATAGTTAAGTCTCTTGTCCCAATCCCCAACGAATATAGTAACTAGCCCAAACATTGATGGGTAATAAACATCGAACAATGGATTATCACCAATCATTACATGCGCATTGTCGAAGAATTCACGGCAATTCTTAGGGCAACCTACCATATCAGGCGTCCTAATACTATCAATATACTTCGAGAAGCCCAACTCATTAATTACAATCGATTGATAACTATATAACCCATTGGTTGCTATCACAACTTTATGCCCAAGATCCTTAATCATTTTCAGCAACTCTATCGCGCCATCATATGGCTTAAACCCACGAACATATTTAATAAGTACTTCATTAACCCTAACATTAATATTCACGCCTAGGTTGTGCGCAACCTCAGCGAATATGTAGTCCCAATCAAAGGCTTTGATATCAAACCTACGCAGTAATGCCTTGTTGAGCTCCTTAGCAGCCCTATATACCTGGCTCCACTCAACGTTCGCCCTCTCAGCTATTAACCTACTTACCTCCTGGAATACGGGATCCCAGGCATCAAGTGGTAGTAATGTACCGTCCAGGTCTATAAGCACTATCACAAGAGCCGTATCAACAATGCCAGAGTTAAGAAATTTACTATTAGGTTTCACTTGGTTTCATGGGAATAGAACGTTGTTTTTCAAGAGAATTCCTTATTAAAAATAATTGTTATGGTTATGGTGATGGTTATGGGAAGCAGAAATACGGTGGACCTGGGAGTAATAGCAATAACAACAATACTAGCACTAACGCTTATACTAACCATAGTAATAACGGCAAAACCACTACTGGCGTCAGGAACTAGCAACTCCACAAACTCCACAATAACCACGAACTCCACAACGACGACAAACGTAACGACATGCCCACCCGGATTACTAACTGCAATACAGGCAAATCTCTACATCGATGATATGTGGCTAATGAGAGTTGGAGCAAACATGAGTGGGTTCAACGCCACATCACTCATGATAACGAACGCTACTGGACTAAACATGACAGTGATAAACGGCACATTTACGGGCTTTAACATAACAAAGTTTAACATGACGGCCTTTAATATAACCGGGTTCAACCTAACACCCGCTGTGCTACAGAATATTACTAGTTATTATGTTAGTAAGGGCGAGTGTTTACTAGCCCTTCAATTCCTAGTGCACCTAAGGCATTACATAGTGCACATGTACGTGCTCGAGAAGCACGCAGAGATCTGGAATAGAACATTGACCTATAGGTTAATGCTGCTCAATGAGACCCTAACGAGACTTGAGGAGCAGGGCCTACTGAATAGCACACAGGCCAGCGAGCTTTATGCATTAATGAGTCAGCTAAAGGAGGCCCTTGTGAGCGGTAATTATTCTGAGGCAATGGCGTTGCTCAGTGAGTATAAGTCATTAATAAGTAATATAACTAGTCAGTACTATGCGGAGCAGAAGATCGGGTTTGCCAATAGGATTGAGCATGAGCTTGAGCACTACGTTAAGCAGATAATAAAGGGCTCGATGACACTGAACGAGACACTAACGCAACTAGCCATGCTAGATCATGAGCTAGGCATGCTAACAAATATAACAGGCCTCAATATAACCAGCGTTAAGGAGCTACACGAACTATTTAAGGAGCTAATGGGTATATACCCATTAATAGAGAATAATGAGACGGCCCAAATACAGTTATTGCAATTGCTTAAGCACGGTAAGGGATTCAATGATTGGCTAAGTATGGCACAACAATTCGGCCAAGAGGCGAAGGGCTGGTTAATGCATGGTCATGGGCATGGACAAGGTAAAGGACAAGGGCAAGGACAACAAGGGCAGAAAGGCAGTCATGGTAATGGCGGTTAATGATGAATAACCATAAGTATTCCTATTTCTAAAATTCATTTCTTTTGCCCTTAATTTCTTTTCATTCTATTTCTCTTCCCTTTATAAAGTGAATTAATAAAACTTTTAAGGTACCCATTGTATTATCCAATGATGACGCTTACAATATTAATATCAGTAATGATTTATTTATTGAGTAATGGATCATTAGTTAATATTAATGTAACAACAACACAAAGTGTCGCATTGCTTAATGTCACATTACCTGTGGAACCTCTGGGACCAATAATTGTCAAAAATGCGAGTGACTCAACAGTACCTGCATTACTCATAGGTGATCACTTGGTAATTCCCGTCTTTGGTAATGGATCATTCATCATCAAATACACACCCTTCGTAATGACATCACCAAATGGTTATTTGGTCATGAACGTCTCATCGCCATACCCAATAGGCCTCTTCATAAGTGACAATGTATTAATAACGAAGTTACCACTTAACCTAATAACAAACTTCACAAGGGTGAGCAACGGAATAATACTACAACTAGCGCCAGGCAATTACTCACTGGGCTTCATACCAGAAGCACCGACGGCTCCAACTATAACAAGTAACACGACAACCACCCCTACGACCACCACCAATAGCACAACAGGCATTAGAAATCAAACACAGGTTATAAGCCATGTAACTCCAAAGCCATCAATTATCTCACAATACATAGACTACATAATTATGATAGTTATTGCAGCAACTGTAGTATTACTTGCTTACCTATTTGTTATTAGGCGTAGGGGGCCCAACGTGGAGCCCGTAATTGTTGAGGGGCTTAATCCAACGGATAAGGAAGTACTTAAGGCCTTAATGGATATGGGTGGCGAGGCCTACCAAGCTGATTTACAGAGGAAATTGAATATGCCAAAGGCGACATTGTGGAGAGCCATCAGGAGACTCGAGAACGCCGGCTATGTGCAGATAATTAAGGAGGGTCGCGTTAATAAAATAAGGCTCATTAAAAGACCTAAGTTCGATTAATCCTCTCTAAGAATTAATACCCCATCCTCATTACGCAACCTAAGCTCATCAAGAGCCTCAGTTGCTAATTTCATAGCCGTCCTACCCCTACTGGCTATTCCAACGCCAATCCTGACATTCACCAGATTAGTCAATGGTCTCAGATCCTCCTCTTTAATGGTTGGTGGTATTATCGATACTATATTATCACCGCCCAGGTAGAGCGTTAAGCCACCATATGGAGCTAGGTAAAGCCTAACCTGATTAACAACATTCCATACATGCTCATACAATTGATAGCTGGAGGTATCCTCAGTACTGGATGTGGAATCTATGAGGTCTATATGCGCGATAGCCACAGGACCACCATCAACACTACCCACCAGCGACTCCCAGGGACCGGCCCTAAGGGTCAGGCGAAAGGCCTCCCTCTCAGCTATTCTAGGATTCTCATTGGCATAGGTGCCGCTTGATAGAGGCACTGGGCTGAAGTTACCAAGCTCCTTAATTATGTTAATTAGCTCATCCCTATCAATTCCATTTGTTATGGCCAGTAGGTAATCATACCTAAAGGGGTGAGCCCATGCATCCCTTCTTGAGAATGCATCAACTAGTTCGCCATGAATCTTGGACTGAACCCTCTGGATTACGTGCTCCCTATCAGGACCTAGACTCTCTGTCCATTCCCTATACCCTATTAACCTAATTATTGTTATTTGAACCAAAGGTTTAGCACCGTCAACGGACTTAAACCCTAAGTTTAAAAATTTGACCTTTACTAACCCTAATTAATGAAGGGAATACTTAAAACGAAATAATGATATAGCTACTCAATGAGCTTGAAGGTTATAACCTTCGATGCCTACAATACGTTGATAAACTACGGTAAGGAACTAATAGAGGAGATAGCGAGCAATGTAACTAGATATTTGAAGTCAATGGATATTGAGGCTCACTTTGACCATGTGTACGAAACGTACATGGGACTTGATAGGGAGATTAGACTTAGGAGAGTTACTGAGATGGTCTATGTACCGCCCATGGATAATGTGAGGACATTCCTAGAGAGATTATTGAGGAAGTATAACGTGGGATTAACGGAGAGGATGGTTATGGACGTGGCCAATATAATAGCAAATACGTTGCTTGAGTCTAAGAATGTGAAGGTCAATGAGGATGCCCAATACGTACTTATGGAGATGAAGAGTGATGGTTTCATGGTCGGTGTAATATCCAACGTAATATTCTGGAGCAGCTCAGTAACGAGGAAACTCCTCGATAAGTATGGCTTAAGTAGGCACATTGATGTTCAGGTATACGCCGATGAGGTTGGTAGGGCAAAGCCCCACCCAGCAATCTTTGAGCGTGCATACTCATTATTGACACATGGCGCTGAGCCGGATATAGCAATCCACGTTGGTGATGGGTTTAAGGAGGACTTGCTGGGCGCCATGCTTGACGACATAATCGGCGTCTTCATTGATAGGGAGGGTAGGTTAATAAGTGGTGGCAGCCCTGCGGAGTTCATTAGGTGTAGGGCCTATGGTGTTAGGAGACTGAAGGAGGTACTATTAATACCTCACCTGATAGCTTCATGCACGTGAATTTGAGAAGAAAATAATTTAATTACGCTGGAGAAACGGAAAACGTGGTAACGCCATTTAGGTGCATGCCGAATTGCGGCTATTGCTGCACAATATCGCCAGTGACGGTATTTCCACACGAGGTGATAATACTGAGTAGATTAGCCGAGGAGCTGGACATAACGGACCTAGTGTTTAAGCCTGGCTATGTGATAACCGATATCAAGAATGGCGTTAGGATAGCCCTATCATACCTAATGCAATTAAACAGTAAAGGCATATGTCCTTTTCTAGATCCATACAATAAGACCTGCAGTGTTCACTCGCTCTATAAGCCATTAACATGCAGATCATTTCCATACCTACCCAGGGTAATTAGGTATATAATAGACCCAGAACTAAAGGTTGTGGATTTTAATGTGGAATTTGTAATATCAAGTCTCTGTCCCGTAATAAAGAATAACTACACACCAGATGATCTTGAGTTAATGATACGAAACATCAAGATAGCGATGAAAGCAATGCCCAAGGAAGTGGATGCCGCACAGGAGGCGATTAGGGTTAGGAAGATATATGCCGACGCATTAACGGCGCTATGGAGGGCAGGATACATAGAATTGAGGGGTAATGATGGTAACAACGTAAACTGGCCGATAGTGAATGCCTTTGAATACATTAGGCAATTCATACCGCACATAACATTGGATAGCTTTGTACCAAACATAATGGAGATTATGAAGAAAGCACGAAGTTGATTCGATAATCCGATATCGGTTTAGAGAAAGATTTATATAAAGGCTGTGAATAAGTGCCACGGCTATTATGGAAGTCGCCATTAAGGCCATCAACCTTACAAAGCGTTATGGAAATTTCACCGCCGTTGACCACATAAACTTTGAGGTGTATTATGGCGAAGTATTTGCTTTCTTAGGCCCAAACGGCGCTGGCAAGACAACAACAATAAAGATGCTGACTACGGTAACAAGACCTAGTGAGGGCACGGCCATAGTTAACGGATTTGACATAATTAAACAACCAGCGAAGGTTAGGGAGAGCATAGGTACAGTTCCTCAGGAATATACCGCTGATGAGGATTTAACAGGTTGGGAGAATTTGATGCTTATTGCGGCCTTATATGGGATACCTAAGAGAGAAGCCAAGGAGAGGGCTGCTGAGTTGCTTGATATGGTTGAGCTGTCTTATGCTGCTGATAGGAAGGTTGAGACGTACTCTGGTGGCATGAGGAGGAGGCTTGAAATTGCTATGGGGTTGATAAATAGGCCAGCCATATTGTTTTTAGATGAGCCCACGTTAGGTCTTGATGCCCAGACTAGGGCTGCCATTTGGGAATATGTGTATAGGCTTAGGAGGCAGTATGGCACTACCATATTCATGACTACGCATTACCTGGAGGAGGCTGATCAATACGCTGAACGTATTGCGATAATTGATCATGGGAAGATACTGGCAATTGGCACCCCTAAGGAACTGAAGGAAAAGGTTGGTGGGGATGTAATCACAATCGAGGTCGCTGGCGACGTCAATACGGCCAGGAAAGTCATTGAGGGCATAGACGGTGTTTCCGGTGTTGCTGTGAATGGGAATACTATAATGTTTAAGGTTAGGAATGGGAGTACGGCGGCGCCAATAATACTGGAGGCACTTAATAAATTAAGCATTAGGGCTACGAGCATAACGATCAAGGAGCCAACAATGGACGAGGTATTCCTCGAATATACAGGTAGAAGGCTCAGGGATGAGGAGGGCACGAGTGAGGACTTCATGAGGTTTAGAAGGACTATCTCGAGGGCCAGGAGGTGACGAGCGTGGTATCTCGTCTACACCCTCTACATGGGCTCTGGGCTCTGACGAATCGTGAATTGGCTAAGTGGTATAAGGTACCTGTCATATTGATAATATCGCTTATACAACCCATAGTCTGGCTCGCCTTCTTTGGTAAGTCTATGAATTTCGCAGCCATGTTCACTAATGGATTGAATATACCTGGTTTAAACATACCGAAGCAGGTAATTGATGAGATAGCCTCTGAGGTTCTTAGGGCTAATTTCGGTACTACGGATTACTTCTCATTCTTAGCCGTTGGAATGCTCTCATTCATAACGCTATTCACCTCACTGCAGAGTGGGATGAGTATTGTTTGGGATAGGAGGCTTGGCGTTTTAGGTAAGTTGTTAACGACACCCGTGCCCAGGGGTAATATTGTGATGGCTAAGGTACTAAATTCCATGATAAGGTCCCTAGTCCAGTCTAGTATAGTCCTCATAATAGCCATACTACTTGGCATGAAGCTAAACCCAAACCTAAATCCACTGGATGTGCTAGGTGCATATGCAGCATTGGCCCTCATGTCCATGGGATTCGCCTCACTGTTCGTGACCCTCGCCTTACGATCTACATCCTGGGAATCCCAAATGGCAATAATGAATCTGCTAAATATGCCACTAATGTTTGCGAGTAATTCATTCTATCCCGTAAAATCAATGCCCTGGTGGCTTAAGCCCATAGCCTATGTTAATCCGTTAACCTACGTCAACGATATAAATAGACAATTACTACTGGGAGTCGCTGGGCATAGTCTGCTGCTTGATTTTACTTATTTACTAACCTTTGCCGTAATATTCTCGGCCCTGGGAATCACACTATCGTGGAGGTTCCTCTCAGAATCATAGGTTTTAAAACTGTGGTTTTAACCCCGAGATGGTTATCTCGAGTAGACACCCATGTATTCGGCGGTACCTATTATGCTATTCTTTATTATCCTTAAAACCTCATCCTTAGTGGCTCTCTGTTTAATATTAGGCACGGTATTTAACGCATATAGTCTGAAGAAATACCTATGAGGCCTATGACCACGTGGTGGGCAAGGCCCGCCATAACCAACCCTACCAAAATCATTAACTCCCTGAATACCCACCCCCTCGACCACCGGTGACTTAGGTACATTCTCAGGAAGCTCAGTCCTGTCGGGAGGTATGTTGTAAAGAACCCAGTGTGTAAAGACTCCGATGGGTGCGTCTGGGTCCTCCATTATCAATACCAGTGACTTTGTACCCGCTGGTGTGCCGGACCACTGAAGCGGCGGACTTATATCCACATCATCACAGGTGTATTTCTTGGGTATTCTCTCACCGTACTTAAAGGCTGGGCTTGTCAGTGAGAATGACATACATTTATGACTGATTGATACACGTATTAAAGCATTATTGCTTAAATCCTCCACTTAATGCGTGCTTTTAACGCCGTAAGTAGTAATGGATTAATAGGGGTGTTGAGTATATAGTCTCAATATGGTTAAGATCAAGCTACAGAGTAAGGATAGGTATGAAGGCCTTCTAAATGCCCCGCACAGGGCCTTCCTAAGGTCTATAGGGTTTAGTGATGATGATATTGGTAAGCCATTGGTTGCTGTCGTTGCTGCTTGGAGTGAGGCTGGTCCGTGCAATATACATACGTTGCAATTGGCTACCCATGTCAAGGAGGGTGTTAGGAGAGGCGGTGGTTCGCCATTGACTGTACCTACCATTGTCGTAAATGACAACATCGGTATGGGTACTGAGGGAATGAGGTATAGCCTAGTGAGCAGGGAGGTTATTGCGGATACCATAGAGGCACAGATCAATGCCCATGCATTTGATGGGTTTGTCGGCATTGGTGGCTGCGATAAGACGACACCAGGTATTTTGATGGCGATGGCTAGATTGAACATACCTGCCGTGTACCTATACGGTGGTACTGCGGAGCCTGGTTTCTATGGGAATTTGAAGTTAACGATTGAGGATGTTCACGAGGCTGTTGGAGCATACTTGGCAGGTAAGATAACCGAGGATGAACTATACGAGATTGAGAAGAGGGCTCACCCAACCTATGGTACATGCGCCGGCATGTTCACGGCCAATACCATGGCCGCGATAGCCGAGGCCCTTGGTATGGCATTGCCTGGTAGTGCGTCTCCACCGGCCACGTCTGCTAGGAGGGTTATGTATGCCGTGGAGAGCGGTGTCGCCCTTATGAATGTGATGGAGCTTGGTATTAAGCCTAGGGACGTCATGACTTATGAGGCCTTTGAGAATGCAATAACCGTGTTAATGGCTATGGGTGGTTCAACGAATGCCATACTGCACCTATTGGCTATTGCCTATGAGGCCGGTGTTAAGTTAACCCTGGATGACTTTGACAGAATATCAAGAAGGGTGCCCTACATAGCGAGTTTAAGGCCTGGCGGTGATTATGTCATGGCCGATCTGGACGCTGTTGGTGGCGTGCCCTTAGTGATGCTTAAGTTGTTAAAGGCTGGTTTATTAAATGGTAAAGCTCTGACGATCACCGGGAAGACCGTGGAGGAGAACCTTAGGGATTATAGATTTCCTAATGTAAAGCATGAACACATAGTTAGGGATGTGAGCACGCCGATAAAGCCTTGGGGTGGAATTAGGATTTTAAAGGGCTCGTTGGCTCCCGAGGGCGCTGTTATTAAGGTTGCTGCCACTGACATCATGAGGTTTGAGGGTAGGGCTAGACCGTTCAATAGTGAGGAGGATGCATTTCAGGCGATTAGGCGTGGCGAGATTAGGCCTGGCGATGTTGTTGTTATTAGGTACGAGGGCCCTAAGGGCGGTCCAGGTATGCCGGAGATGCTTAGGGTCACTGCGGCAATTGTTGGTGCCGGCTTGGGTAAGGATGTGGCCTTAGTCACTGATGGTAGGTTTAGTGGTGCTACCCGCGGTCTTATGGTTGGTCACGTGGCCCCTGAGGCCGCCGTTGGAGGGCCAATAGCTATCGTTGAGGATGGGGACAGGATACTAATTGATGTGGAGAATGGGCGTTTAGAGTTGTTGCTTCCTGAGGAGGAGATTAGGAGGAGGTTGAAGAATTGGCAGCCATTGCCTCCGAGGTATACGAGGGGTTTATTGGCTAAATATGCCTCGCTTGTTTCCTCAGCGTCTATGGGTGCCGTAACACTGCCTAGGCAGTGAGGCTGCCTATTATTCGTCTTATCAAATTCTCAATACCTTCACCCTTCACCGCCCAGTGGTTGAACTTCACAATAACCTTTATCACGTCATCACCATCGTCGAGCCTCACAACGCCACTATAGGCTAATTGCTTATTGAATCTTAGATACAACCTGCCATCCTCAAACCTACTACCTATGCTCACCAGTATTATCTCTCTATCGAGTTGATCCATCGATGTGAGTATGTACTTAACCACGTGAAGTGACTCGTCGCCCTTAAACTGCACCTTCACCGTCTTTATATCATTGCCGAAGTGTCCCTGACCCTCATTACTTTGTACCTTGACGTTATCCCTCAACTCAGGAGGTACTAGGTTCAGCAATGCCTTTACCACCTTAAGTTCGCTCTCCGTGGCATGAACATGTGTGCTTAATTCGACGTGTTCTACGATGTGCATTGTTACGTATTAATCTGCGGATAACCTCTTAATAATCCTTAGCTAATACGATTTTAGGAACCCTGCAATGGGTATTCCGCCTTAATTCTTGAAGCTCTTCATTACTTATATCGCCAGACCAGGAATCAGTGACCATGTACATATCCTCATCCTTAACACCCCTAATCATTGCGCACATGTGCAGAGCACACACCTTCACATAGACATACCTAGCATTAAGAAGGCTCCTGAGCTCATTCGCCAACCTGCTTGTGAACCTCTCCTGAAGCGTCGGTCTAGCTGCAAGCCACTTCACGTATCTAGCAACCTTACTAAGCCCTGGAACCTCACTGTTGAGTGGCTCATACACTATAGTCGCTGTACCTATTATTGGCAATAGGTGGTGTTCGCATATTGACGTGAACCTAATATCATTGACGCTTATACGACCAACGTACTTCTCACCCTCCATTGGAAAGAACTTTATTTCGGGAGCAGGTTCCCTCAGGCCGCGGGTCAACTCAAGAAGAGCGTTAACAAACCTCCTGGGCGTCTCCTTTAACCCCGGTCTATCTGGTTGATCACCAAGGAAGCGTATTAACTCCCTTACATTCTCCTCGATACTTATATAATCATAGTTATGATCATTGGTCACAAAGGCATGTCATAAAATACCTCTATTTAAATTCATGGGGCTCTTCTATTAAAAATAATAGTGCCAAGGCAATGATTTATTCAATACCTAGAATCAACGCACTCTCTTCATAACCAATAGTAAAATTACTAGTGCGGCGAGGACCGTAATACCCAATGTTAATAATAGGTAATTGTTTATGGTAATACCTATTATGCCGTGAGTCGTTGATTTGTTACTCGGCGCAGTTCCTGTAGTGTTGAGTAATTGTAATAGGTATTGTGTATTGACTATGGATGGCATGTTTATTATAAATGTCTCCTCAATGGTTACGTCAATAGAAACGTTACTACTATTTATACTTAGCAGACCAAGGTACTGATTCGCCAACTCGCTTAATACGGCCCTCTTAACCTCATCCTCCATAATCATGCCTTCAAGCTCACCCTCATAACCACTCACCTGAGCTAGGTATGAATATGCCTTCGCCTGGTAGGATGCCATGCCTAGGTATGTATATAATAGTTGGTTCGTTAGGTTAAGTAATTCATTATGTAATGAGTACAGGTTTCTCGATATGGTAATTATTAATGTCTCGCTTTCGTTAGCGGCTGATATTGCGTAGTTCAAGCCCTGTGTTGCCTGGCTGACCTGTGCTTGTGTGGATGAGAGTTCACTCTGCACGGTCCCAAGGTTACTATACACTTGAGATAACGTTATTAGCGCGTTTTCGATTTGATTAATCGTGTCTATGGTATTGTTTATTTCGGCGGCTAATGTACTGTTGTTTGTGGAATTCTCGATTTGTATTAAGTTTTCCTTCAACGTATTTAATGTGCTTAGGTATGACTGCTCATTACTGACTATCGGACTTATGGAGCCCCTTAGTTGAGATATTACGGTTGATTCGGCATTAAGTACCTGTCCCTCGGCCATGAGGGCCATTTTCAACTCAATTAGCTGTGCCTGAAGGAGACTCTCAACGAGTAATGTTGAGTTTATTAGGTATGCTGATGCACCCAGTATGTTGGCTGTTTGGTTAAGAAGGCCTATTAATTGTAGGAATTGCCCCGTATAATTACTGGCGGTGTAAGATGCATTAACTATCGAGCTTGACAAGGCCCTTAGTCGGTTAATTGTGGTATTTAATTCATGAATAGCACTTGTTAGTGAGTCTATTGATTGATTTAAGTCAATACTAACCTGAACATTTATTGGATTAACCCTCACACTATGCCATGGGCCCATATTCTCAACAACCATGGTAAGTACCATCGACGTACTGTTGCTGGTACTAAATAGCCAGTAATCCACCTCGTAACCCAGTATGTTTTGGGATATTGTGGGTGTGACGTTGTACTCATAGAACAAGCCCGACTGCCTTGTTAGTGATATTGTGGTCATTACAGGGAATGGTATTAGGTTCGTGACATTAGTTCTCAACCTGATGCTTGTGCCAATGCCACCATTGATCACTGTTGAGTTTATGGTAGTCCCATTAACAAGGACCTCATAGTTTAACGAGGCTATTGGCAGTACCGTATAGACAGGTTGAAACCTAACCTCCAGCGTCTCCTCGGAGTATGGTTGCAATGTTACTGTCCAGGTTACCACATTATTACTTATTGTGGCCGTTGAGGGCGATACGTAGAGTATACTCGAGTATTGAGGAACCCTCATAGATACATTGAGTGGTACTTGGTATGGTCCATTATTGTATAGTGTAAGTAGGTACTCAACGTAGTAATTAGTTGCTTGGCCGTTTGGGTTTAGGTATGTTACGTAATTAATGGTAAAGTATGCACTCACTGTGCTATTAGCATAAGCAATACCACTAATCATTAATATAGTAATTATCGCAAATACTGCTATGTACCTAATCATCATTATTCCACATACGCACCCAACCTAATTAAACCTATTCACTACCACCTTTCAAAATCTCATCAATGAAAGCCCTCCTCCTCTCCACCTCAGATACATCAAGGCCGAGTCTCCTTAACCTCCTTTCCTCAAGATCCAGTATTCTGGCGTATGATTTAATTACCACAGCCGGATCAACCCTTAACTTACTGAACTCCTCCCTAATCCTCTTAAGATCGCTTTCCTCAACTATCCTACCACCCCTCAAGTAAATGATCCTACTACCGATGGATGCAACCTCCATATTATGGGTGGCAATAACGAAGGTGACGCCCAAAGCCCTATTCAGAAGCCTAACCAGGTCTAGGATGAGGTAAGAGCTGGCTAGGTCTATGGAGCCCGTGGGCTCATCCATTATTATGAAGGACGGGTCATTAGCCAAAGCCCTGGCAATGGCAACCCTCTGCTGCTGACCACCACTTAGTTGGTTCGGCCTATTATTCATGAAATCAGCAACACCCACAAGGTCGAGGAGGAGCCTAGCCTTCTCCCTAGCCTCATCCTTAGTATACCTACCGGTCAATAGCATGGGTAACATCACATTCTCAAGAGCCGTTAATTGAGAAATCAAGTTATATTGCTGAAACACAAACCCCAGCCTCTCAAGTCTGAACCGGGATAGATAGTCCTCATCCGCGTCAGTAACATCAACGCCATCTATTATCACCCTACCACTCGTTGGCTTATCCAGGGTACCCATTATGTTCATGAGCGTTGTCTTCCCAGAGCCGCTGGGCCCCATGACTATCGCTATCTCCCCACTCCTAACGCCAAGATTTATGTCTATCAGCGCATCCACGTAGACACTGCTGCTCAGGTAATACCTCTTGCTAACACCTACGAGCCTAACAACTTCCCTATTTTCCACAGGAAATGGTATTTAATCCAGGTTAAATGTCTTCCCTTCTGGGAAAATGACATCTAAGGTTAGGGTACTGGCAGTTGTGGCATGGCTGTTGATAATGATTTACCTAGCATACTACTCAGGGAGGGTTTTCGGCGTCTTAACATATGATGAGACACAATTAATGCCCAGCAATATAGAGCCTGTCCTAGTGAGTAATATCGTCAATAAATACATAGGTACTTCAAATGAGACTACGCTCATTGTTGTAATTAAACTAAGCGGCAATGGCACAGGTAATATTATTGATAGGTTAAATTACGTGAATAATGCCGTAAAGGCCGTAGATGCACCAAATACGTCAATAACGGACCTCGTGACCGTGTATGATAATGTTTACTCAAATTACAATAAGTCGATGGAGAATGCCGTTAATAAGATTATGAGCAACATTACGGAGAGTACATGGAGCCTTTACTGGTCCCTAAATAATCAGTGCTCATCAATATTGGCATTAAATAGGGAATACTATACGGAGGTTCACAACATAACAAGCAACATTGAGAGCAGTCTTAATGCGACAATAAACTACGACCAACTACTGTACTATGAAATAACGGAGTACTACATAGCACAATACCCCAACTCAACCCTTGAATCATTATTTATATTGACAACTAGGAAATACGTGAATGAATATGGATATGACCCATACATATACGAACTAGCCAATGAGACGTACACACAACTAGAGAATATGTTGGGTAATAAGCCAACACCGTACCAACTAATCACCGAGAACATCACCGGCATATTAATCAATAATTACATAAGCACGATGAAGCGGGAATACCCAGGTCTTAACTCTCTAAACAATGTTACGGGCTATATATATCAATTATTAATTGAAAGCGGCATAAATAAATCACTACTTCAACAAGCCATCTTATTAGGACCAAGCGCTAATATAAACCTCCTAAGGCTCATGGTAATCCACGACTACCTAAACAAGACACCAACGTTATTAATCCCATACCTATACCAATTGGCCTGTACCAATGACACATCAATTGTTGATTCAGTGATTAATGACGTAAATTCAAGCTTAATAAACATATTAATGCGGCAGTACCCACCGCCAAGCATTCTTGATTTACCTGATAACATTACCAATAGGCTGTTGAACGGTACATACACCGTAGCCTTCATAACATTACCGGGCAGTTATGTAGATAATGTTTATGACGCACTCACAGAGAAGGACTGGGTATATCCTGTCAGTACTGGAGTTATTCTTTACGAACTTGAGAAAATGGTTACCAGTGATGTCAATATAATCGATAAGACCACGGCCACTTTAGTATTCATAACAATGATATCAATGCTAGGAACACTAATAGGCCCCATCATATCACTGACAACTTTAGGACTAACGTACCTGGCCTCACTCGGTATTTTGTATGGCTGGGCCGTGAACTTCAAGCTGTACTATCTAACGGTCTATATGATAGCCCCAATAATATTTGGTATAGGTGTTGATTATAGCATGCTCATGCTCAGTAGATACCTTGAGGAGAGGATTAAGGGATTTGACAAGGATTCAGCGCTGGGAGTAGTACTGGCCAGGGTTAGGCCTACAATACTGACCAGCGCCTCAGTAGTCGGATTGGGCCTTGGTAGTTTCGTGATATCTAGGTATGGTTATATCCAGGATATTGGAATTGGCTTCATAATAGCGGTATCACTGACAATAATAGCTACCGCCATAATACTTCCAGAAATAATGAGAGTGCTCGGCGATGTGGTCCTATGGCCTATGGGGTTGAGGGCAAAATCCATAGAGTTGAGGACAGCATTCCTATCGAGGATGGCTAGATTTGCTGTGCATAGACCAAAGACGGTATTAGCGGTGTTCTTGGCAGTGACTATATTAACACTTATTTACTTAATCACCAACATTAGAGTAACCACAGACCCGGTACAGGTAATGCCCAACACGCCTGCTAAGATTGGATTAAGCATACTCATTAATTATTTCAGGAATTACGACTACTCAACAGCGTACTTAGTGGTTTATGGCAATAAAACGGCCGCGCTGGCGTTGCTTAATGATGTTAGGGGGCAGGATTACGTAATAAATGCGGCACTCTCCTATAATGGTTCTAACCTATACATAATAACTGTCACTGTTAATCAGCAATCACTTAGTGATAAACTTATACCAATATATGTTAGTTTCAGGGAAGTAGCCAATGAGATAGCTAGGGAATATGGGGTTAAGGTGCTTGTTGGTGGTTCACCCTCGTATAAGTACTACTTTGTCCTGGGCTTTGAGCGTGAGTACTATGGGTTAATACTGTACGTCATGATTGCAATAAACATAGTAATACTTACCATTTACATGAGGTCAATAATGATACCGCTTAGGCTTGTGGCTACAGTGTTGATGAGTATCACTTGGTCTCTCTCGTTAACCATAGCCGTGTTCCAGGGCTTAATGGGAATAAAGACCTACTGGTTATTACCGGTAATTCTGATATCATTATTGTTAAGTGTTGGTACTGACTATGACTTGTTCATAATCAGTAGGTTTAGGGAGGAGGTCTATAATGGGTATGACGATAAAGAGGCCATAGTAAGGGCCGTGGAGTTCACAGGACCTGTCGTTACGGGGGCAGCCCTTGTGCTAGCCATGGCATTCGCATCCCTAGCCTTATCGAGCATTTACATACTCAAGCAGGTAGCCTTGGCTGTGGCATCATCAGTACTAATCGACTCCTTCATAGTTAGGCCATTACTTGTGCCAGCAATAATTGTGCTGCTTGGTAGATGGAATTGGTGGCCATTTATTCGCAAAAAATAGGAATGCTACTTTGCGCAATGTAAATTAAGGGATCTACATAGAATTTTTGTATATGAAAAATACATACGTCGTTTACCTGCCTTGGCATGTGAAGCTCGAGGATGGTACCAGGTATAAGATACCGCTTAGTCTAATAATGAGGGGATTACGTAACAACATCTTCATCATTAAGATACC
Organism: Vulcanisaeta sp.; assembly: GCA_023256215.1. Classification (GTDB taxonomy): domain Archaea; phylum Thermoproteota; class Thermoprotei; order Thermoproteales; family Thermocladiaceae; genus Vulcanisaeta. The sequence continues at coordinate 2,619 of JAGDXB010000014.1, read as the reverse complement.
AAGTGATGAGATAAGGCACGCAGCCATGGGACTAATTGATAGGGGATTTAAACCAACACTACTGGCGGTTTATAAGGGCGAGTCATATAGTCTCTCGATGAAGACCTATGGCCCGTGGGAACTTCATGCAAGAATATTTAATGATGGTACCATCGAGTCTGAGGTTGAGATTAACAGGGACTACCTACAGCATCTTGTTGGACCTAGGTTTAATGTTGTTTATGAGATCTACGAGTTGCTTAGGGATTACGTTAGCGAAAGGAAGATATGCATTAGGCCGTTGAGTATGTGTATAGGTGATGTTATTGAGAACATTGGTATTGAATTGAGGGCGCCTAAGGCATTAATACCTTGGAAACCCATAGCCATAATAACGGCATCACTTGCTTTAACACCAATACTAAGTAATTTGAGTAAGGCCTATAATATTTTTGCATGACCATCATTTTAATTATTTCTAATTTCTCCAATACCGTCCCACCTTTCTGATACTATGAGGAATATATTTGCCTTCCCGTGAAAGTGAAAGGGAAACCTTCTTGGAGTTTGGTGGGGAATAAAGGAACATATGCTTGAGTAGTAATGATCACTCCCATCATAGCCACCCCTTCCTCCTTAAGTAAATGGCCATTATCGCGGTGACGATTATGACAGGAGACAGGAAGACCAACGCACTAATGTTCAGGAGACTCTGCCAGATAGAGGGGAAAGCCACCGCATAGACGCTCGCTATTGCTGTAATGGGTAAGAATAGGATTGAAACTGAGGTCAACTTCTTGATCACCTCGTTTAAGTCGTACTGCACTTTCGTGTAATACAAATTATATAGGTCCGACAACCTCGTAATTAGAAGCTCAGCTCTGTCTAAAGAGAACTTAGCATCCTCCTCCACCTGCTCTTCTAGTTCCTTCGAGAGCTTCTTAACAACGAAGTAAAGTACGGTGGCATCGGAGAACAGCTGATAGGCTTTCTTCCTGAGCTATTCTCAAGACTATGAGATATTGAGAAATGTTTACGTAAATAATAAGGCGTTCCTACCCAACTGGCTTAATTACTTTAAATACAATAGATGTGAGGAGAAGTCCTGCGAGGAGTGTAGATATTGTGATACCATAGCTGATATGGTAATAACCGTTGATGGAAAGAGACCCTCTGAACTTCGTATACCTAAAATCAAACCACCCATTCAATTAATACCCAGATTTAGTGAGAATAATAGGCCGAATAACCAATAGCCATAATAAAATTAAATATCTCTGTGGCTCACTTTTTACGGTAGATTAGGTGTTCCTAGATTACCATTGATGTTAGAATAACCCTGTGATGTTTAAGTCCTGAAGAGGCACTCAATTCTTATTTCTATTACTCAATATTTATATTTTTCAGTTATGCAATAAATAGGATGGGTACGGAAGGAGGAACTATAGTTGGTATTGCTGGTAATGCCGATGTCAAGGAAATTATTAAGTACATTGCCCATATAATCTCCTCAGCACTTGACGTGAAACCTAGCGACTGCTTACTTAAGAATTATGGCGCGATAACGATGAACGCCGTGAACCTCATTATGAAGTTGTTCCCTGAGTTATCAAAGGAATTAAATGCATTGGCCGGTAAGTTCGCCGAGATTCAGGAGGCCAGTAAAAAGCTTGTTGGTGTGAAGGATGTAGGTGAATATGCTGATAACGTACTGACCATCTTCACGACGTATAATGTGGACCCTGGAATATACGCGGTTTTTGCCGCGTTCCAGGCAATGGAGGTCGCCAAGATATGCGGAGAGGGTGATGCCAAGTTCTTCCTTGTTAGAACATTATTGGCGGGTTCGTTACCCTTCAACCTATACAGGGTATTACTTGATTATTTAAGCATGGATCACAAATTCCCAATAAACCTATTGAAGGCACTACTCGAAACAATATGATGTATTGGAGTTTATATCATGATTTAAAACCACTTATTAATTGATATAGGTAGGATGGAGTTACAGGCGTCTTACCAAGCTTCACCTTAACGCCAGTTTTACTTCTTATGGCCTTCTCTAATGCAAGGAATACTGATGCCAAGGCACCGGTGGTTCCTGACTCCCCAATGCCCCTAACGCCGCCAGGTAGTGGTGATGGCGTATTTATTTCGTCTGTAGTAACCTTGTAAGCAATATCCTCTGCACTTGGTAAGCCATAATCCGCAAGTGAGACATGTAATGGTGTGCCATCCTCACTATAAAATGCTCCCTCCCAAAGGACTTGGGCAAGACCCTGAAGAACACCACCGTGAATCTGAGCCTCAATCTCCTCCTCGAGAAGTGGCTTACCCACATTATGCACAGTGTAGTAATCAATTACCTTTGCAACCAGGGTCTCTGGGTCGAGGTCAACAACCGCGACATGAACGCCCGGCGCAAATATTGCCATGCTAGGCTTATAATCAACCTCCTCCTCAATAATCACATCTCTAGATCTTATTGCATTAATTAATGATAAACCCATTAATGAGAGTCTCGAAGCAACCCTCTCGGCTAGTTCCGTAATTGCCGCTGCGATTACCGTGGCACTCCTACTGCCAAATGTGCCAACACCATAATTAAGCGTCTCCGTGTCACCAGGCACAACCTCAATA
>JAGDXB010000116.1 GCA_023256215.1 Vulcanisaeta sp. | reverse complement strand
CTGAGTTTAGATAATGATGTTATGTATGTTGGTGATGAATTGAACATAAAACTCAGGGTCAGCGTACACGGAGGTTTCGGGCTATTACTCATTAGGGCGCCGCCAATGCCGGATACGTCCATGTCTGAGGCTTTCGAGCTAATTAGAGGTAACAATGTGCACATCGTTTTCAAGGGCTTCAGGGATGTGGATAGGGAATATCAATATACCCTACGTGCTCTCAGGAGGGGTAAGTACATGCTTGATAGGGTTGAATATACGTACTATAATGCGTTAGGCGTTCACGAACCGGTAAAGTATAGTTTAAGCATAAGTAAGGAGGTTCAGGTACTCCCTAAAGTAAAGATTGTTAGGAGGGCACTTGGCGTAGTTAGGCCTAGGCAGGGAGTACCTAGATATCCACCATCTAGGCTTGGGCCATATTCAACGGAGTTCAGGTCGGTTAGGAACTATGTGTATGGCGACTCCTTCAAGTTCATTAACTGGAAGGCAACTGCCAGAAGCCCTGGAAATAGACTTATGGTTAATGAATACGAGCGTGAAGGCTTAAGGACCGCAATCGTTGTGCTCGACCTAGGTTGGTGGATGAGGTACGGAACAGCGGAGGAGAACCCACTTGAGTACGGAATATCATTAATATTGTCCTTAAGCCGGGTATTGCTTAGGTATGGCTATAATGTTGGATTGTGGGTAATACCTGCAGGTCCTAGTGTAATGCCTACGTCAGGTACTTCGCAGTACTATAGATTGCTTAGTACTTTGATGATGGTAAGATCATTACCGCTTAAGGGGTACGTAATGCCAGTATCGTTGACTCGAATAATCAATGAGACAAGGCCGGCCACGATACTGATTACAAATATAACAAAGGAGAATGTGGAAAAGCTCAGCGAATTAATGAGGCGGTTACCAACCAAGGCGTTAATCATTGATATATCACCAAACACAATACTAATGAAGAACTTACTCCAGAAGGTGCCCTGTGGTCAATGGTTAATTAGGGATAAGAGGAGGCTATACGCCGTACTTCCACAAAGTGTTAAGATCATTACTTGGGACCCGGCCTGTGAGGGTATTGGCATGGTTATGGCTAGGGTACTATCATACATAGGCAGGTGGTTGTAGAATGATTAGGCAAATGCTCTTAATGATCTCGATAATACTCCCAGCAATACCATTCATAATATTACTAATTCTTGGCGATGTAATGATAGGATTATCATTAATGCTAATCACGATGGCCATCGGGATAATAGGCGCGTTGCTTAACAATCCACAGTCTGGTTCCTGGTTCTCATTGGTAATGTCATTAATAATATCATTAGCATCACAGGGTTACATACCCTACGTATTTCACATAGCCCTGGTACAAATAACAAACCCGGCACTGTTCAATGGCTCTATCGTACTTGTAGAATTCTCATTAATATCCTCGTACCTATACAGAAACTACCTTAAGTACACAAGGGAGTTCAGCAGCAAGGGCTATGATAAGGCTGAGTTTAATTATGCACTGAATGAACTATCCAAGTGGGTATTAACCCTACTAGGCATAGCCCTGGCCATAACCCTAGCCCTCTACTACGTAATAACAACAACCCCAGTATTAATGATAGATCCATTCACAGCATTAGTAATATTCGCAGCCGCGTACATAGTGATCTCTAGATACGTAATAGCTAGGATTAGGTCATCATAGTATCTCGAAAAAATCACTCAAACACTCAAGGACTTCGCCATCAGCCACAGGGCGCCAAACAACCCTATACCTACCCCTACCGACTTGGCGACCCTCATTATCCTGCTGAAACCAAATAACCACAAAAGACGAACTGGGGCTAATCAATATTTGTGGAGGTTCTATTGAATATATGGTTCTTCCATCGGTATCTACAACGTGCCAAGAACCAATACGAAGAGGGACATTTCCCAGATTAACGAGGGTAATATAGATAGGTTCACCACTTGAAAAGAGCCTCCTATCCAAATAGACACTGCATGACATAAACACCCAACAAATTACCCGTATAGAAATTTATAAAAATTAATTATTAATGGATATACGATCCATCAAGTAAGGAGGATCCAAAAATATACAAGCCTACTGGGTCAAGATGTTCAATAATCTTATCACCAGCAATTTCAGAGATCCTAAAGGAACTAGCCAGTGACAAAGATATCGAGGCATATCCTGCTGACCTAATTGCTAAAAGGCTTACCCAAGCCCATACCCACTACCCATATCTTATACAGCGGGCTTTTTTACTTCGGGTGTTCATAAAAAGTGGGTCGAGTGGAGTTGAAAATCCTCCTGCATACCTGGGCAGTTAATTATCAGCTTACTAATTTACATTGACATAGCACATCACCCAATGATCAATACCTCAGCTCCAAAACCGCGAATCAAATACACGACAACACATAGAAAATAAAAATCCACAAAAGAAGGCACGAAAAAGAGAAATTGAACGATTTTGGTGCCGGGGCCGGGATTTGAACCCGGGCCCCCTTGCGGGGACGGGATGGCCCGTTATTCTCGAGTCCCGCGCCTTGGACCTAGCTCGGCCACCCCGGCAACAGTAGTTCATAATTGTTGTTTTTAAGGGTTTCTTGATGAGGATTTTGTTGTCTTAGGTATTGTTTATTGTGTTGGTTTTATGGTTACGTAGGTTGATTTATAGAGTGGTATTCTGCTTTCTTCGTCAAGTTGGTCGCAGACCACGTAGTTCACTATATTTGTTGAATTTATTATGAATAGGGAGCCGGGTGCTACGTCGTTGCTTGCCTTGGCTATTGCCTCAGCCATACCACAGTCGCTTTCAATGATGACCTTCGCCCCATCCTTAATCCCGAGCCTTGCCATGTCCGCTGGATTTACATAAACGACATCATTGAGTTTCGGTAGTTTTTCGTCTCTGCCAGTTAGGGTGTCCGTATTGAAGTGCGTAACTACTCTACCAGTAATTAAGACGAACTTACCATCTACAGGTCCCCTGGGTTTGTAGTGGACGATCTTGAAATGTCCAAGCCCGTCACTGGTTAGGAACCTGTCCTTATAAAGTACTAGCTCACCCGCTGGATATCTACTGTTCTTTGAGTGGTCCATGACGTCCTCGAGCCTAAGCCTTGAGTACCAGGGGGCTACCCTTACCATCTCCTCGAAGATTATCTTCGGATCCTTAGGCACCAGTAGGTTGAATCTTGAGGCGAGGTCGCTTAGGATTTCGAGTGTTGTTTTGGCTTCGCCGGGTGGGTTTACTGCTCTAAACCTCCACTTAACCATCCTATCTAGCGAGACTACTGACCCCTCCTCCTCAGCCCACATGGCGGTTGGGAGCACGTAGTGCGCCAACTTGGCTGTATCTGTCATGAAGGCATCGACGACCACGAGTAGGTCTAGCTTCTTTAATCTTTCAATTACCTTAGCCTTATTAGGCATGCTATGGGCCGGGTTGAAATTGAAGAATATCATTGCCCTAATCGAATCATCCTTAAGCAATGCATCTGTTACGGTCTTTCCAGGCTTCGTCGGTGGTGTAAAGCCCCAGACATCCCTTAATTTCAATGCGCTCTCCTCATTCATGGGCAAACCACCAGGAAACGCATTGGGCTTTAGGAAATCTCCGGAACCCTGCACGTTGGACTGACCCCTATACACAAGCGGTCCCGCCCCATCAATACCGACATTACCCGTCAATAACGCCAGGTTTAGGTATGCCCTGACCGCATTAACACCACCCCCCTCACTGAGACCTAAGCCCCATGAGAATATGACGGGTTTCTGCGATATTAACCTAGCAAACTCGATCATTAACTCCCTAGGAACTCCCGTTATTTTCTCGACATCATCGAGACCGTATTCCGAGACGACCTTAGCATAATCTTCAAAACCCACGGTCCTCGCCTTAACGAAATCCCGATCATATAGTCCATTGGATATCAGGTAGTTGGCAATTGCATTGAATAGGTATATATCTGTGCCCTGCCTAACCTGTAGATGCAAATCAGCAAGGCGTGCAGTGGGTGTTTTTCTGGGGTCAATGACAACTATCTTAGCGCCCCTTCTCTTTGCCTCAAGTAGGTAATCAACTAGGACAGGGTGGCTCTCTGTTAGTGATTCCCCAGCGATAACTATAACCTTAGCCCTGGGTATCTCCTCAACGGATACTCCAGACCCTCCTATGCCCATCATCTCCTTGAGCGCCATGGCAGATGGTTCGTGACAAACCCTAGCGCATGAATCCACATTATTGGTGCCGAGGAATCTGGCTAGCTTACCCATTATGTATGTCTCCTCAAGCGTGTTCTGGCATCCACCATATATTGCTATGGAGTCTGGACCGTAATTATTTATTATATCCATGATCTTAGAGGCAATCTCGTCGAGAGCCTCATCCCAAGTAATCCTAACGAATTTATCACCATCCCTCTTAAGCGGATATAACAATCTGTCTGGTGAATATATAGGTATGTGGGCTGAGGCACCCTTGCCGCAAAGTTTACCCTTATTAACTGGATGCTCTGGGTTACCGCGAACCCTAATTATCTTATTACCCTCAACCTCGAGTATTAAACCACATCCAACTCCACAATACGGGCATATTGACTTTACGAGGGTAACCACGATGAGACTAGAAACGTATTTAAAAATATGCTTTTCTTATTAATTCTATACAAAGTAATTATAAAGTAAGATATTTAAATCATGAATAACGAACCACTTACGTTGTAAAATGATGGGTCTCAATCTTGATGCAAGTTTATACGGTTTCAAGCTCTTTCTTGAATATCGATAAGGCATAGTTTATGTCATTAAGTGGTATTTGGAGCAATTCTATTGCTCGTTTATTGGCCAAGCTACTATCCCTTGGTCTGCGGGCCTTGTAATTGACATCTGCGAGCTTTATTGGCTTTATTAAGTCTTCGTTAAGGCCAAAATATCTGGCTATTGCCCTGGCAAACTCATACCTACTAAGCCTAGGACCAACCACATGTAATGTTCCAGTGAACCTCATGTCTATTAATTTCAGGAATGCTTCTCCAATTATCGTATTAAGTGTAGGTGACGACCACTGATCAGTTATCGCTGTAACCACCTCACCTCTCATTAACTTCTCAACCACAGTCTTGCCGAAGTTCGGTCTTCCAGGCCCAGTGCCGTAGATCCAGGCAACCCTGACTATAGAACCGCCTAAGGCTCTCGTGATTTCCTCCGCGAGGAGCTTCGTTAATCCGTAGTAATTAACGGGC
>JAGDXB010000063.1:1824-5263 GCA_023256215.1 Vulcanisaeta sp. | reverse complement strand
GCCGGCTAACGTACCTCCACAGACATTTGGGCAACCTGCTACGAAGATCATCAACTTAGCCGGTAACTTCTCTTCCCCCGTAAAGAAGGGCTTTAGGTGGTTGTAGAGTACCTGGGTTATTGACGGTGCATCAACAACAGCCGTTGTACATGTTAGATATGCTGTACACGACGTTATGTGCCATAACGATGCACCCCATCCTCCTACTGGGAAGCCCAGTTTCTCGACCTCCTCCTTAATCTTCAAAGCCTTATCGAGGGTATCGGTTATGAACTCTAAGTTCATACCCCTAGTAGCCCTAACAACGCCTAAACCGTACTTATCGGCAATTTCTACAAACTTCTCAAGTGTGTCAACGCTTAACCTGCTGTTTGGCGGTAAACCAACTTTTATAGTGAATATTCTATCACCTGTCTCTGAGATGTGTTCGATAATGCCATTACCATGGAACCTCCTATCAACCCACCTACCATAATTATTCCTAATTATTTCAGGTAATTGGGCTGAATACGGAAGCGGTAACTTCTTGTTCATCCTATCTCTTGGTTCAGGAGTTATTGTTAAGCTCATGCTCATCACCCCGAACTAGAGCCGCCTCCAAAATACTCATTTACTAACTGCTTTGACCAATCCTCGTACATTTTTCTTTCATCATCTGTCAAAACAGCGGCTATGGATATCCTCAAGTGCGTGGATGGTGTGCCCTTTGGCTTGTTTGGTAAGGTCTTCTCAGCAACCTCACTGATTACCTTAAATCCCCTCCTAATTATCATGTCACCTATCCTGTGTCTACGTGGTGCTAATTCCATGTATTTATTAATCAATTCAGTTGCAAAGGGTATTACCTCCTCTATGGAATCTAGCAGCGCAACTGCTCTCGTGAGTTTAGGCCCGAAGTGACCTTGGGCGTGTGCGCCTACGAGTAGTGCTATTTTTCTATTCTTACCTGGCTTAATAGCCGGAAACGCCTTTCTTATGCAATTCATGGCCTTTAGGCACTTTGAGCCATCTATCCTCAACTCCTTCCTCTCCTCATCCCAGATAATAGCCTTAGACGGACATGATTCAATCAATTCCTTTGGATTTACCTTACCCTCCTCAATCATTTTCCTAAGAAGTCCCTGATCAACCTCCGGCGCACCAACCCAAGTACCAATAAGTGCGAAATCAGCCCTTGAATTAGCCGTTGCGCAATCCATGGGACAACCACTAAACTTGAACTTTATTTTATACGGGAACATCTGCGTATTTAAGTATCTATAGATGGCAGGATGACTCCTTACGTAGTCCATAGCGTGTAGCGTATCGTATAATGCGAATTCACAGAGGGCCGGCCCTGGACAAGCATAGAACTCCCTGAATGTATCACCAGAGCCACCAACATCACTGCCCATTATCGTCCTTATGGCATCGACAGCCTCATCCGCCTTCTCAGCAATCATATTTAGGACAAGGGCTCCCGTATTACCGCCAAGTTCCACTAGGCCTATACCGTACCTCTTGGCAACTTCGATTACCTTCCTTAGGTAGCTTGTTGAGTAGAATCTTCCTGCTGGTGCGTATGTTCTAAAGTGTATTTCGACGAATTTTCCATCTCTGCTCCTCCTGGCCAGTATTCCGCTGAATACGTATCTGACTCTGAAGGAGCCGCTGAGCCATGGGGTATACTTCCTGGCCAAACCCTCGGCATAGGGCTCAAGTGGATACTTCGTCTTCCTAAGCTCACTCACATAACTAGGCCAAGGACCCCTCTCAAGATACTCAAGCATCCTCAAACCACGCTCAAGATCGCTCGTTGGTTGTGCGGTTTGTGATTGCTCGGTCATAGCGAGGATCTTAATTAACTATTTTTGAAAAGGGTTATTACACGTGCAACGTGATGCAACTATCCAATACTATATTCCTTAGCTCTCTTACCTAACGACTTCATTATTGTTAGGAATAGGTATAGGCCATTAATAACGTCCTTATCCCTACTTAATCCAATTACATCAGCAAGGCTGGCCCCCCTATCCTTAACCTTCATTAATGCTTTATCAACATCCACATCATTTAAAGCCTCACCTAACAACTTTATTAACGGACTATTTAACAAGCCATCTATGACAGGTACTACATCTCTTATTATCAACGCTAGGTTATCAACCATAGGATCTGTAATTATACTTGATATGTTTTTGATAGTCATTAATAATTCGATGGCTGCGTCGAAGGCTCCTGACTTATATAATAGTAATAATTTGTTTATCATGTCCATTAACGCCTCATCCTTATTCACCTCTTCAATCAATTTTTCAACCCTCTTGGTGGGTATTTCGACGCTCATGCTAACCCCCTCATGGTTAATGGTAATGTTAAGTAGAATGATCTTATAAACCACCAACCAAACCTAGTCGTTATGAAGGGCAGTTCATTAACCTTGTAATCCCACCATGGAAGCCAAGCCCTACCTCTACCATGCTGAGTGTATAAATCGCTAAGCATTGGGCATATTGTCTCTCCCTTGTAGGTAATATTACGTCCGGTGCCAGTTATGTCACGTACTATGTTTTCTACAATCACGTCCGATTGATAATGAGACACAGAGGCTGCCTTTGCAACCTCTAGGGCTGTGGCATCGCCAATCACATAAACCTCATCATATCTCACCTTACCCTTACGATACTGAAGGGTATATCTATCACAAGGTACGAAGCCATACGGATCACCAATACCTGAATCCCTAATGGCCTTAGCACCTCTGTGCGGTGGTACTGTTATTAATAAGTCATACTTTACCTTCTCACCTTTATCACTAATCACGACTTTTTCCTCAGCCCTTATCTCAGACACACTAAAATTGAATATATACTTAACACCACGCTCCTCAAGTAATTGCTTACCTAACTTATTAACCTCTGGCTGTGCATGTAGGTGGTCTGTGGGGTACAGGAGTATTATGTCCGTATTTCCACGTACACCCCTATCCCTCAAGTAGTCATCGAGCATTAACCCAAATTTGAGTGGTGCTATTGGGCATTTTATCGGTGGTTCTACGAATAGCTCTACGATTGTTCCTTTACTAAAACTTTGTAGTGAGTTCCTGAGCTCCAGCGCACCATCTAATGTGTAATAAGTATGGTAGTCCTTAAGTAGACCTGGTACTTCCTCAGGTACGTAATCAGCCCCCGTGGCTATCACTAAGTAATCATACACGTATTTGCTACCGTCAGCGAATGACAAGGTCCTATTCGCCAGGTCTATACTGGATAACTCACCGGCTTTACCAAATCTGTACTTAACCCTAGAATCGAGGATTTCTTTCTTGGGCCCCTTGGCGTATTCCTCGCTCATGGAATTGAATGTAATGAGCGGATACATTGCTTGAATGTAGTACTCATCGCTCTTATCAAACAACATTATTTCCACATTACCTTTAGCAACCTCCCACCTAAGTCTC
>JAGDXB010000063.1:0-1814 GCA_023256215.1 Vulcanisaeta sp. | reverse complement strand
CGAGGAAATTCTCGTTAAAAAGCTCCTCAGGTATTGCTGACTTAATACCCATGATAATTAATGCCTTATTCTCCGCCTCATCAAGCTTAACTGGGAATATGAATGGTGCTATTGACCTATTACCATAAATTTCAAACCCAATCTTTGTGGTTAAATTCTCTAGGTCTGTAAAGACATCCCGAATATTGGGTATTTCGTTAAGGTTCAATTCCTCAACAAGATCAAGATCGAGCATCGCTATTGACACATAGCCCTCCTCCTTAGCAGCATTTATTAGCAATGGCTTACTGCCTGGTCTATACAGTATTATGTTCACCTCACTATTCATCAACTCACCTATCCTAGTAACAGCCTCCGTCTTCTCCACAAACTCCTCAAAACCAGCCGCCCTCGCCCTATTAATTATCTTTGAAATCTCCTCATCAATATTCATTACACTTACTATCAAAGCCCAGATTTATAACAAATATTGTACCTCAGTACGAGAATGCTTATACGTAGTACGTGCAACAGCATTTATTACACGAAAACATGTTATTGATCCTGAAATCTATGAATTACGCAATCCTAATACTCTTTGGATACGTACCTTACGCAGTATTACTAATATTCATAGCAGGAATAATCTTTAGACTCATCAGGTGGTTAACCCCAAAGCAATTAACAGGTCTCTATAACGTTAATGCCACAGTGAATGATGATAATTATGGCAAGATAACGGTAGAAATACTCAAGAGAATATTCCTCTTTTACACATTGCCGGGTACGGATAACACGCTCTTCATAGGCTCTCTACTATTTCACTGGGGCATATGGCTCGTGCTCATAGGCCACTTGGGCGTTGTAATACCTGGGCCACTCCTCGAGAAGTGGTTCGGAATCTCACCAACGCTTCACCACATTATAGCACTCTACATAGGTGGAACCGCTGGAATCCTGGCATTGATTGGTCTCTTAATACTTATCGCCAGGAGGATAACTGGGCGTACCGTGACGCTTAGGTTCATTAATGAGTATAGGGTACGTTTACCCATGAGCATGTTTAGTTTTTTGGACGATTACTTCGCCCTAGCCATACTACTGGCTATAGTTATCGTAGGGCTTACTCAAACGCTTGGAATAACGCCATATAACCCTTACTACATTGATGAGATAAGTAGGTGGATGTGGTCACTAATTACATTGCATCCAAACGTAAGTTATATTGCAAGTGATACAATACTACAGATACATGCATTGCTGGCTATGATATTCATAGCCTACTTCCCCTGGGGTAAGATGATGCACCCATTCTCATTCATATACATATCGCCAACGATAGCCAGACCATCAATAAAGATAAGGGTAAAGGAGTTGCCGAGGTGATGGGCATGGCCCATAAACTACCAGAGTTTAAGTATGGGGATACATCAAATATAAGGCCGCATAAGGCTGATGCCAAATTGCTCGAGAGGTTGAACAACAGAATTGGCTTTAAGGCGCCTCCGCCAAATGTTGATAAGGTATCGTACTTCAAGAGGAGGCTTCTTGAGGAGTTTGGTGTTAATAGGAATGTTAGGATGGCTGTGGAGGTTTGTGTTCACTGTGGTGCATGCCTCACGGCATGCCCAACATACATAACCACGGGAGACATCAAAAACTCACCAGTAGGAAGAGCAGAACTAATAAGAGCGGTGATTAAAGGCGAAAAACCAAGTGGAAAGATCTTTGGTAAGGCTGTGAATGCCATTAAGACGATAGACGAGAATTACCTCGAAATGCTCTACACCTACTACTGGCAATGCCTGCTTTGTAGGAAGTGCGCCACAGTATGC
>JAGDXB010000109.1 GCA_023256215.1 Vulcanisaeta sp. | reverse complement strand
TGGCGGTAGGGTTTTCTTAAGTAGTAATACTAATGAGGTTGATTATTTTGCCCAGTGGGGTAATTCCCAATCCTTCGTTGGTAATATCCTAGGTAGCACCGGCGTCTTTGATGGTGATGTTGAGGTTTACGCAATACCGAGTAAATACGCCAACGAGATTGATGTTGTCGTTGATCCGCCAATCAACACTAGTATTGGCGTCCTCATATTAAATGTCGGTAATCTAAACATAACGGGCTACCTCATTAATGTTACGTCGAGTAAGCCCGTCAACGTCACCATTGGTGTTAGGTACTATGGCCTTAAGGTTCTCACTAATGCCTCGGCGATTATGAACGTTACCGCACTCTACATGAACTCAACTAAGGCTATTGCTAACTCCACAAAGGCTGTGCTTGACCCATCGAAAGCCACGGTCGTTAATGCCACTGGTTTGGCCGAGGGTAGGTTGAGTGTGTATTATATGAATTTAACAAGTGCTTATCAGCCACCCCCAGTCACTGTGGTTAAGCATACTGCTAGTACTACGCAGAACACGGGTTCTAGTTCCGTATATTCCCTCTTGCTTTCGCCAATTGTCCTGTTGGGTATTTTGGCCGTTGTCATTGAGGTTGGGGTTATCACAGTTTTAGTCCTGCTTAAGAGGAGGGGTGTTATTAGTAATCGTAATACTTAAAAGCGTTGCAAGGTGCTTCTAATATGTTTATGTTCAGTAGGTCGCTGGATGTTGAGGGCTATAGAGTTCTTGTGAGTACCTGTATTGAGGGTAGGGAGTCCTTAGCCTTTACTTACAAGGCCTACATTAATGGGGATCCTGTGGTTTTCTACGGTATTTTTGTTCCTCGTGATGGTATCAGCACGGCTACCGCCGTTTTGAGGCGTCTGTTACTTAATGTGAGGTTGAGTGAGGACTTGGCATCAAATATTGATTTCTATATTCGTTATGGGAATGCCGAGTATGTATCGACGAGGAGGTTGAGGAGGTACTTGCGTGTTGTGAATGCTGGTGATGGGATAATTATTGCATCACCGTTCTCCACCAAAGGCCCTGATAAGGCTAGGAATGAGGATTCTGTCGGTGTTTTATCGCTTAAGTACTGTGGGAGTAGGGGTAGTAGGCTGATTCACGCGTTTGCCATTGCTGATGGCGTTAGTGGCCTTCAGGCTGGTGATTATGCGAGTTCATTTGCCGTTAGGAGTTTCCTGGCCAGTGCATTACAGTTGGCCGTGAGTAGCCCTGGGCCGGACGTCGCTGACGTCCTTAGGGGTGTTTTGATGGATATACACAGTGAGCTTAAGGGATACGGTGAAACTCACGGCCTTAATACCGGGACCACGTTTACTGGTGGGGTCATCATGCAGAGTGGTAATGTACCCATAGTGACCATACTTCACATAGGCGATACTAGGGCGTATAAGGTGGTTGGTAATACCGTGAATAGGTTAACCGTGGACCATTCATTGGGTGGCCATGTAATAACGCAGGCGTTGGGTTACGTGATTAATAATATTGATATTGCCAGAACAATGCTTAGTCGTAATTCATACCTAGTACTCACCACGGATGGCGTGACTGACGTGCTGAGCGATGATAGGATTGCCTGGTTAATCTATGAGTATAAGTACCCGAGGTATATTGCCAGCGCCCTCATTAATGCTGCCAGGGATGCTGGTTCAAGTGATGATGCCTCTGCACTGGTTATATGGCGTACCTAGGCAGTGGTCACATCGTCAAAGCCGCTATTACGAATCCTTCGTAGGACCCATACAACTGACATTACGGCTATTACTGCTACGATTATTATAATTACCGTGGTGAACGCACTAGTTATCTTACTAGTTATCTTATTGGTGTTTACATTAACCTGCGTCCAGTTCCACTGTCCTGTCACGTCTATATTTTGATAGTTTTGCATATTTGCTCGAAGTACTACGTATACGAAAGTTGGTCGTGATGATGGCATTATCTCTATACTGCAATTATTGAGGCCTGGTTGTATTTTTATTTCCTTTTTTATTTCTTCAGTAATTGATTGTTGTTGTGGATTGCTTGATATGTAAATAACCAATGAACCATTGATTAGGTATGGTAACGGGTTATTAATTATAATCATCAAATAAACCTTCCCGTTACTTACCGGCTTGATTTGGACGCTAATGATTGATGGAGTGCCCCTCGTGAAGTCGTAGTAATTTGGTTTTCCTGGAGTTGCATTTACCGTTAAGTCGCCCCAATATTCCGTCAGATTTAAACTGTTACTGCTGTTGGGGTAATAATAGACGTAAAGTTCGTACATGCCCGGCGTCACGTTGCTAAACACTAATTGAAAATTATTGTTCATGTAAGCCTCAGCCACAACCTGACCATTACTGGAATTAACTAATAAGCCATAGATAACACCAGGAAAAGTAACCATAATTTTGGGTATATTAACAACAATGCTACAATTGCCTTTACCATTTTCCTGCATATTGATATTGTTTGTGGAGTTTGTTGGGTCCTTCATCATAGGACCACCAGCGTGAAGTAGGTACGTGGGTGTGCTAATTATTATCGTAATAATGGCAATAATCATTGTGATTATAGGTATCATTAAAGGAACCCTGACCGTCATGGAATCACCCAGCCCCAACATTAAACTTAACCATTATCTGTAAATATGGCCCCTTTTTCGCGTCGTATGCCAGCGATATTATGTCACCATCCATTAGCTCAAACTCAGGCGATTCCTGCTTATAGCCCCTATACACCTCTATCCACCTGCCATCCCTATACACAGCCGTTTTGTTCAGGCTCCCTAAGTCCTTCAGATACCACTTATCGCCTTTTCTAAATATCATGCAGTGTCTTTTACTAATAAATTTATTCTCATCATAAATCTCGATAACGGCTTCACCACCCTTATAGTATATTTCTGTTGTGTCTGTTGCATCATTCCTACCAATCACTATCACGTCGCTATCTATATCGTACTTAACACCCTTTATTACGAGGGATATTGGGGTCTCGGGTCTCACTATTTCACTTCCCAGTAGGTCACGTAACATATCACTGGCTGTTAGGTATCTGTTACTCATTATTGGATTCATGGCCTTTTGTATTACGCGTACTATTCTCTCATCAACATCCTCATTGTACTTCCTAGGATCTGGCAATGCTATTATGTTGTCTGGGTAACCTGGCATGTCATATTCGGGGTCGCGCCCCGTGACCAGGAAGTACAGCACTGCACCCAGGGACCAGATATCGCTTTGTGGTGTTGATAGGAAGCGCCTTTGCTCGGGTGCTGTGTATCCTCCTGGCGATATCACGGCCTCATTAGACATGGGTTGGTCATAGTAGTACCTGCTCGTACCGAAATCAATCAATTTAACAACATCGCCCTTTTTATGAATTAATATATTCTTTGGTTTTATGTCCCTATGTATGACATTATTTCTGTGTATGAACGTGACGGCGTCGCAGAGCTGCTTCATAATCTCAATGGCTGTCTTTACTGACGGCCCATTACTACGTACATAACTGTCAAGACTTGGTCCGTCTATGTACTCCATTACTATGATAACTGGGGTTAAGTTTACATTGGCTACGTTTTGAAGAACCTCGAAGGCCTCTACTAGGCTGACAACGTTTCTATGCCTGAGTATCCTCAGCACCTTAGCTTCATGCCTAATCTTCTCAATGTTAAGCTTAGTGCTTTGTAAATCGTCTTCGCGTATTATGGGTTCCTTAACAACGAAGTACTCACCGCTATCCAGTCTCTTGGCTAACCATACATAGCTCATGCCACCCCCACCGAGTCCCTTAACCACGACATAATCCTTGAACTTAATGCCAGGCCTAAGCATTAAGCCTCACCTTAATGGGCTTCATTGATAAATTTAAGCAATACCCGGTCTCATGGTTCTTTGTCACCTTTCTCCTTGTTCTCTGTAGGCTTTATAACGGTGGTTTTACCCTCCTCAAAGGGCTTTACGGGTAATTCTTCGGGTTGTGCGTAGACCCTGGCATCATCCTCAGCAACGGGGATATTGATACTGGTACCATCATCAATTGGTTTATTGGCTTCCTGTTGCGTTGAAGGCTGTGGTTTTGGCACGGAGGTTATGGCGGCTCTTTCTCCCGCAGTAACGGGCCTTTTAATATTGGTTAATATGCCATAGCCCGTTATGGCTATTGCAATTACAATAGTTAATGCAGATACTAAGCTTATGTAGTAACTATACTGTGTAAGTAATGGTCCTATTTGCGGTGTTGTAATGAACAGCATTAATAAGCCTGCGATGCCCATCATTGTTATGAAGAAGTTCCTCATCTTATTAATACCAATGGATATCGGCATTAATGGCGCATAAATGCCCACCATGGTTACCGCAGTCACTATTAGGGCTGCTATTGCAGCGTAGAGGAATGGCATTGATACATACGGCAATAATGCACCTCCAAACAATATTATTGTTAACCCAACATTTCTAACTAAAGTATTAATAGTTTGATCAATTATTAACGAACCTTTAGAATTAAAAGTCCTGATTAAATCACCAACAATCATTACGTAAAATCCTGTCACAATTTCCGTGGCAAGCATGGACAGAGTGCCGATGTTCGCACCGCCCTTAATTACGTAAGTTACTGCAAGAAGTACCAGGGGTATTAATTCCATAAACATAATACCTACAAACACGGCAGGAGCTACGATCCTCAGTACAACTGAGCCCATGATACTAACCGCCCTGTTTCGTCTCGTGATCAATATCCTCCCTACTAGGATGATTGCTTCATATATTAGCAATGGTATTAATATGAGATTCACCAATGCAGTAACAGCCAAATATATAAAGAAGGGTAATGCGGGCACTACGAGAACCATTACCTCAAGTACTATTATCAATATAACCAGAGCGGCGATAACCTTGGCTTCGTCTAATATGATCTTCCTAACGTTAGGCTTATTCATGCCCATGGCAATCACCACAAACTACCCTGATGAACAATAGTGCTCTCATTAGTTCATCACTGCACACTTTAATTTTAGCCATAACCTGACTCAAACCCATGGCTACAGTTCTTTTTAAACAATTCTTTTAAAGATTAGTCATGTAATACCGTGACTAATAACTTAAAGATCAAGAAGATAAAATACATAAGTCATGATTTTGAGCTTTATTTAGGTAAATTTACTTAGTTATATTATACATAGTGTTATTTAGGTGTTTTGGCGCGCCTTAATGCTATTATCATGACCACGATCGCAACTACAATTATCACTATTATAACCAACAAAATTGT
>JAGDXB010000015.1:36167-38266 GCA_023256215.1 Vulcanisaeta sp. | reverse complement strand
TAAGATGTACGGCAAGGATCTTAAGTACTCAGGACTTATGGACTTAGTGTATAAGGCTTTGATTATTTAAGTGCATATAAATATATTTATTTAAATGAATTATTAATTTCTTCAGTTATAAAAAATTTATTTAAATTTTAACAATCCCTAGTGCAATTATTGCATTTGAAAAATGTTTTTATAACAACTGAATACATGGTATTAAAATGTTATGAGTGCTCGTGAATATGGATTATTGGATACATTAAGGATGGAGCTTAGGAGGGTACTCTATGTGGAATATGATAAGACCATTAACGATATTTTAGCTTACATAATCATGAAGGGACCAACAACACTCTATAGGGTATCTAGGGATACGCCGTATAGTATATCATCGATTTATAAGAAGGCTAAGAGAATGGTTAAGGACTACCTAATAAAGGAGAACGAGAGCGTAGGTGATAGGCATACCTACGAGGTCACTGTTAAGGGTTTGTTGGTTTGTCTCGCCTATAACTGCCTAGACGACGAAATAGTACTAAATAAGTTATGCCGTGCATGGCAAATGAGGAGCTATTGCTGTCAAAGACTAATTGAATTAATTAATGTACTGCCAATTTTATTTAGGTTAGATCCTGGCAATACAAAGATAATCGAGGATCCTAGAACATTAATGGTCCTATTGATAAGTAACGCCGATCAGTTAAGAGAGTTAATTAATAATAACTTATTTAGGAACATCATTAACATAGCTACTCATTATTTGGTAAGTAGGTTGTTCCTTGAGGGTCAGGTGGTGACTAAGTCGTCAATACTTATAGGTAATGATCAGTTTATAGTAAATGTAAGCCTTGATGGTGATATCTACGTATACACGTGTAAATTATGTAATAAGCAATGCTTTGCCTTACGACTTCCCACTATTAATACCCAATGCCTACTTTTATATGAAATGAGGAAGAAGTTAGGGGATATATTGAGAGGATAAGTGATTAATTATGATCTTTGTGTTATACATGGCACGTGAAATAATCATTATTTGAATGATAACCAACAATATGGGTGGTTATTATACCAATTTATGTAGTTGGTGCGGGGCCCTGGGATCCGGAATTAATTACGCTAAAGGCTATTAAGGTTTTGAAAACAGCCGACATAGTTTATTACGGTTCATTGGTCAATGAGGGGATAATAAAGTCCTACGCACCAAATGCCCGTAGGGTCTATATGGGTCATGTACGTGGTGAAGACCATAGAAAGTTCGTTAGGGAGGCCATAGAGCTAGCCCGTAAGGGATTAAATGTAGTCTTCCTTAAGAATGGCGACCCCACAATATTTGGTAGGGGAATTGAGATTTGCAGGGAGGCTATTAATAGCGGTGTTCCCTGTGAAATAGTGCCAGGAGTTAGTAGTTTCACAGCCGCAGCAGCGAAGTACTTGCTGGATTTGAGAGGAACAATAGTACTTACGGCATATCCAAACGTAGACATTAATATGGATGCTAATGTTAAGGTAATATTCATGGGCACCAGCATGATTAAGGAATTGATGCAGAAATTAAGAGATGATGAAGAGATGATTATAGTTAGTAGGGTTACTTACCCAGATGAGACAATTATAAGGATAAGCAATAATTCCGATCCTGATTTTAATGTTGAACCCCCATCCCTAGTGTTTATATTAAGACGACGTGGTGAAGAGCATGAAGGTAATAAACACGGTACCTAGGATTGTTATATCATCGTATAAAGGGAAGGTGGGTAAGACCACGGTTACGTTGGCATTAACCACGGCGTTGATAAGGGCCGGCTATAGGGTTTCGATGTTTAAGGTCGGCCCTGACTTCATAGATCCTAGCTATCACTACGCTATTACGGGCAAACCAAGCAGAAACCTTGATTACGTATTAATGGGCGACAAGGTAAAGCTGAGATTCCATAGGTATTCCATTAACTCTGATATTGCGATTATTGAGGGCGTTTCAGGGCTTTACGATAGTGTTGATGGAGTAACCGAAATCGGTAGCACAGCCCAGATGGCGAAGATTTTGAGGGCTCCAGTAATACTTGTCATAAATGGTGAGAGGATAAATAGGACTGTGAGGGCGATCATAAGAG
>JAGDXB010000015.1:35903-36157 GCA_023256215.1 Vulcanisaeta sp. | reverse complement strand
ATCCTGGAGTTAAGATAATGGGCGCCATAATCACTAATACTACGCCCAGACAGATCGATAAGTTAAGGAAGGCGGTGGAGGATGAGGGTTTGATGTTTGTGGGTTACGTGCCTAGGACGGAGGAGTTAGAATCATTAATGCAGTATAGGCACTTAGGCTTAGTTCATGCTCAGGAGCGTGATAGGTACGAGATTATGTCCATAATAAATGAGGTTTCACAAAACATAGATATTGACAAGCTAATGGAGATAGCC
>JAGDXB010000015.1:31318-35834 GCA_023256215.1 Vulcanisaeta sp. | reverse complement strand
GCGCAAGAGGTTAGTGAGGTCAAGTTCCTAAATCCCGAGGTTGATCAAGAAATTGGTGAGGTCGACTTGATACTAATTGGTGGAGGTTTTCCTGAGATTTATGGCGAAGCTCTCGAGAAGAATAGGGCATTTAGGCATGAGTTGAGGAGATTCATTGAAAAGGGTGGTTATTTATATGCTGAGTGCGGTGGATTAATGTACCTGACGAACTCAATAGTATACAATAATGAGGAATACGAGATGGTGGGTGTCATAGATGCCACCACTATAATGCATAGGAGACCTGTGTGGTATGGTTACGCTAGGGCTCGAGTAATAAATAATTCATTAATTGGGGATAGGGACACGGTGTTGTTGGGCCATGAGTTCCACTATTCCTCATTAATCCTGCATGGCAAGTATGACTTCGTAATTAAGTATGAAAGAGGTGCGGGGGTTAATGGATTTGATGGATTTTCAATAAACAATGCCTACGCCCACTATCTCCACATACATCCAGAGACGTACGATGTCTTAGGGAGGATAGTCAGTAAGCTAATTAATGATCATGAGAGGGTCAATTAAGTATGTAATTGCCTTTACCGCATTCCATGGCCAACACCTTAGGTTCACCATTATTAATAATGGATACGGCCCTGCATCCATTCATATAACTGGTTGGGAAATAGTCAAGTAATGCCTTAGCAATAACCCTCCTCGCCTTATTTACTGTATCAGCATCCCCGTACTTATTAATTATTAATTCATGCAATGTTTCAGAATTATTAAATTTAAGGTTGTTTGGTAGGATAAATAATACGTTTTTAGGAAATTCCTGATATAACGCTAAAACCTCACTTACCGATTTACCCTTACTACTCAAATAAAGTAGTTTAATGTAACTCTCGACCTCATCATCACTAAACTCAACTAACCCCCAATTACCCTTAATTGCCTTAACCGCAAGGCGTACAGTATCCCTATCCATCGTGCCTACACCCATGAAATACGCAAAAACCAATAATAAATAACCACTGATGCTGATCAAATACTTAGTCCTACTAATCCTACTCACAAAACCTAACATTTCTAGCTCGGCCATCTTCCTATAAAATGTGGCCTTACTAATGTAATTAGCCAGCGAAATCCATAGAGGGCTGTCATCATTATCCTTCATAGTCTCACGAATACTATGAAGAACAAGCTTCAGTATCATCAAGTGCACAACATCAATGCTTATTCCTGGCATCATCAACTTTTAATCACTTATCAAAATTAAAATTGCTTATTCTACGTGGAATTACCCTTAAATTCTCACAATTATGAGACTAAATTAATAGTAATGGCTAGATCATGCATAGACCTACAACTGCCGGATGAATTGAAGAACCTTGTTAATTCAGCAACAGAGCTTATCAGGAAATATGCTCCTAATAGTAGGGTTAGGGAGAACGCCGACCTATTTGCTAAGGTACATATTGTGCCAATAGACGAATTCGTAGAGATCAATGGTAATATAAGGGTAAAGGTCAATGCAATAGAGACCTTAGCGTATAAAGGACACTTAAGTAATGTATTAATTGCAGATTTAAAACCCTGCAAAGGGATTGTTAAGGATAAGTATAATCAATTACTGAATATGTACGTAGTCCACGTGTCGAACATCTTAACTTTATTCCGTAAATACTTAATATGTGGCGATGTGCTTAATTACTTATTATGGGCTTACGACAAATCTAAAGGAGAAATCTTGATTAGACAGGTGATTAACGACTATGGAATTAACGAGAGATCAATTATGAAGATCTTGAACAAGCTCTTCAACATGTTAATATGCACGATAACAAATAATGTATTAAATAAACGGTATTTACATGAAATGGACGTTTTATCGCTGGGACCGCTTAATGATTTAAGTGATAAAGTCCTTATATTGATTAAGGTGAGTGAGGATTGCATATACATCGGTTATCTATAATTTATCGTTAATCATTATATGATAATCTCACCCTAATAAGAGTAATTAGTGGTGTTCATTAGGTTACATGTAATGTGTAATAAATATTTTAAATACATTTACTTACCTATAATTGTGAAAAATACTAATATACCAGGTGAGATTATTGAGAGGGCAATAACCAAGGTTAGGTTATTTGAGCCAAATTCATTAATTAGGGAGAAGGCCGATTTGTTTGTTAAGATTCATATACTTCCAATTAATCAATTAATAAGTATTGAGGGAAATACCATAAGACCAACGGAGTATCTGCTAGACATAGCATTACTAAACCCATCAATAGTGCGAATAAATGAATACCTCAGCATGTATGAGAAGGGCCGCTTAAGTATTGGAAGGATCATGGATAAAATCACTAATAAGGAATTGCTGGCAATTAATTACATCGATCTAATTCTAAAAGCTCTAAGGGAGTTCAACAATACCTTCATATGTAGGCATGTGCTAGACCACATAGTGTGGGCATACGATGAAATTATGAATAACGAAGCAGTCATAAAGTTATTTAAGGATAGCCTTAAGGATGAGAGAACGGTTGATAAGGCGTTAAATGAATTATCAAAACGCGCAATTACCTCAATAATAGACTTCTACAATGGGTTAAGACGATGGGTACTGAAGAACGAACTTAAGAAACCAACATACACCCAATACTTCTTCGTCAATGAAATTCTAAGGAGACTCAAGCCCAACGAGTACCTTATCGTTGTTGAAGCAAATGAGGATTACTTTTACGTGGGTTTAATTAAGGACGTAGTACTTACGAATACGATAATTAAATCATAATGTAGCTACTAACTTTAATACATTCTCATGCTCATGAATAGTATATGCTTCATTAATATTCAATGTTTTTGATTTACATTGAATATTATGCTAATTTTAGAGCCAATAATGTGGAATAAAGTTTATAAGTTTTGATCAGTCAAAAACCTGACATTATTATGTTGAACGAGAAGTCTCATAATTATGAGACTATGTCTGTGGAGGAAGTTTTACGAGAATTAAACACAAATGCAAATACAGGGCTTAGTGATGCTGAGATTAACGAGAGGGTTAAGAGGTATGGCTACAACGAGGTTCCCGAGAAGAGGGAACATCCTGCGAAGAAGTTTGCTAAGAAGTTCTGGGGGTTCACGGCATGGATGCTAGAGGCTGCAATGGTTGTATGCATAATCCTGGGCTTAACTATAGATCCTGCTAGGCTTATTGACGCGTACATAATAGCCGCGTTGCTGGTAGTAAATGCACTAATTGGCTTTATTCATGAGGAGCATGCTGCAAGGGCTGTTGAATTACTTAAGCAGAGGTTACAGGTTACGGCTAGGGTCTTAAGGAATGGTTCTTGGCTAGCCTTACCTGCTAGGTTATTGGTTCCTGGCGATATAATTAGGGTTAGAGCTGGCGATATAGTGCCAGCAGATGCCAAGATAATCACGAATGAGGAGGTTGAGGTTGATCAATCAGCACTCACTGGGGAGAGTATGCCAGTGACTAAGAGGAGGGGTGATGTTATGTATTCGGGCTCCATCGTGAGAAGAGGCGAGGCTACTGCCGTGGTTGTTAGAACTGGGTTAAATACATACTTCGGTAAGACCGTACAGTTAGTCCAGGTGGCAAGGCCCAGGTTGCATATGGAGGAGGTAATATCTAAGGTCGTCTCTGCATTACTAATAATGGTATCCATACTCGTGATAGTGATGTTCCCATTAACCTATTTCTACCTACATAGCTTAATGTTCCTTGCGGATTACGTGCTGCCACTCGCAATAATGCTCATAGTATTTGCAGTACCTGTGGCTCTGCCTGCCATGTTTACCGTAACCATGGCCGTGGGTGCTCAGGAAATGGCGCAGAAGGGCGCCTTAATAACGAAGCTTAGCGCTGTTGAGGATGCTGCATCAATGACGGTATTGTGCGCCGACAAAACTGGGACATTAACTTACAATAGGTTAACAGTAACGCATGTGGTACCCATGAGAGGTTTCACTGAGGATGACGTATTGTTATACGGCGCATTGGCAAGCCAGGAGGCTAATCAAGACCCGATAGATCTAGCCTTCATAAGGGCGGCGAGGGATAGGAAGTTACCTATCAATGACTTTGAGGTTAAGGAGTTTAAACCCTTTGATCCATCTACGAGACGTACTGAGGCTTTAGTCGTAAGTAAGAATGGCAATAACGTGCTTAGGGTCGCTAAGGGTGCGGTTAGGACTTTAGCCGAGGAGCTCTGTAAGATGAGGTTAAGTGAGGATATCGAAAACATAATGAACTCCTTTGCGGCCAGCGGATATAGGACTTTGGCCGTAGCAAGGTCTGAGAATGGTGATGATTGGGAGATGGTGGGTTTGGTTGCTCTTTATGATATGCCTAGGGAGGACACGCCAAAGTTGATACAGGAGCTTAGGAATTTAGGCGTTAGGGTCAAGATGCTGACTGGTGATGCTAAGCCTATTGCCAGGGAGATATCTAAAATGATTGGACTCGGTGAGCACGTGATCTCTGGCAAGGAATTGAAAG
>JAGDXB010000015.1:29854-31308 GCA_023256215.1 Vulcanisaeta sp. | reverse complement strand
CCGCAGCCAGCGTCGTATTGACTGTAGAGGGTCTTGCCGGTATTGTTGAGTTGGTTAGGATTGGTAGATCCACATTCCAGAGAATAGTTACCTGGATTCTAAATAAGATAGTTAAGACCTTTGAAATAGCGGTTTTTGTAACATTGGCATTCCTAATCTCATCATTATTCTGGCATAACCCAATATATGCAGTCTCTGCATTGGACGTCACGCTGTTCCTATTCCTAATAGACTTCGTAACAATATCCCTATCCACGGATAACGCCAAAGGCTCACCAACACCCGAGAAATGGGATGTACCTAAGCTCGTTAAGTTAGGTGTCGGACTCGGCATATTTACAGTGGCCGAGATGTTTGGATTACTATTCCTAGCCCTGGACTACTTCCACATAAGCAACATACACGTATTACACACGTACTACTTTACGGCAATGATGTACATGGGCATACTAACACCATTCATAGTTAGGGAAAGAGGGCCATTCTGGATATCAAGACCAGGTAAGTGGCTCATCTTATCATCAATAATCGACCTAGCCGTAGTGGCATTCATAGCACTAACAGGATTTCCAGGCCCATGGGGACACTTATTAACACCAATAACCTGGCAGGAGTTTACAACAATAACGCTTTACTGTTTATTGGTTAATTTTATAATTAATGACAATGCAAAGCTAATGCTCGGTAAACTCGGTATGTCTAGATAATTAAATTTATAGACTTAAAAACAATAATTAATGTTTATATTCAATTCTCTTATTTTCTAATTATTTATAAATATTTACTAACAAAATCATTCAACAATTATTAAAAATATTCAATATTTTTCAACATAATTATTAAATTATTTCTCAACTAACGTACAATATTGTGTAATAATATTTATATATCGTGAAGTCAAATTTTTGACTAATGATAAGCCTCATTTTTGATTTAATAAAAATGTTGGAGTTCATAGCGGCCGGTATCGTAGCTGGCATCCTCGGTGCATTGGCCGGGCTTGGTGGTGGTGTTGTCCTAACACCAGTATTAACGCTGTTCTTAAGTGTACCAATAATATACGCCACTGGCTCTGCCCTAATATCTACAATATCGACATCAGCAGGTTCCGCCAGTGTTTATGTCAGGAAGAGACTCGCTAATGATAGGATCGGCATTAGCCTAGTCACAGCAACGACCACAGGCGCAATAATTGGTTCATTAACTGCTAATTACGTGTATACACACCACCTAACCTGGATAATATACGTAATATTCGGCATAGTCCTCCTGGCATCAATAGTCCCCACTATACAAAGGAGCACTTGTGAATTGCCGCCGCCAAAAAATCCTGATTGGACGACTAAGGTATTTAGGCTTTACGGTGTGTGCTACGATCCAGCGTTAAAGATATGGTATAAGTATTGGGGTGTTCGTTGGTGGCTTGGTTGGCTAATCATGCTATTTGCTGGCTT
>JAGDXB010000015.1:28843-29787 GCA_023256215.1 Vulcanisaeta sp. | reverse complement strand
CCTACCAATGAAGGTTAGCAAAACAACGAGCAACTTCATGATAGGAGTAACAGCCGCAACCAGCGGTTCCCTTTACTGGTTCTTTGGGTATATAAGCCCATTCATAGCCGCATGTACCGCGATTGGTGTCTTACTAGGCTCTAGAATTGGCACTAGAATGCTCATGCACGTGACCAATAGGCAGGTTAGGTGGGTCTTCGTGGCAATACTGGCCTATTTAGGCTTCAGGATGGTGCTTAGGGGTCTTGGTAGGGAGGGCGTACTTCCAATAACGTCATTAGAGAGAACGATGCTTGCCGTAATATTTACGTCAGTAATAATGGCCTCCCTCTACTTCATATTTACGTACAAATACAGGGAGACCCAGGACATAACATTAAGTATCTATCAAGCACGACCCGAGAATCCAGGTAGGGTTGATCTTAAGTTCATAAATATGACTAGCAGCCTCCTTAAGTATGGAGTCTTCATAAGCATCGCCTTACTTATTCTCGGACTCATCTTAATCTTTATTCATGGTGGTGGATTGGGAGTATCTATTAATAGGATTATCGACCCTAACGGTCATGTTGATACATCAACAATAACGATAATGAGCGTGGTTATCGGTGATATAAAACTTGACGGATTAAGCCTAATGCTTACAGGACTTCTAGTCTTAATAGCGATACCTGTCATAATGGTTGCACTCAACCTCATTAGATTCGCCATGGAGAGGGACGTATTGTATACAGTACTTGCGGCCATAACTCTGATTAATTTATTCCTTGCAATATTCGTATTACCAACACTCATAATTCATAAATGAGGCGATTAAAATGTACGTAATTGCCCAAGCTCTAATGACCTTAGGATTAATAATAGTTTGCGGATTGACCGCGGGTCTACTCGGGGCCTTACTTGGGCTTGGAGGCGCTGTCATACTAACGCCATTATTAACAATT
>JAGDXB010000015.1:12686-28833 GCA_023256215.1 Vulcanisaeta sp. | reverse complement strand
GATACAGTACGCGGCGGGCATTAGTCTAGTGTCTGCATTATCAACATCAATAATGGCAGGTTCCAGGTTCCTAAGAATGGGGTTACCAAACATTAGGGTATTCATGGCGTTATGTTCTGCGGGTACTACGGGAGCCATAGTAGGGTCGCTGATGGCTTATCACGTGATTAGTTCGGGCTATAATTGGATACTTTACCTGGTGTTTAGTGGTGTGATGTACATGGCCATGGTGCTTGTGGCAAAGCCTAGGCGCCATGTAATAACAGCCTTGCCGGTCAACGTGAGGGACTCGTACGTGATCACTGGGTCTTACCTTGACCAAGCACTGAAGGTTTATGTTAATTACGGAGTGAGGAGAATGGGCTTAATTAAGGCATGGGGCGTGATGCTCTTTGGAGGATTAATATCGGGCCTACTCGGAATTGGTGGTGGACCAATAAACATGCTTGCCTTGTACTGGGCCGCCGAGTTACCGATAAAGGTTGCCTCGGCAACGAGTAACCTAATAGTTGGAGTAACGGCTGCAACCAGCGGGACTCTTTATTGGTCCTTCGGTTATATACAGCCATTCATGGCCATGGCGTCAGTCATAGGCATAGTCATCGGTGCAAACATATCAACTCACGTATTACCCAGGGCCAGGGGATCCACGATAAAGGTACTTCTGCTCTCAATATTCTCGTACCTAGCATATAGAATGCTAATATCAGGGCTTAGGAAGGGGAGTATCCTCATACTGCCAACAAGTGTTGAGTACGTGACATCGTTCATGGTATTAATCATAACACTGGGAATATTACTCGCACTGCGTAGGTACGTTAGTGAATAAAGATTTATTAATAAAGATCGAGCCATAATTATTAAGCATGGCGTTAGTGCTATCGCCAACAATTACGGAGTTACTGAGGAAACTAGCTGGTGATAAGGATGTTGAAGAATTCATCGCTGATTTAATTGCTGAGAGACTTGATCCTCCACGGAGGATAGAATTGTACCTTAGGCTTCATGAAGACTACGTAAAATCAGCTGAGGAGCTTTACGCGAGGGGTGACTTGGCCAGGGCCGGCGTGAAGTACTGGGGCGCGGTCACGGCGCTGTTGAATATTGTTGGTGAGAAGTTGAATATGCCTCATTATAGTCATAGAGACCTTAGGGAGATAATATCCTACTTACTTAACAGAAACGAGCAACGGTCCTGAATACACAAGGCTATTCTCAAGCGTTAAGACATTACACGCTAACTTCTATCATAACTTTCTGGGTAAAATCTCCTTCGATGCACATAGGGAGGATGCAATTAAGTTAATTATGAAACTAAGGACATACTTAAACATAAACGTTTAATTCACGATAATCTAAGTAAATTGTTATGATTAATGGTTGTTTTTAACAAAAAACATTAACAAGCTAGATTAATCCAGGGAATTGAGGGTATACCCTGCGTAAAAATGCTTAAATCTATCATTGCTGCTTAGTTATTTGCTTACTATGAATGAGCTATTAAATGATGCAGTCAAAGCTCTTGAGGCGGCCATTGCGGAGCTGAATGAGTACGCAAAGTCTAAGGACCCAATGCTACTTAGAGACGCGGCGGAGAAGGGATGGTTAGCCGTTAGTAAAGTAATTGAGGCATTACTTAAGTCTAAGGGTATTGATGCCAAGACCTATAGGGAGAGGAGGGATGCTCTGAGTAGGCTTGGTTTGGATTACCTCAGGGATAGGTATGCAGCCAGGGAGAAGTTCCTGCATATTGATTGTTTCTACGATGGCTTATGCGATGAGGATTTTGTGAGGAGAGAATTGGATAAGGTGAGGGAAATAATTGACGAGGTGAAGGACTTTATTCTGAGTCATTAATTATGGAAAGGATTAATGGATTGAGTTCTATTTCTATGTCTGATGCTTTCTCCGACGATTTACGATTTAATTAAGGAGCTAATTGTTGGTAGGGATATTGATGCCTTCATTGCTGATTTAATTGCTGAGAGACTTGATCCTAAGTGTAGGGTTGAGGTTTACCTTATGCTTCATGAGTATTACCTTAGATCTGCCGATGAATTCTATGCAAAGGGCGATATAAGTCAGGCTGGCGAGAAGCTTTGGGGCGCTGTTATGCCGAAGCCCATGGCTGGGGCGCCGCAGCCATAGGAATTACGACGTAATAATCGGAAGATTCTACAGGGAGACTAACGATAAGTAAATCCTAGTGAATTTCAGTATGGCTGAAAGACTGCATGCAAACTTCTACCACAACTTCATGAGTAAAGAGGAATCCAATCATCTCCGCATTAAATCGCTCCAGTTCAGGAAAATCGATTTTGGGACTTAGGAAGCTATAGTTATTATCGACTATATGCGTTCATTTAACCCTTATAAATTCTTCAGCCTTTCTATTAACTCCAGCACAGCTTGCCTATGTATCTCAGGTAACGCTCTTCACATCATCAATATATTTCTTAATCTTGTCTAGTTCCACCTTAATATCATCAATATCTACTATACCCTCGTAGAAGACTAACTCATGGAGATTCCTCTCCCTGGCTGAATATCTATCCCTAAACCCAAGTTGAGCGATCACCTGATTCGCTAACTCAAGCTCCCTAAGCAACCTCCTCCTCTCTCAATGACTAGCCGGAACCTTCTTCATGAATGCAAATATTAACGCATTAGTAGCCTGAACCACGGCATTTCAGGCCTTCTCGGCAGTATCCCTAATCTTTAACTGATCACCACTCTTAACACCATTATTAAACTCCTCAATAGCCTCATTAAGGAACTCCTCAGCATCACTTAGGTAAATATCAACCCTACCTTCCATAACTACATTTCACTACTCAACTCAATATCTTAATCCTTAAATATTTTATATGCTAATAACGGTTTTCTCGCTCTATACCGCATTATGGCAAAGCATACCAATACTTTTCCAGGGTTTTGAATAACATGTGTGTTAAGACCATCGTGTGATAGAGGATAGAAGTATCGTGCTCATTACCTAGGCATTCCCTATAGAACGCCAGCCCTCGATCATACATAACCCATCATTAAATAGGTATCCTATTTTTATCCGATTCGTAGCGATAAGCCTCAGTAACTCGCAATTAATCATGTTAATTATATTGTAGAGGATCCACAACATTAAAATCAACGAGCTATAACATTGTGCAATACTTAACAGTTAAGGATTGACCAAATTTTTGGCGGCCCCGGTGGGATTTGAACCCACGACCTACGGCTTAGAAGGCCGCCGCTCTGTCCATGCTGAGCTACGGGGCCGGGGTTAAGTGTGTATTTACGATTTTTATGCTTTTCTTATTTAAATTCTTAGTACTCTTATTGTGAAGGTGAAGGTTCTCTCCTCGTTGCTTTGTATTTTTATCAGTCCCATGCCGTTATGGTACGCATCGGGCGCGCCGCTCATGGGTTCTATGGCTATGGCGTTGGGTATTCCCGTGTATATTTGTATGTATGGCATGTTTTGTCTCTCTATTTCGATCGTTGAGTACGTGGATTCCAGGATTATTTTTCCATTTATTAGGAAGCAGTCGTCGAAGTCCCTTCTATTTGTACTATTAAGGTTAAATGGTAACAACCTACCTGTTGGTATTTTGTTCACTGCTTCGCATATGTATGCATCACCGTCAGTCCTGACTCTCCAATCATCGGTTACCAAGAAGTACGGGTGAGCCCCAATAACGAGGGGTGCATTCCTAGGTCCCGTATTCCTAATCCTCATTATAACCTTTAATTCCTGTTCATTCAGTATGTAATTTATGATTGATGTTAATTCCGTAGGATAACCCGGATGTTTAAGTACGTGCTTAAAAACAACATTACCTTCGCCCATAGATTCAATACCCCAAGTCTCATTTAGGACAAGCCCATGTATTGCATGGCCTTCCTCATTCTTGGGTAACGTATATCTAATACCCTCAAACTCATACTCACCATTCTTAACCCTGTTGGCGTACGGTATCATTATGGCCATACCACCTCTAGTTGGTTTTTCCAGGTTTCCGGGCAGCAAAATATCCTTACCTGCTATGCTCCATCTAATGATATAGGCACCCTTACTACTCACAATGACTTTTGACTCGCGTTTCTTAATCTCAATAAAATGCATATTGACCACGCTTAATCATGCTTAATTTAGTATTTTAGTGTTTAATAAATTATGACTATATGGTTAAGGAATTCACGCTTATTTAGGCGGCAACGTATTTTCATATTTCGTTATTGTGAAAAATACTTTTAAATCAAGTATTTAATCAAGCCGTAATGAGTAAGGCAAAGGTCGTGAGCAAGGCAAAGATCGAGACCACCACACATGCAGTGGTGAATATACCTCTCGATGTGAGGATTACCCAATGGTTAGCATTCTTATCGGCTATACTCTCATTCACGGTAATAGCCTATTACCTAAGACTATACCCGGTCCTTCTTTATGGTTGGTACATAAATGAGTTCGATCCATACATAAGATTGTTTATGTCAGAACAAATGCTTAAGTACGGAACAATTAAGGGACTCCTATGGTGGCTTCATAAGGGCTATGGCGTAGTATTTACGCACTTTTGGTACCCCTGGGGTGCTAATTGGACTATAATATTGTCGCCGGGCATTTCCTGGCTTGGTGTTCTAGCCTACAAAATATTGTCGCACCTAGGCTTTGACCTGCTACAATCCGCCATTTTACTCCCAGCCATTGCTAATGCTGCTGTGGTCCCGGCAATGTTTTATCTGGGTTATAGGCTTGGCGGTAAGTACGTCGGCTTACTGGCTGCATTATGGTCAGTATTTACGACAATGTTCATACAAAGAGGCACTGCTGGTTGGTTCGCAGCTGAACCTATATTTCAATTCGTAGCTACTTTGGGTATAGCCTTTTACATAGAATCGTTGATTAGGAAGGATAATTATTGGTTATTGTTTGCCGTATTTTCGGCAATATTTAATGGCGTAACCACGTGGATTTGGGGTTCCTACGTATTCCTATGGAACTTCTATGGCTTATTCACAATAGTAATACTTCTTTATTTACTAATTAAAATAGCAAGGAGACAATCGCTGCCGTTTACTGTGGATAGGCTTGTAATTACATACGTATTTACAGACCTTGGATTCTCCACCTTTGTGGCTATTACACCTAGGTACGGCTTCCACACATTGGTGTCAGGTATGGGTGGTGTTGCCAACGCGGCCCTACTCTTTTCATTATTGGCTTACGTCCTGATAAAGCTTTATCCCAAGTATCCAAGGGTCATGACCATCGTCACCAGGTATTTCTTAGCAATACTTGTAGTACTTGTTGTTGTGGTTATAGGGCTTAGCTTCACATCAATTGGTGGTAAATTCCTTGGTGCGTTGGCACCATTGGCTAGGAGCGCCATTGTTCAGAGTGTTGCTGAGCACTCCCCATCGACATTACAACAGAGTATGTACAATGTCTCGATAACGATGCCCTTCGTAATATACACAATATTACTATCCATAATATCCCTCTCATTGCCTGGCATCCTCATTAGCCTGGGATCTCTCGCCGCAGCCTACTTCGCATCATCAGAGGTGTGGCTCTTTATGGTGCTTGGTTTATTCTGGGTACCTGCAGCTGCATACGGTTTCGTCAAACTTATGGAGTTGGTACTAAATAGGCGCATGTTAATTGGTTTATCGTTAGCCGCTTTACTTAGCGTGGTATTAGCATTGGCATTTGTAATAAATATACAACCAGCTCTCTCAATGTCAATAATGCCGCAGCAAATAGTCAGTACAGTAACACCACCAATTCCGACGCCGGATTGGCTAGACGCCCTTCAATGGCTATCCTACAATACACCACCAAACGCCACAGTACTCTCATGGTGGGATTACGGCTATTGGATCGCGGTTATTGGTAATAGAACAAGCTTAGCCGACAACTCTACGGTGAATTCCACGCAGATAGCCCTAATAGGTAGTTTCTTCATGTCAAATCCCTATAATTATACAGGTGTTTTGGAGAAATTAAATGAATTACATGATCCGCAGTATATATTGATATTCGAGCCTTATTTCGTGTACGGTCCTGTAAACATCACAGGTACAGGACCTGTATGCATATTAATACCGGAATACCCAGCCGGCGGTGATTTTGCAAAGAGCTATTGGATGGCAAGGATAGCAGGTTATTCAACCAATTATATAGCCAATACATTCATATCACCCGCACAGATAGGTGGTTCAACAATTTACGTGCCCTTTGCCAACAATACGTTTTATGCGGCATATAACGTCACTCTATACAGTCTAATGTTTAATTCCGAGGTAACAAGCGCATCCTACGCAGTATGGTATGAATGTACGAGAAGTCAAGCTCCAGTGTATTGGGTATTTGAGGGAATGCCAACAATAATGCCGGGAACTGGTGGTGCATCATTTAAACTAGCCTATATTGGCATACCCGGCTATACAGGACCAGTAACCCCATGGTACTACTTATTGTATCCACCACCCTGGGCTCAGTTAGTGTATGTCTCTAGACCGTATGGTTGGGTGATAATATACAAAATTAATTATAGTTTATTAAATGCATTGGCAAGAAACCAAACACTTTCTAACGGTTAAGTAAAAAGTAGTAACTGCTTATTCGTTCGCTTTTGTTTGTGAGAGTTTCGTAAGTATTGTCTTCACGGCATCCTGGTTAAGCTTGATCTCCCCACTCATTATCTTCATAAGCAACCTATACCTGCCGTACTTATCCTCAGGTGAGAATTTAGGTGGATGTGGGACTTCAAGCTCGCCGCCGCAGTATGGGCATCTATCCTTCCTCATGGTGTATCTACCGCACTTCTTGCAACGCCTTAGTATTGAATCCATGATTACTCACCAATCCTAGTGAAACTGGCTTCGCCACCTCTCTTTTTTATCTCGGTAGTGATTAGGTTGATAATGTCCTTAAGTGTTTGCTCAAGTTTCTTTGGGTCTTTACCCACCAGGTCTATCCTGTACCTGGGTGGTCCAATAGTGTATATTTTAATGCTTTCAACACCCTCCTTCTTGGCTAGATCCATGGCTTTTAGCAAAACCTCTTTAACGTGTTTGACGCCATCCGGCTTAATGCTGATGATCCTAATTACACCAGAGATCTCTGTGGGTTCTACCTCAATTCTCTCCTTAGCTACATCCATTATGGCATTAATAATGTTATCACTAAGTCCTAACTTTTTGAGATCGCCTGGCCCATACTTCACGGCATTCTCAAATATCGCTAAGAAGTCGCCATAATAATCCTCAAGCTTCCACCCAAAATCCTGTAGTGCCTTATCGAGGGTTATGTTCAATTTTTTAGCAACCAACTCAAGAAGCTTTATGCCTCTTAACGTTCTCTTCCACTTAGTTAGCTTCTCCTTCTTCTCCTCCTCCCTAACCTTCCTAAGCGATACATCGACAAGCCTCCTACGTGGATCAACCCTAATGACCCTAAACACGGTCTTCTGCCCAGGCCTTAAGTAGTCCTTTATATCATGGAACCACGACTGCACAACCTCATTAATGGGTGCGTAAGCCTCCAATCCACCATACTCATCAAGTAGGACGTAGGCACCATGCTCTAAAATCCTGTATACAGTGCCTATAACCAACTCACCGATATCCGGTAACTCCTTTCTCGCAATCCTCACTGATAGAACATTCTTCTTAATATCATCCGTTCTCTCAGCCTTCTTCTCCGTTTTACTCATTGATTGAGCCAAAGTAGAGGAGCATTTATACCTTTTTCGTTACCTCTACTCGTAGGTAGCCACTATCGTGGCGCCAACAATCCTACCCTTACCGCCAGTTGGCTCTATCAAGACGTTACCACAGACTAGGCACCTAACAATCATTGCTGGTCTATCGAAAACCACCTGCTCATTACCACAGTTATTGCACCTAACCCTTAGGAACCTTGAGCGGGGTCTTGGTACGAGGACTGATCGCCAATTTATCGGCATTATAACCACCTCACTTAACCTCAACCAACTCAACCTTCTTCAGCCTACCAAGTGTCTTCATAACCACATAACCACACTGCCTACACTGCAACTTAACCACCACCTTCTTAGTAGTCTTAGAGAACCTCTTCTGCTTAGGCTTTCTGCTTGATCCATAACCCTTAAGCTTCCTTAAGTACCTCCTCTGGCCCTCAGCCAAGTCCCTCCTCTTACCATGGCTATATATCGTTACTGTATGGTCCGTGTAAGCATTACACCTTGGGCAATAAACCCTCACAACCCTTGGAAACTTCACGAAATACGCAGGGCAAATCCCCTTTATAAACATTACTTAAAACTTCGCCATTCATGGCAAAATAGTCACATCTTTTACCCCATTGATCAACGTATAATATCAACAATGCCCCTACGCACTAACTCTTCAGCATCGCTCCTGGGTATTGCGGCTATGTCAAATTGTGAAAAGGGGCCAAGCGTCATTAAACGGACGCTATATAATGCTGGAAACCCCTTCCTGAACGATATTACTGATAGCTCGGACACTCCCTGAGCCTCACCCTTAGGTACTTCAATAACTCTTAAACTGAGTAGTGGTGTTAAGAAACGCCTTTCCTCCATGAACATGCTCTCCTGAGGTATTTCCTTACCAGTCTCGTAGTACTTCATCAGCTTATCAATCCTCTTCCTAATAAGCGTGGCTATTGTTTCCTTAACCATGTTTCTTACGGATTCCACCAATTCTTTATCGAGGACATTACTCCTAAGCAATAGCTTATTGTTTATTTCCTGGATTAATTGCGCGTATGATTCGTAAGGTGGTTTTTGAAGATCCTCAGTACTTAATTCAAGCTTGACGAAATCAAGTAGTTTCTTAAGTACATCGCTAATCAACCAACTCACCCCAACCGCTCATTACTAGGTATATACCCAGGTAGGTAGGTACTTTAACAATACTACCCTCATCACCAACAATGTCCTCACCCCAAACCCTCCTAACAGGTAACCTCTTAACTAATCTAAGCGTTAGCGAGCCTCGCCTAAACTGTATTGCCCTCTCAACAATGTACTCGGCACCCCTCTCCAAATCACTCAAACTAACTCTGACAACTCTGAGCCCGGTCTTGCCGTGAAGCGAATTGGGCATTCTGATCAACCTGTGTATGTCCATGGTCACAACCTCATCAACATGAATGGAAAGTTTATCACTAATAACAGTGCTGAGAGAACTGAGTTTCCTAATTAAATGTTTACTTGGTCTATCCCTATTAACGAGACCCTCAAGTAATTCTGGGTCTGATTCGTGAATTAGCGATGCAAGTCTACCACCAATGCCCCTTAACCCGGCATCAATAAGGATGGTATTACCTCTAATCAGATGCTCAATGCTGAACCCACGAAGAAGCAGGTAATCAACGATCTCTCTCCTCTCCTCATCAGTCAAACCCCTGATCTCAGGCTCCTCAATATGCACATGATACCCCCTATGGCCACTAAAGAATACCTTAATGGAGGAGTCAGAGAATCCAAAGTCCTCAATTAAAGAATCCAACAATTTACTAACCTCCTCTGTGGCATCACTAAGGCATTCAAGGGTCATCAATTCGACACCCTGGCAGTTCTGCGTGGGTAGATGATCACCATCAATATCGAATATCAAATCCGCGCCCAACCAACCTTTAGAATCCATGTCTTGACTCGTCGGGTCCTTATAGATGGCTGATGAGTAATAAACATGGGATGGCACATTACTCACTAGGTAACTTTTCAATTCATTCTCATCCTTAAAGCCAACGTGCCTTACCATCCCCTCCTTGTCAAAGAATTGAAAACCAAACTCCCTACCCTGTATTTCACTAACCTCAGATAGATCTGCGGTCCTGTAGTAGCTCCTAAACATTACCTTAACTAAGTCGATAAAACTAGGCATGGTCTTTTAATCACTCGTATATTTAATACTTAATATTATAATGTTTTAGTGCTTAATTCTTGGTATTACCTACTCGATCATTGGCGCTATGTAGTACGTTAGCTTTCCACCCATGGGTATCTCGAAGGTTAGGGCTATCGGCTTTTGAGTAGCAAATTCCACAGTGACTATATCACTAATCCTATATGCCTTAGAGACTGTGTCAACGAGGTAATCAAGACTGTACTTAGCCGTTGCTGGTTCCTTGAGGTCGTACTCAAACATAACCTCACCCTCCTTCTCAAACTTAACCTCAACATCACCCTTATCACTACTAGCCGAGATGTAGAGACCATCATCCTTAGCATCAAACTTAACAGCATCAGCTATAACGTCAGCGTCCTTAAGAGCCTCATTCAACGAGTCGCTAGACACCTTAGCCAGTACTGTATACACCACCTTAGGTGTTGGTAATTCCTCAGCACCAATATCAATAAGTGGCAATGTCATCGTTCTCGAGGCCTTACCAATAAGCCTAACCCTTAACTTACCCTCACTAACCTCCATTCCTATTTTATCACCCTTCTTAATCCTCCTTAGCAATTTCTTAAAATCATCAAAATTAACGCCAATCCTAACCTCCTCACTCAAACTTTCTGGAAACTCCTCAAAGGCCTCCCTAGGAATTAGTAGATCAACCATGGCGGTCCTGGAGGGATCCAACGCCCTTAGCTTCAAACCATCACTAGCCAACGTGAAGCTTGCCTCCTCTATCAATGCAGATATTGCATTTATTATTTCTGAAAATTCCTTAGCATCTGGATACGTTACCTTAACCTCAGACATCAATTACCATTCCCAACCACTTAAATTTAAACTCTACATCTTTAAGAAAACCGTATTACTTAACCTTAGATTATATTTATTGCTTACTCGTACTCACGCCAAACATAACCACACTTAGTACACTTATAGAACCTGGTTGGTGGTTCATCAGCAGCCCTAGTCTGTTGAACCCAGAAGTACGCCTCCTCATTACCACATCTTGGGCATGTCTTTCTAACCTTAGGCAGTGCCTCCTCACTAGACTTCGTAAGCACTATTGGCTTATCATCCTTCTTACTCAATGCCGTCTTCTCCACAAGCTTAACACTGTTAGTATTTACCTCCTCAACATAGCCACACTTTGGGCATCTCCAAACAGCTTTGCCGCCCTCCTTAGTTAGAACCATCATGCTTTTACAACGAGGGCAGAACTTTATGGCCATTGCACAAACAGCAAAAACAACCTATTTATTAAGCCTTCTAACCATCAACCGTTAAACCTCTGCGCCTAGCTTCATTAATTAGGTAACGATAGATAGAGCCATAGACTTTATCATCCTTCCTAATCTTATTCTCGAAATTCTCATAACCAGCCCAATCCTCAAAAGCCCTCTCAGTCTCCTCATCCCAAACACCAGT
Source organism: Vulcanisaeta sp. (assembly GCA_023256215.1). Taxonomy (GTDB): domain Archaea; phylum Thermoproteota; class Thermoprotei; order Thermoproteales; family Thermocladiaceae; genus Vulcanisaeta. The sequence continues at coordinate 17,493 of JAGDXB010000015.1, read as the reverse complement.
AACCTCACCCTTATAGAAGCCCAAAGCCTTAAGTACCCTCTGAATCGTTGCGGCGATCCTCGCCTTATCAACAACATCACTTGGATCCTCCCTATTAAGGAGTGTCAATTCCCAAATGCTGAATAGCCTCATTAACTCCTGGACAGGTTCTGGATTATCATCAACCCTAAGATCAACATAGACATCCGACAAACCTAGGTAACCACCGCCAGGCCTAAGCACAACCACGGCTGCGGACTGCTTACCTCTCCTATCACCACCAGCCCTATCACCGGCCAGTAAGGCCTCAAGTAATTTATCAACCAACTCACCACGTTTACTCTCAAAGGCCTTAGCCATACTCTCAAGAACCTCAGGCCCAGCTAGTATGTTGCCCTGTACCGTATAATTACTACCGATAATATGGCCGGCATACCACATGCACTTAGACCCAGTAAAGGCCTTAACCTCGCCCTTAACCGAAACAACACCTAATTGCCTATTTTCCCTATCAGGATCTGCCTCCAAAGCTCTATTCACAGCATCATTAACCGAAACACCCTTACTCATCAACTCAAGTATTTGCTCAGCAAGCCTTGGGTTCGCATAGCATTGTGTCGCCACAGCGCCAACATTAACCTTGAGGTGAGGTACGATGGCGCCTACGGCTATGAACTTTGAAGCTACTGCAACACCTATATCAATACCGTCGGTAGCTACGATAGAGAAGGTCATTAATAGAGGATAATTCTGTAATTATTTTAATGTATTCTTTACGTGCAAAAATACTTATTAATCCTAGTACTTACCGTTTCGTGACCAGCCTTGGTCAGCGTTAAGGACGTGCCCGCAGACCTATTGATAAGGGAACTTGCGAAGTACTTAAAGGAGAATGTGCCGCAGGTTAAACCACCGGACTGGGCGTTGTTCGTAAAGACAGGCCCAGGTAAGGATAGACCTCCAATGCAGGAGGATTGGTGGTATGTAAGGGCTGCGGCCATTTTAAGGAAGATATACCTAAATGGCCCTGTGGGTCTCGGTAGTTTAAGATCGGCATTTAGTTATAGGGCTAAGATAGGTACTGGATCCAGGAGTGAGAAGACTAGGAAGGCCGGCGGCGCCATTATTAGGAATATACTTCATCAACTTGAGGAGGCCGGTCTCGTGACTAAGACGAAGACTGGTAGGGTTATAACGCCTCAAGGACGCTCATTACTTGATAAGATAGCCCTAAACATACTTAAGGAGTTGACTAAACAAAACCCAGAACTTACGAAGTACTTAACTCCTCCAAAGGCATCCTCCGAGTAATGACCCATTAAGGTTAATAAATAGGCTTAGTACTTTTGATGCGCGATGTCCATTAATGAAAACTATGATGAAAGCGAGGGGCAAAATCTAGGCGAGGATGAGCTTGAGGCCATTAGACAGAGGAAGATGCAGGAGCTCCAGAAACAGATAGAGGAGGAGAGAAAAAGACAGGAGTTGGCTGCACAGAGGAGGGCAGTCCTTAGGGTTATATTAACACCTGAGGCCAGGGAAAGACTTGACAACCTGAGAGTTGTTAAACCAGAGCTTGTTGAGGCGCTGGAGCAGCAGTTAATAGCGTTAGCCCAGTCCGGCAGGATCAGGGTGCCAATCACGGATGAGGACTTAAGGAAAATACTGGAAACAATTTATAAACAGACCCATAGAGAGTTCAGGATAAGGTACAGGTGAGTGGGCATGGCTAGGAATAAACCATTGGCAAGGAAGTTAAGACTTGCCGCAGCTAATAAATCAAATAGGGCCCCACCGATATGGGTAACAGCAAAAACCAATAGGAAAGTTTTAACAAACCCAGCGAGAAGACTTTGGAGGAGAGTTAAGTTAAAACTATGATCAAATTAACGACAGATTTTAATACTTCAGCATTAGAAAATTATCCAAGTGTTCTTAATGCTTAGTGACATATTTAGGAATAGATTTGTAATTGCCAGTTACATAATTGGAGTCATAACGATAATACTAGCAATATACGTAGTAATAATGCCATTCTCCATTCACTATTACTATAATGGCACTGCGATAAATAGTACGTTTAGAATAAACCCTGCTGACACTGTGTTCATAATATTGAGGACGGGCAATAATAGTCTTAATGCAAATTTTACCGTAATAAAATGGATACCTGAAACAAACATAACATTAACCCTATACTACACTGCGAGTTTAAGCCCCAATCAGACGGAGACCCTTAACTTCACGACAATAACTTCGCTCACAACGTCGATTGTTGGCAATGGTCATGTTGAAATAATTGGTGTTCATAGGTCTAGAATTATTGATATATTGACAATTGTACTCACAATACTATTTATACTAGTAATAGCCTTATTGATAATTGGGTTTACTGAATCAATAATCAATATACATGGAAAAGCTTAAATATGAACTAAAGGAGCAAAGAATTATGCCTATACAGGGAAGAATGTTAACTTCCGTACTAGTAATAACCGTAGTTGCACTACTCACGGCGATACTAATCTTAGGACTTACAGTTAGTGCTCAACAAACGATGCCATCCACAATAAACATATATGAAGTATCACCAACAGAGACTGTTCAGTATTTCACCTCAGGCAAAATAGACATTTATCTAAACCCATTTGCGCTACCGCCCAACGTACTCTCACAAATATCCACAACATCTGGTATCATGATGGTCAGCCCATCAGTCACATCGGCCTATGATCTTCTCTTTAACCCATATCCGAGTAACACCACCTTTAACCCGTTTGCCTATTGGCAATTTAGGTTCCTCATGAACTATCTAGTTGATAGAAGCGCTATAATTACCCAGGTGTTCTCCGGCTATGCAACACCGATGTATGACTGGCCCGGACCCTTCGCAATAAATAGCCAACTATTGATACAACCTATGATCGTGCAAGCGAATATACATTACGATCCAACGTACGTTAATCAATCAATATTTGCACTATTCCAAGCCATAAACACAACATCGAATTTTGACGGAATGTATAACCCATGGGTCGGCAGAATACTATACATTAACGGCAAGTGGTACTATATACCGCCTAATAGCACAACGCCGCAGCCCGTAACAATAATATTCTTCATCAGAAATGACGACCCATATAGATACGCCATGGGACAAATGTTCATGTCAGAACTCGAGAGCCTAGGCTTTACTGTTAAGCCAATTTATGGTGATTTATCCGAGGCTTTAACAATAGTCTACGGATCAAACCCAGCTCAGATGGAGTGGCAGATATACACTGAGGCTTGGACCATAACGCCAGAGCCCTGGGACACGTACGCTGGCGCTGCCTTCTGCGCATCATGGACTGGCGACATGCCTGGCTGGGGCGTGACTGGCTACTGGCAGTATTCAAACTCTACAATCGACACCTTAACAATGTGGGCCGCCACTGGTAACTTCACATCACTACAGCAGTTTGAGGGCTATTCAAAGACAGCACTATATGACTGCTTCCAGCAGGCCGTTAGGGTTTGGCTCGTTGCAGCCACATTCCCATACCCAATACAAAACCTGAACAACTGGATGCCCAGCATATTCGGCCTTGAATGGCCTCTCGGTATCAAGTTCGCATACTCAACAACTCATCCCAATGTCCTTAATGTTGGTATGTTCCACGTAAGTGAATTCCCATGGAATAACTTCGGCTGGTTCGTCTCAATAGACACTTACACATACGATGTCATTCAGGAGTTCACGAGCGACCCATTCGCATATTATAATCCGTTCACTGGCGAACCAATGCCTCTTAGGGGTGCTTGGAATGCAATAATTAGTCCCAATGGCTCAGCCATATACCCAGTACCTCCAGACGCAGTTATCTGGAATGCTACGGCCGAGAAGTGGCAACCTGTTGGCCCAGGTCAGTACGCAAAGTCCATTGTTTACCTATACTTCAATGGCACATGGCTTGGCCAGTACTGGCAAGATGGACAGCCAATAAGTATGGCTGACATAATCTTCTACTACTACACGTGGTTTGACCTTGCAGCAACAACCACGACAGGAGCACCAGACCTAGGTCCTAACCAGGCAACCGCAAGCGATGTTGGCGGTATCATATCACCAACCACAAGTACTATTGTTGGTATGTTGTTTTATCCAAACGGTACTGTGGTTATCTACGGTGATTACTGGTTCCCAGACCCCAACTTCGTAGCTGCTTACTACGCGCCTGGATTCCCAACATTTGCTAATCCATGGGTTGTCCTCGCCCTTGAGTTCTATGCGTATCAGCAGGGTAAGTATGCATTCACAAGTGGCGAGGCTCAATCACTAAGTATTTCACAAGCCGACTTCAGGTCACTGCAGTTTAATCAGTACCTAGCTTCAGTGCTTCAGAATTGGATCAAGACCGGCTATATTTGGGACAATGGATCCTGGGCTATTGTCAATGATGGCTATAATGCACTAGGCCCTAATGCCACAGCTACGGCTATACAGGACTACGAGGATGCACTAAACTTCTACAATACCTATGGTAACTTCTGGATAAGTAATGGACCGTATATACTCAAGAGCATAGTAACTACAAAGCCGCAGTCAGCAATACTCGTGAGCTGGTCAGGATATCCGTATAACTACACGTACTGGTTTAACCAAGTATTTGTTAAGCTAGGTGTGACCTCCGTACCCACCACACTAGTACCGAGTATTACTTCAGTATCGCCAACAAGCATTTACACGAACACTACGGCATCACTAACCGTAAGCATAAGTGCGGTGGGTAATCCGGAGGCCTATGTGTACTTGATTAACCCAGCCACTGGGCAGATTATTTATGAG
>JAGDXB010000015.1:0-12676 GCA_023256215.1 Vulcanisaeta sp. | reverse complement strand
CAATACCAAGCAACGTAACCGCAACACTAACACCAGGAACATACGAATTATTACTCTACGCATTCACCAACGTTGTGTCTATACCCGTACAATACGTAACATCACTCACAGTATCACCTCCACCACCGCCACCACCTCCACCACCACCGCCGCCTCCACCACCTAAAGCGCCGACTGCCGTAAGTACAACTCTAATAATTGCGATAATAGTAATAATAGTTGTGATAATAGTTGCTATAGGCGCTTGGTTGGCTGTTAGAAGGAGGAAATAAATTAACTACGTAAAATATTCCTTCTTAAAATTATTCTTTTCTTATACATATTCCTAAATTGATCTACGCATGTTAGTAAGGCTTAAATAATTTACAGATACCATTGTGTCTCGATGGGTCTTGCGAGGACACTTGCCGTGAGAGCCGCTACACTAGTTATTCTCCTATTTATAGTACTTTTCGTAATTTCCTTCGCACTTGCTGGTCCTGCTTCTAAGATACTTAAGGATGAGATAATGATGGAGGCAAAATCAATAATAATGAGCTTGATGCTACATGGTCATTATAACTCAACACAAATACAGCAATTACAATCGCAAATAATTACCCAATTAGAGAATGCGTATGGCCTTAATAAACCACCTGCCATTAGGACGCTATATATTATGTATAATATGGTTGTTTTTAATTGGGGTTATTCCTATTTCCCAAGTGAGTACGGTAATGTTGGTGGTGGTAAGGTCGTTGACATAATATTATCGGCGCTTCCAGGAACAATACTACTGGATACCTTTGGTATATTATTGAGTGCGTTTATAGGAATTGAGATAGGGCTTAGATCTGCCCTTAAGTATGGTTCTAGGTCTGACAGGGCGGTCATGTATTATGCAGCGTTATCCAATGGTATACCGCAGTGGTGGTTAGGTATAGTCATGCTATTAGTATTCTCATTTTATTTAGCACAAATACACGCGCCAATCTATTTCCCAACAGGTGGTATTATAGGTCCTAAGTATTATGGGTTATGGCTCACAAACCCAATTAAGGTATTCATGATACCACAGGCCCTTCTCGATCTATTATGGCATTTTACCCTACCTCTCATAACTGTTTTAATAATAAATGTTGGCGGTTGGGCTTATTTCGCAAGAACAGTTGTTTTAAACATATCGCAGGAGGACTTTGTCACATTTGCGAAAATTAAGGGGCTCCCTGAAAACCATATTGTTAATAGATATATATTGAGACCTGCGGCACCATCAATACTCACAAGCATATTCATAACGATACCCTTCATAATATTTGGCGGTTTTCTCGTTACCGAGATGGTGTTTAAGTGGTGGGGTTTGGGCTATGTCTATAACATAGCCATAGTTGGTTCACCTGTGCCTGACTTACCCGTTGTTGTTGCGTTGACGTATGCATCAACTCTTTTATATATAGTCATAATATTTATAATGGAGATAGTTTATATAATGCTTGACCCAAGACTTAGGGAGTGAGGTGGTTCTTATGGCTAAGAGACAGCGTGAGTTCAGGATTCTTGGAATGACCCCAGGCGAGATAGCTAAGGAATTCTTCTCATCGAGTACTGGTAAGGTTGCTGCTACGCTCTTTATAATATTAGTTGTAGTATCAATTTACGCATTGGTGGTTTTACCGCCCAACTTCGCTAGTGTATGGAATAACCTTAAGTATTGGCAGTTAAATCCGCAATATGCACCGCCAGCCTGGATAGACTCGATAATAGGTCCCGTATACTCACCACAACTTTATATCAATAACTATACATACGTAGTGCAGCAGAGTAATGGTGTTACTTATATCACGATAACCTTTACTGTCGATTTTAAGTACGATAAACCATGGAATGAGATATTCATTGTTGTAAATAATCCAGCCATATATAGTATGGCTCAACCTCCTGTGCTATCAATGACCGTATATAGGCCTGATGGTAGTGTATTATCGCTGGGTCCGTTACCCATTAGCCGTAGAGTTACAATACTTGGTGTGTCTTCCGAGGTCATTAGTCAAGTAAACCTATTTTATTATGATAAGTATCACATAACTGGCATAGTACCAACGGGTTCCTCGGCGACACCATACATATTCTATACTATTGATAATGGTAAACTTACCCCATTAAAGGGTACGTATAACTTTAGGCTTGTGTTTTACGTATTTTCGCAGAATTCCTCCTCAGTGATAAATAAGAAAGATCTAGAGATTGTTTTTCAGGGACAGATATATGGATTAATGGGTACTGATAATGAGGGTCATGATCTATGGCTTGGGTTATTGGCGGGATTCCCGATAGATTTAGCCGTAGGTTTGGTCTCTGCCTTAATCATAGTAGTTATAGCAATAATTATAGGGATAGTTGCTGGCTTTTATGGTGGTTTAGTCGATGAAGCTCTTATGAGGCTTACAGATTTCGTAATATTACTGCCGGCGTTTCCATTGTTAATAGTGTTTTCCGTATTATTCCGTTGGAGTATTTGGGATGCCGTTTTATTCCTCGCAATAGTTTCCTGGGGTGCCTCAGCTAGGATTATTAGGGCTATGATAATGCAGATAAGGAGCGCTCAATACATAGAGTCAGCAGTGATAGCAGGCGCAAGTAGGATGTGGATACTTAGGAATCATATATTGCCTCAAATAATCCCATACGTACTTTATCTATTAGTTACTAATGTACCTGGTGCAATATTAACCTTGGCAGCAATAAACTTCCTAGGGCTAGCAGGCTCTGAATACCCAACATGGGGTATGCTCCTATATTATGCGGAGGAATTTGGCGCATTAACGTCAGGTTATTGGTGGTGGGTAATACCGCCAGGCCTGCTTGTGGCCTTTGTCGCCGTCGTGTTCATATTAACTGCGATGGCGTCAGAGCCCGTAGTTAATCCGAGGCTGAGGTATGGGTGATTGCGATGGCGCTTCTTGAAGTTCATAACGCAAAGCTCTACTACCTGACTACGAAAGGTATTGTTAAGGCCGTTGATGATGTATCTTTCGAATTAAATGAGGGAGAGACCTTAGCCATCGTCGGTGAGTCAGGCAGTGGAAAGTCAACATTAGCCAAGTTGTTGGTTAGGGTTTGGGAGAGGAATGTGACATTGGTGGATGGCGAAGTTATATTAGATGGTAAGGAGGTGCTGCATATATCGGAGGAGGAATTTAGGAGGGAAATAAGGTGGAAGAAAATAGCTATGGTGCCTCAAGCATCCATGAATGCGCTCAACCCAGTTATTAAAATTGGTGATCAGATGATAGAACCATTACTACTACAGGGCACTGGTAGGGATGAGGCGCTCAAGATGGCTATGGATGCTCTAGAGGCCGTAGGCCTACCAAGAGATATCGTGAATAGATACCCACACCAGCTCAGTGGTGGCATGAAGCAGAGGGTTATAATTGCAATGTCTATAATGGCTCATCCCAAGATCGTGATACTTGACGAACCAACCTCAGCCCTAGATGTTATAACTCAGGCAAACATAATGAACCTACTCAAGAAACTAAAGTGGGAGTTTAAGTTGTCCTATATATTCATAACACACGACTTAGCCCTGGCCAGCGAGCTTGCTGATTCGGTAGCCATCATGTACGCAGGAAAGCTCGTGGAGATAGGTGGTGCTGAGGATATATACGGTAACCCAAGCCATCCGTACACCCAGGGTTTAATATCAAGTGTGCCGACGTTAAGGGTCGATAAGACGTTATCTTTCATACCGGGAGAAGTGCCAAGCTTAATAAATCCACCGCCAGGCTGTAGGTTTCACCCAAGATGCCCATTCTATAAGGATAGAGATTACCTCAGAGGGCTTTGTGATGCCAAGGAGCCACCGATGATCGAGCTAAAGGGTAATGCCTCAAGAAGGCACTTAGTGGCTTGTTGGTTATATAAGTAATGTAAGGATCAATAAACTATTAATGCAAATATAGGTTAGCTTTTTAAGATGAAAATAAATGGAGCCTACTGAATGCCTGAAACCTTTGAAGATGCGCCGTGGGTTAGAAAGGATAGTTTGGTCATTGCGCATAGATTAAGGACCTACTACACAATAAAGCCTGGGTTATTGGCTAAGCCTAGGTTTGTTAAGGCTGTTGATGATATTAGCCTTAGTATTGATAGAGGCATTACCTTGGCCGTTGTTGGTGAGTCAGGTAGCGGCAAAACAACATTGGGTAGGACGCTCATCAGGCTTTTGAAACCCATATCCGGCGAAATCTACTTTGATGGCAAAGATATAACTCGTATGGACGAGGATGAACTCAAGAGTATTGGATTTAGGAGGAGAGTAAGCATGGTGTTTCAAGACCCATACTCAAGTCTTAATCCATTCCATAGCATACACTTCATACTTGAGGAACCATTAATGATACATGGAATACCTAGAGAGGAAAGGGAGGAGAGAATATACGAGGCGCTTGAGGAGGTTAAGTTAACGCCGCCTGAGGACTTCATAAATAAGTACCCGCACATGCTGAGCGGTGGACAGAGGCAGAGGGTTGCCATTGCGAGAGCCATAATTACAAACCCTGACTTCATAGTTGCTGATGAGCCGGTCTCCATGCTCGATGCCTCTATTAGGGTTGAGATATTAACCATACTTAAGGATATACAACAAAGGCATAGGATGGCCTTTATGTACATAACACACGATATATCCACCGCAAAGTACTTCAGTGACTACATATTAATAATGTATGCAGGTCAGTTTGCTGAGTATGGCCCGTTTAGGGATGTCGTTAAAAATCCACTGCACCCCTATGCTCAATCACTCATCGAGGCAATACCAGACCCCGATCCAAACAATAGATTAAGAGAGAGAAAGGTAGCACCAGGAGAACCACCAAACCTGGTTAATCCACCCAGCGGTTGTAGATTTCACCCGAGGTGTCCGTACGCCATGGACATTTGTAAGAGGCAAGAACCACCGGTTGTTGAGGCGAGGCCTGGCGTATTCGTTAAGTGTTGGTTGTATGTTAAACGTTGATTTAATTGGCGAATAGGCTTTTAAGAGATCATTTCCAGGTATAATTTAATGGAAATCTCGGGGGAGACCCTTAAGGCGATAATGCGTAATTACCCAACAGGCGTTACAATAGTTACGACAGTATATAATAATGAATATTACGGATTAACAGTAAACTCTTTCACATCACTATCCCTAAATCCACCACTTGTGCTCATAGCAATTGATAAGAGATTACAGAGTCATGAAGCCATAGACAAGTCCAATGTATATGCAGTAAACATACTGCCAGACGATATGAAGGATTTAGCCATTAAATTCGCAACAGCACCCAGGGAGGAAAGATTTAAGGGATTGAAATTAAGAACCGCAAAGACGGGCGCGCCGATAATTGAGGGCTCAATAGCTTACCTGGACTGTAAGGTTACAGCTAAATACCCAGGTGGTGACCACACAATATTTATAGGCGAAATCGTTGATGCGCAAATCTTAAACAATAAGGCACCATTAATATACTACAACAGGGGGTACTATTCAATAGCACAGGCTAAACCATTACCGTAATCCCCTAAGACACCCAAGGACAAAACCATTTAAACCAATTACTAATTCATAATTATGGTGATGATGGGTATCAAAACAGACTAAGTGATGACCTCACGACGAGCTGAATCCCTCTTGGCCTATGAATTCATTAAATACGTATGGCACTGATGAGGCAATAGCTAATGCCTTCCTCATTGTACCAGTCACCTTGACAGTAATTACTGAAATATCACCATCCCTACCAACCATCACAATGGCAGCCCTTAAATACTTAGTTAAGTTATTTGGAACCTGCAATACTAAACGACCCTTATCCTCATACCTCCTGATCAACCTAAACCCGGATCCAATACTATCCTTACCGGCAAATAACCTAAACCAATTATTTAATTCAATGATTACATTATTGATCGAGTCCCTGGGGTATACATCGATTATTACGTACCTCATAAACACACACCCCTCTTATACACTGCGTCAACTAGTATTTCACTTGGATAGTCGCTTAAGAACGGCTTTGCATCAACATTAGATAAAACCCTCATTAATTCAATGATATCCCTGGGATTCCTAACATCAGATGCCTTATTTATACCCTGGGAGACTACGATTTTAAGGCCGTCAATTACAGAGTACTCGTTAATAATATCCCTGAGAAATGCAAGGCCGTGCTCACCATGCTTAATTATGGGGTTGAGAACTATTTCCAGAGCCTTACCTTCATTAGCCATAACCCTGGCCTGCGGTTTAGACGGTAATGCATTTTTATCAACGTCATTTATGGTTATCAGGTCGATCCTCTCGTCATTAATGAACTTATTAATAACGAACCTATTCCAGGGGATTACGGAGACTATGTCGAAGTTCTTGTACATGCCTATCTTCCAGGTACTATTCTGCGTAATCACTAATTTTCTAAATATAGGTAATTCCACGATATCGTTGCTTCCACCAACTGTAATTGCGGCTAGTCCATAACCAAGCCTACTTAACAATCTAATTAACGATTTATCCACAGAGGCTAGATGCAGTTCCGCAAACATTGGTTAGTAATTATTTACAGATCTCATTAATAAACTGCATAGTATCAACTCCTACAGCCCTGATCCTAAGTCTAATAACGTCATCACCATCAACAATGACTAAACGACCTCTAACGAACTCCTGCTTATCAAACCTAATGAAAATATTCCCAGACGCATCAACCCTATTCGTAATTGTTGATAATAAATTCTCCTTATTTATAAATGACGAACATATAGCAGAAAACACATTTCTCGCTAACTCTTTATCACCAATAAATGAGTACACCCTATATATGGGGTTTCCGTAATGCCCGTAAAGAACCTCCACAATTATTGGTGCGTTCTCCGTAAGCAGTCTAATTAATGAGTCAACAATTTTATCCAAATCTTCAGTAGCATGGACTATAGTTTCAACCTCAAGCTGTACTGAGTTTAAAGTCATAGGATGAATAGTAAGTATGCAACCCTACTGTGCCTGGCTCTCACTCTTTGTCTGGGATGCCTTCCTTAATCTCTCAATCAACCTCCTCTGCCTCTCTCTCAATCTTCTCCTCCTACGGCTTTCCCTGTCTTCCTTACCAACAAGCCACGCAAAGTCTGGGTCGCTCTTTATGGCAGGGTGGTTCGGGTCCACAAGTATTACTTCATACCATACATAAGTACCATCCTCGCCGACCCAGTATGAACCTAAAACCTCCATGTTAGGGTACTTCCTAGCAACCCTCTCTTCAGCGATTAACTGCAGGCTCTTGCTTGTTGTTATTCCATAAACACCCATCCTCTTAGGCCTCCTACCGCTGTTCGGCCTTCTCCTATTGAATGGCCCCCTCCTAAGCCTGACCCTAACAACCACTATTCCCTGCTTAGCCTTATAACCATACTGCCTAGCCTTATTGATCCTCGTAGGTCTCTCAACCCTAACTATAGAAGGCTCTCTACGCCACTTAATTAACCGCTGCTTCATTACCACATCCCAAATCCAACTATTCCTTGCTCCGCTCCATGCCTCAGCCAAATAGTGATAAAGCCCCTTCGCCATCAAGACCCGATCCTATGTGGGTATTAAAAATATTATGCATCCCTAACCAAGCCTATTTTCACATGGGCTCCTCAGATCTAGAGCTAAATCCTTAAGGACATCGCTCACAAAATCTCTCTCCCTAATGGACTCCTCCCTAAATGCTATTGAGAGAAGCGATGGTAAGTCCATGTCCTGGTAAGCATTGATAATCCTGGATAATTCATTAAGTAAGTCCTTCAATTTGGTTATCAGGTAGTCACCAAAGAGGACGTACTCATCACCCATAGCAAAGAATTCTCTAATCATATGCCTACCCTTATCGGTCACCCTTAACACGTATCTACCATTTGATGGCAATAATTCAAGATAGCCATCCCGTACCAATCCCATTAGGTCATTTAGCAATGACTTGCTTATGATGGGTGGTATTTCGTATTGATACCTAATTACGTGTGATGATATGTACGTAATTACGGAGAGTCTATAAAGCCTTATCGAGGAATTCCTTGAGTACCAGACCATGAATAATAATGCGTACTTCGTAGGGAATACCTTGAATTTACCGCGTCCGATACTAACTTCGGGAAGCTCCATCATTCATTATTAGCCAGGTTGTGAAAATTAAACTTAAAGCGTACGTAAGCGCTATTGTAGTCCTCATTGGATGGCCGGTGAGCGGGCCAAGCCTAACCTCGTACATAGCCCTTCTCCTAAGCTCTAGACTTACATCCTCAACCTCATTACCGAGTATCAAACCAATCCTTAACTTCCTAGTGAACGCCTCCTTACTTATCTCAATTAACTTCCTCTCATTATCCTTGGCATGCATTGATAAGACTATGGGTACGTCAATACCCCTTAGGGCATCATCAAGATTGACCACATTCACATTAGGTATTGCGTTAAGTCTTAATGCTTTGTATGCCCTTTCAATCAGTAACTGATTTGTAATGAGCCTTAACTCAACCCCCAATGCGTGGCTCAATTGCAGGAGGTCCATAGTCTCATAAACTTCCCTAGGTCCGTCAATGATACCGACAACGTACTTAACCCAATCCATGGGTATCGAAGCCCTTTGCTTATTAAAAAGCTCCCTAGTGGAGTAAGCCAGTATGAAGGAGTTATCCCTAACCTCAACATATATGTAGTAATCAGGATCATTCAGATCGGCCTCGGCAAACTGCGCCAAGTACTGACCAAGCCTTTTAGCTAATTCAAGGCTTGTAATTGGGTACCTCTTATCCATCCTCCTAACAATGACCTTAAACTTAGCATTACTACCCCCAATAAGCCTCATTACTAAGTCCTTAGCCGCATTAAACAATACGTCTAAGTCTCGATTAACAACCTGGTCTATTATTGATATATGGGCTACATGATTAATATCTCGAAGCCTAGTCAACACGTCATCCGGACAACCACTTAAATCTAGGATTGCCTTGTTACGACCCCACTCCTCAACATGCCCGCAGTTTATTACCGTAAGTATATCGTAAGGTTTTATAGTCCTTGCGTAGGGCTCGAGGGTTATTAAAACCTTCATTACCTAACCATTATTAGATACATTGCTAGAAATATCTTTTATCCTAACTCTAAGGCATTGCAGCACCTGGTTATTTTACGTTGCTACCGGAAACAATGTTTAAATTGATTTTATATGATTGATTGATGGTTACGAAATGGTTAAAATCAAGGCATTGACTATGACCTATCGGGATTACGACCTCGACATATTAGCCAAGGCTTATTTTACAAATGACGAATTAGAAATCATTCAGGGAATTTACGACTCAATCGTGGCGCTGGAGACGTGTAATAGGGTTGAATTTTACCTTGATGGTGATGAGGATGAAGATGAGTTGGTAAACATTATCAGGAATAGGGCGGGTGTAGAACCGAGGATACTCTATGACCTAGATGTGGTAAAGCACTTACTGTTAGTGACCACGGGTTTGGACTCGATGTTCTTGGGTGAGAGGGAAATACTTTCTCAGGTTAAGCGTGCATTTGCAATGGGTAAACCATCGGTGAGACTACGGATACTTTTTGAATCAGCCATTAGGTTCGGTGAGGCCTTTAGGCGTAAGTATGATCTTTCGGAGATATCCTTCATAAAGTTCCTGGCTAACTATGTAATGAGTAACCTTGACGGAGGTAGGGATGGTAAAGTGCTTGTTGTTGGGGGTGGCGAGGTCGCGAGAGGTGTGGTTAGGGAATTATTGAGGAATGGTTATGATAAAGTGACAATAATCAATAGAAGCCTAGATAGGGTTAGGCAGGAGTTTGGGAATACCGTGAGAGCGTTGAGCCTCAGTTCCTTGGATAATGAGTTAAGGAATAATAGGTATGATGTTATGGTTGTGGCTATTTCCACGAAGTCGCCGTTAATAATAATTGATGATCATAATTATAACATGCCGAATCTAATAATCGATGTGTCAGAGCCAAGTGCGGTAGAAGTACGTAATAACCTCACCAGGTTAATTAGGCTTGAGGATTTAAGGGAGCCATACCTAAAGTACATCAATGGTAAGAGCAGCATTCTAAATAGGCTTGATGATATTAATCAAGAGGCTGAGCGAATAATGAGACTAATTCTACGTAGCGATGCGGAGGATTTGGTGAGGGATGTGATGAGATTTATTGAGGATATTAGGAAGGAGGAGGTTAGGGAGGCCGTGAATGCCTTAATGAGTGGTCATGACCCAAGAGATGTAATAGAGGCAATGAGTAGGTCATTGATTAAGAAGCTCATGCATAATTACCTGGAGAATATGCGAAAGCTCGTAGAGACAGGCAATGAGCTTGAAGCCGAAAAATTAAGGAACTACCTCATTAAGATGCCATAGCATTTTTACCTACTTTCTTTCTTACCCATACCTATCCCATCTATTTTTAACGAACCTATCAATGTTTAAGCTCCTTAACAACGTACTCAAATTGCCTAAGGGTCTCGTCTATGACATTATCATCATGGGCGGCACTGGTGAATATTGCCTCGAACTGACTTGGCGCTATGAAGACTCCGCGCTTCAGTAATTCCTCATGCAATTTAAGATATAATTTAGCATCAGACCTACTTGCAGTCTCATGGTCCACAACATCACCCTTCGTAAAGAATACCTGCAACATTGTCGGCACCCAATTAACCACATTGTCAATGCCGTACCTACCCAGTACATCATTAATACCCTCAGCCAGTCTACGTGACGCTCTTATGGCGACCTCATAGGCATTGGTTGTCTCAAGAACCTCTATCGTTGCCAAACCAGCAACCATAGATATAGGGTGACCATTGAATGTCCCGGCATTAAACACTGGACCCTTGGGCGATAGTTTATCCATTATCTCCTCACGGGCACCCACAGCGCCTATTGGGAAACCGCCACCGATTATCTTACCTAACGTAGTAATGTCAGCATTAACATTGTAATACCTCTGGGCACCACCAATGCCAAGCCTATATCCCGTAACCACCTCATCTAATATCAATAAGGAGCCATACCTATCGGCGATCTCCCTAAGACCCCTAAGGAAACCTTCCCTGGGTGGTATCACGCCATAATTAGCCATCACAGGCTCCACTATTATCGCCGCCACATCATTACCTTCAGCCCTCATTATCCTCTCAACACTACCCAAATCATTGTACCTGGCAACAAGCGTCAACTTAGCCACCTCCTCAGGAACACCAGCAGATGAGGGGGAGCCGAAATGGGCCGCAGCGCTACCGGCCTTAACGAGCACGGAATCTACGGCACCATGATAGCAACCCTCAAACTTAAGTATCTTCTTGCGACCAGTATAGCCACGGGCAAGCCTAATTGCCGTAGCCACAGCCTCACCACCACTATTCACAAACCTAACCCTCCTAATGCTTGGGAAATGACTCACTATCTTCTTAGCTAAGGCAACCTCAAGCTCCGTAGGCGCGCCATAGAGCCAACCTCTACTCACATACTCAACCACCCGCCTAACAACGACCTCAGGTGCATGACCAAGTATCAATGGACCATAACCCAATACATAATCTATCAACTTAGCACCATCGATCGTTACCAAGTAGGGCCCCTTACCCTCCCTCACGAAGAATGGGTACGGCCTAATAGCAGCCCTTACCGGACTATTTACACCACCAACAAGTACGCCCTGAGCCTCCTCATAAAGTCTCCTTGAACTCTCCATCAACGATTAATAACCAATTCTGCATTTAAGCTTCTCGCACGGATAGTCATAAATTAAAATACTTAGATTTCAGGTAATAACCGATGATTGAGAGGACCCTGGTGATAATAAAGCCTGACGCTGTAAGGAAGGGAATAATTGGAGAGATAATAAGTAGGTTCGAGAGGGCAGGGCTTAGGATAATCGCCATGAAAATGATAAGGCTAAGTAAGGAGGAAGCAGCCAAGTTCTACCCAAGCGATGAGAATTGGCTACGCTCGGTCGGCAATAAGTCCCTAAAGTCATACTCAGAGATTGGGAAGGACCCAAGGGCGGACTTGGGCACTGATGATCCTGTGGAAATTGGGAAGATAATAAGGAGTTGGCTAGCTGATTACCTATCGATGGGTCCAATAGTAGTCATGGTGCTTGAAGGAAATAGGGCTGTTGAAGTTGTTAGGAAAATAGTTGGCTCAACAACTCCATACTCATCACCACCAGGCACAATAAGGGGAGATTACTCCGTTGACAGCCCAGACCTGGCGAACCTAGAGAAGAGGGCATTATTCAACCTGGTGCATGCCAGTGATAGTCCTAAGGAAGCTGAAAGAGAAATTAGGTTCTTCTTCCGTGAGGATGAATTCGTGGATTACTCTTAATCTAATGACAATACTAAGATGAAATTGCTAAAATTATAAAGGGTTAGAAAATACTTCCTAACAATTCGACCATGGTGATACTATATATTTGCTCCACTGTGTCTGTAACCATATCGTCTCTGTATTACATAGGTAACCTTAACCTAATGCTCATCAAGCCAGTCTATTCGGGACCTTTATTTAACTTATATTTAGCTTATTATCCATGGTCATCATGAACAGTGTTTAACCGCCACAAATATACGGTATATGCATTGTGCGTGATGAAATCCCCATTATGGCG
>JAGDXB010000021.1 GCA_023256215.1 Vulcanisaeta sp. | reverse complement strand
TTCACCATATCTGGTTAAGTGCGCTTGAAATGGCCTAATCTAATATATCTCCCAAAGTTGCTTGGCATTGTACGTGAGCATTATCACTCTGACTTTAGGGTAATGATCCATAGAATTCATTTAATATTCAATAACTTTTCGTATATTTCTTTGTATTTTTCAGTCATTTTTGATGCTGAGAATCTTTCCTCAGCGTCCCTTCTACACTCACTGGGATTTAACTTATCTACATTCTTTATGGCATTAATCATATCATCCTCATCGTCTACTAAGTAACCTGTAATACCATGCTTCACGATCTCGCTGACAGAACCCCTTGCAAACCCTATCACAGGCGTGCCGCATGCCAGCGCCTCGACCATGGCTATCCCAAAGAACTCTTCGTATTGTACGGGATATAACATGGCCTTTGCCTTTGATAAGTATTTAACCTTCGTGTTAAAATCAACCTCCCCAACATATATAATGTTATGATTATCCACGTAAGGCTCCACGTAATATTTAAAGTATTCCTTATCCGCTATGGGGCCAATAATAACTAACCTCTCACCAGCCCTCTTGGCAACCCTCACCGCAATATGAGTACCCTTGGAGTGGTCTATACGACCCAGGTAAACCAGGTAATCATCCTTCTCCTTAAGGAATGGGTACTTCTCAACTTCAATTCCGTGGTGCACCACGTCACGTACCCTAAATCCCCTTGCCTCCATCCTCCTCTTCTGCGTATACGAAACCGCTACTAACCAAACATTAAATCTCTTAACCACCTGTGAAATCAAGCTCTCCCTAATGTCTGCATGTAATGTCAAGACAGTGGGCTTACCCAGAAGTCTCAATAATGGCGATACGATAGAGAGCCACTGTACGTGAATGTGAACAACATTCACATCAATGGAATGTCTCAGCAGTTTTGTCACGTACTTAGCCTTATGCTTAATGCTAGGGCTTTTCACGGGTTTTTCAAAAACATTTATGAAGTGGTATGGGAGATTCGTGTGAGGATTTCTAACGCCCATTACGTGAACCCTTACTCCCATCGATATTAAATACCTCGCTAATAAATCCACAATAAGCTCTATTCCCCCGTAACCAGGCGGTGGGGTGAGATTTGATATGTGCGATGCCTGCAGAACAGTCAATTCGTTCATTGTTCAATCAACAATCTAACGAGCTTACTTGCGACGGTTGCGTTTAACTTAGTCGAAAACCACCTATTATAGGCTAATCGAGCACCTGCCTCAAGAATGTCTAAAATCTCGTCGTTCTTCGCGAGCTTCACGACATCATCAACTATGTTGTCCCAATTCGAGATGTATACATGTTCCTTATGTATAAGTTCCGGGTGTATAAATCTGGCTATCTCAGAGGTTACTATGGGACGTCCATAAAATAACGCCTCAAGTAACCTATTCGAAATGCTCCTATTGGTTATTGGAATCACCACAAGTCTAGCGCCCTTGTATAACCTAGGCAATACGCGATCAGAGAAGCCCCCACCAATGAGGTACATGTTCTGCGGAGGCTCCTTATTAAACACAGACCTCCAATCCTCGTAAGTACTCCCAGCCACAACAACTTTGGCATCCCTGAGTCTCCTTGCAATGAGGTAAGCCACAATAGCGTGAGGCTTAGCCTCAAACTTCAGGTAGGGCCCGCGTTTATTCAAGCTCGTAAAGCTAAGTATGTAGTCATCACCCACCCTATCAAGGATACTCAATGCTTGATAGTCAAATTTACCGTCATAGCCCTCGTCTAAGTAGCCGTATGGTGGGTAGACCTTCGTGATGCGATTCCGCAAGAACCCGTACACACTCCTCGCGAAGGTATACGTGACATGATCGACCGCCATGGAGCAACTAGAACTCAGTATGTAGAACTCATTAGCTAACAGGCTGGGGACGAACAGGAGCATGTCCTCGTAAGCCCCAAATCTCAGGTTATCCCTAAGCTTAGCAGCCCTAATACTCCAAAGCCTGAGAATTATTGGTCTCGATACATTAAGTCTCTTAAGAAACAGTAAAGGAAGTCTTGGGGCGGCAAAGATTACATCGTATGCATTATTTATAAGATTACGTAATCGATAAGCACCCCTACCAACACTAAGTATAGACCTCACCGAGACCTCATAACCCACAAACTGAGCCCTCTTAGGCCCATTATCGCTTACGACGGTCAATACTTTAACTCCCCCTCCCGATTTCAAATCCAGGACATCTACCTCACCCAGATCTGCTAAGGCAGCCAAGAACCCTAACTCATGTCTATTGAAGACATAGCCATGAGAAAAGTACAAGACGTTCATGAAAGCCAAGCCTTAACTTATCATGACTTAATCACGTTCTTTGGCCCTGGTATGAACAACATTATTGATCTAGCAAGCCTCCACGTTAATGTTATTGCTGAATAAATTAATGTTAAATGAGGAAGTTTGGGATTCCAATAACGTACAGTAATATCAATTAATAGTGCTAATAATAAAGATAATGTGGTTAATAATGGTAAGAATGACTTCATGAATAACGAGATTATTGAGATTAGGATTAGGATTATAGATGCTTGATAAAGTCTCCACCTAATTTTCTCGATAGAAGGTGCCGATTTCAGATACCTTTTAAGTGCATATCTATACCTTGGGTTCAATAAGGAGCCTAGGGCTCCTAAGTAATTCCTCAGCCTTGCCTTACTATTCAATTCATAGTTTAATTCAGGAGTCTCCCTAGCATCATGGATTACTTCATGCCACCCAATCATACGTATCTCATAACCCTTAGAGAGTACTCTTGCACCTAATTCTATATCCTCATATATCGTGTAAGGCGGGCCCAAGGTTACATCGTATAATCCTACCTCCCTGAAAATGCATGCTCTGCAAAGGGTACATGTATCGATACTACCTACCTTAAGTAAATTATTACGAGCTATTGATTCAAACATTCTTCGTATCCGATCACCACCAACATGAATCTGTAAAGGCCTAACGCAAGCCACAGTGCTTGGTAATTTCTCCAAATACTCGAGTAACACTTTTATAGTGTCTTTCCTCATTATCACGTCATGGTCAAGTATCAGTATATATTTACCCTTGCTCAACATAATGCCATCATTCCTAGCCTTTGAGACCCCGTAATTCTTATCATGAACTAGGAACTCAACTCTCCAGAACATTGCCCCATATTTATTTATGAAACTCCTAATTCTCTCTATGGTACTATCCCTTGATCCCCCATCGACGATTATTAACTCAATACTATTCAAGGGAATTTCCTGCATTATGATAGAGTTGAGTACATTATCTATGGTTAACTCGGAGTTGTACGTTGTTAATACTATAGATACTAATGGATTATCTGCATTTGCCATATGCTACCCAGTATATCCAGCCAGAGAATACTAGATTTAAGCGTTTAGTTATTAGGTCATTGGGTGTAAATGATAGTATGGGCGGTTTACCTACGAAATCCCAATAACTTTGGGCATGCACTATGCCTGGAATTATTACGTACTGAACTAGGTCGTCCGCAAGGACACCGCCGTTAGAACCCAGCATTATCGGTGCTGTTTGGTATGTGCAGAGAACATTTGTGCTCACTTGGTATGTCTTAAAGTAGTTGCTGGGTATGTACGTGAATACCATGTTCCAGAATATTACATCGTTTATTGTCGAGTACCTTACTGATTGAGGTATGTTAAAGTTTGCTGGATGTATTCCTGGGGTTATCAGCGTTAGCAGGGCCGTTAAGCATATTATGATGGATAAATACCTATTTACACTATGATTTTTCCTTAGATATAAATATGAAGCCACAAACGTCGGTATTACAGATAGAGATAAGACGCCTGGCGCCCTTGAGAAGCCTCTTATTACTAATGTCGAGAGGTATGCCGCAGCAGTTATTGAGAGTACTACTGTGAGACCCAGCATTAATTGGACCGCCCTACTCGACCTATCCTTAATGACTTTCATTAATGATAATATCCAAAACGCGCCTAGTACGCCTATGGATGCTGAAAAACCTAGTAACGATATCCTTGGCGCACCTCCGTAGCCAGATAGAATATTTCCTACCAAAATTACTTGATGCTGCTCTCCAAATAGCGCCATTTCCACGGCATTCAATAATTGTACTGCGTATGGAACGACGCCATTTGCTGCTGCCGTGTATATTGACTTGGCGATCCATATCACTGACGAGAGAGTTAACGCTATTAGTACATAGTTGTAGTAATTATGATGATTATTAGGTGTATTACCTATTTTAATCCTGAGACCTATTAATTGGGCTAGTAGTATTATAGGCACTATTAGTGAGTATGGGTGTGCCAGCGTTGCCGTTATGAACATTATAATTAGCACCAGTAGTATCCTAAGGTCAAGTCTTAGGTGGTTAATCACGAGCACATATGTTAGTATAACTACGGAGAATGTAAGCGCTATTATATCGGGGGGCACCGATAATGAACCGCCAATGGAGTACGGGTTCATAATTAATATTGCTGGTGCTAGCGTTGCATATGGTCGCGTTTTCTCATTATTGCTAAGGGCTATGTAGATTATTATATATGCAAGTATTCCTAGTGCTATGAATATCAATGATTCAGTGTATGGGTCATAGGGGTTATTGATATTGAACACTCTCAGCATCATAACCTTAAGTATTGCGTCGACAGGGGCTAGGTTATACCAAGGTGCATGCATCGAGTGTGTGAAGTGACCGTTTATGAATATTTGGAGCGTGTCTGCCGTAGTCTCCTGTGAATCAGCGCCGTAGTATATCATGTGGCCCGCTAAGGTTACTATGAACGCCATTGATAATGCATGGAATAATATCTTGTCCCTGGTGCTATCTAGCTTAATGAAGGGTATTAATGCTATAAATAGTATGTCGTAAATAACCAGTAGTATGTTTTCCCTAAGTATCGTAAGGCTTAAGGCCGTACCCAGACCAAATAATGTAATAAGGATTACTGAGGTAATGAATAGCTTCTTTCCACTTAAGTAATTCATATTCTTTGTCCTCCATTCCTTCAATTCTATCGTTAGCGTTAATGCCATGAATAGGAATGCCGTAATTAGCAACGCCTGCGTTGTTGTTAAGTTATTGAGCCCTAAGTAATTATTAAGAGGTATCAAAAATTCCTCTAGGTAAATGCTATTAAGTGAATTTACTAAATTATTGAGAATGCTCAAGATCATCCCACAAAATCACCCATCATGCTATTGACCATTCTCTCAATTGCCTGTGCACTATCAAGTCTCGGCTTAAAGCCTAAGGCTTTTAACCTGTCTATCTTGAGTGCTATTTTCTTTACGTCGCCTAGCCAGCCAACTCCATGCGCGACCGGTTTATGGATTATTTTCACGTCCTTGAGCCCCATGG
>JAGDXB010000104.1 GCA_023256215.1 Vulcanisaeta sp. | reverse complement strand
CATACGACTTCCACACATCCTCAACCCTCAACAACTCCTCACCAACCATCAAAAACTCACCTCATTGTTTATTCTTATTATCGTTACTATTCCAATTAGCAACTACTTGTTGGTGCTCTATCTCCTCAGTCATTCTTAATCTTGATATTCTTCTAAAGTATTGAGTTAAGGTCTCTCTGCTTCCTGTGCTTACCATTAACACTAATATGGCCAGGCCAATTATTGCATCGTAAGTATAGGCATTTACACCAAGCACAGTAAAACCATCAAGTAACTGCGCAATTAAAACAGCACCTAAGAAGGAGCCAATTGGCGTGCCTTTACCACCTATTAATAATGTACCACCTATAACGGCAGCAGCTATTGCCTCTAGCGTTAGGTCTGATGTAAAATTCGTCGCACTTACCTCGCGCACAACAGAGCCATCTATCACACCTAGTATTCCTCCGGCAATCCCGCTCAATATAAATGCTATTATTATATATCTATCAACAGGAACTCCTGCCTCCTTAGCCCATGTTACGTTGCTTCCTGCAGCCGTTATATATACGCCAAATTTTGTTTTATAAAATAAGAACATTATAAGTATTGCAAATGCTAAAGCCCAAATAAATGGTATAGGAAGTATACCATTAACTGTGCCGCCGAAGAAGAAGGCCCTATCAGCACCTGGAAACGGCTCAGGCCAACCTCCCCAACCAATTAATGCTATACCATCAGTTAGGAATAACATAGCAACAGTAGCTATTAAGAAATTTACCTTGCCCTTAGTTATTACTACACCGTTGATAAAGCCTATGAATGCCGCTAATAACCAGGCAATTAATGTAGCTATTATCAGTGCAGGATAAAATCCCATACCGGCACCCATGAAATACTGCCAAAGGCTCCAATCAATTAATGGCGCAAGATTTGCAATACCTGTTGGTGACAAATCAATAAGTCCCGCAAACATTATTGGTACTTCAGCCATTGTTAATATACCAAGGTCTTCCGTATACCTTAATAATGTATATATATTAGCAGGTGCTACATATCTACCACGTGATTCCCAATAAAAAAATATGATAATAAGTATGTTTAGGATGGCCATTATTATTTCATATCTACCTATATAATGCCTCCATGCACTTATATTAGATACACTTTTATTTATTCCTATCTGAGACTTAGTAGTCATCGGAAAAGATTGAAAATATTACTTTTTTAAGTTTTACTCACAATTGTCGATTAAAAATTAGCTTGTTGCACTTGTTGAGTTGGTTAATTGTGGATACATACCAGATGTCCATACAGGTTCTGCGGATGTTGATCCTTCAAACCTCGTGGTATAAGTGTATGGCTTTATGTTCTGCTTAGTCACGAACTTAATACCTGTATCTGAGAAGAATACAATCTCTAAACCATTAGTGAGTAGGTATAGGTATAGGTATAGTGCAGGCAGAAATCCTTGCAGATATGGCTGTTGATCTATCGTGAAGTCTAAATAACCGTCAACAACATTACTAACGGTGCCAGGTAATAAATCATAGCCACCAGCTAATATCTTGCCGCCATTTGTTAATGATGGTATGCCATGCTCCCTCAAAACATTACCTATTGATAAAGTACTGCCAGCATCAACAGCTATCATCGCAGCAACATCTGGATGGCCATCAAAATAAGCCTCAACCGCGGTTTGCTCCTGGGAAACTAGTGCACCAGTTGCTACTATATCAACTGTTGTGTATCCATTTGCTTTTAATACATCTACTATTCCATCAATTCTAGGTTGTATATTGGCCGTACCTGGTGTTGCTATGAATAATGCAACACGTTGATTCGGTTTTATATTTGGTAGTATCCACTTTTCAGCAAGAAGCCCTCCTGATCTGTACAAGTCTTGACCTACATAGCCAAGGTATGGTGGATTCTGATATTGAGCATAGTGTGGATCGTCATTAGGTATATATGCATTATATGCATATACAGGTATGCCTTTACTTAACGCTGCTTCTATTGGTGCATCGAAAGAATTCGGTGCTATTACTGTTGTTGCAATTCCATCGGCTCCAGATGATATACCTGAATATATTGCATTAACCATATCAGTTACGGATGATGTTTCGCTACCAGTCCAAACATATTTACAGTTACCTATCATATTACAGGCATCTTGTATACCATATATGGTCGGTGTAAAGAATGGGTTAGTTGTCACATGGTTAACGAACCAAAGTGTGATCTCTGGATGCTCAATGTCAAGACCGTATATGTAACCTTTTGGTGGAGGTGAATAACCGGTTTTCTTGGGTACAGCCGCATAGCCAGTTCCAAATCCCGCTCCAAAGGCTGCTACTAGCCCCGCTATAATACCTGCCTTAGCCATTGTACTTAATGCTTGTCTTCTTGTTACAGGATTACCAACGAACCTATTGATTATAGTTCTTGCAAGCTCTTCTCTTTCTTCGTCACGCGTTTTCATACAAAGAAACTCTTTCTATGCCGTTTTTAAGCTTTACTCACTTACATTTACCCTGTTTATTTCATTATTCTTATATTCTTATTATTATAACAAGATAACAAGTAAGATAATAAATATAAAGATCTAAAAATCAACGGTTTAGAAAGATATGTATGCAGTTCGAGTGGCACAACCACTTAAGGATTCGCCCCGTGCGGTTTTAGGTGAGGGTCCTATATGGGATGAGAGGAGAGACATTCTTTATTGGGTTGATATAATGGGCGGTAAGATATATAGTTATGATGCTTTAAAAGGTAAATTTGACGTACTAATTAAAATTAATGATTATGTTACCTGTGTAGCACTAACTAGTGATCCTAATTTTTTATTAGTCACTCTTAAAGATAGAGTTGCTTTAGTAGATATTAGTAAGAAGGTAATTGCGAGGATACTTGCTAAGATAGATGAACCGGAGAGCAATAGGTTGAATGATTGTAAGGTTGATGCTGCTGGTAGGCTTTGGTTCGGTAGTATGGATATGAATGAGAGAAGCCCAAGTGGTTCACTATACGTCCTTGAACCTAATGGCGTAGTTAGAAAAGTGCTTTCTGGCGTTACTATATCAAATGGTATTGCCTGGTCGCTTGATAATAGATATATGTACTATATTGACAGCCCCACTAAAAAGGTTATGGTATTCAATTACGATATTAATAATGGTAGGTTACTGAGTAAAGTAATGGATATTGACTTATCTAAGTATAATGGCGTTCCTGATGGTATGACCATGGATTCCCAGGGATATCTATGGGTAGCCATTTATGGTGACGGTAGGGTTTTAAGAATAGATGCTGAGCGTGGGATCGTAGTTGACGAGGTTAAGGTTTCTGTTCCATACACGACTTCATGTGTATTTGGAGGACCAGCCTTTTCTACGTTATTTATAACGACGGCAAGGAATTTTCCACGTGACGTAGAAAGAGATAGTGATGACGGAAAATTGCATTTCCTAAATTTAGACGTAGGAGGATATGCATTATACAAATATAAATTGATATAAAATAATAATCCCTTAAATATGAATTAAAAGATACCGTATCTCTTTACAAGTTCTCTTATGTCCTTTCCTTCCATGACCTCTTTGCCTAGTGATGATTCGTTTTTTAATCTTTCAAATGCCCTGGTAAATACCTCTGGTGCTACCTCTCTTGGTATTATTACGACACCATCATAATCTCCAAAGACTATATCTCCAGGATTTATGGGAACGCCATGTATATTAGTTGGGATGTTATACACAACATACTCAAGCCTTGGTTTTGCATCTAATGGTGTTATTGATGCGTAATAAATCTGAAACCTCTTACCTAAAGCCAGTATACGAGGCACATCCCTTAATCCACCATCTGTTATAGCACCCACTGCGCCTCTTCCAATAGCTGTTCTCGTCATTATTTCACCCCATGTTGCAACATCGGGCGCATTACTACTAACTACGTATACTTTATGAGGCCCACCGCTCATTAAGAAATCCAGCATTACCCTAGACCACTCAATAAAATCCTTCTTAGTTATCCTATCGTACTTCCTTACTAATGCCGTAATAGCCTCACCAATTATTTTCATATCAGGATAGAGAGGATGAATAGAGGGTGGAAGGACTCTGTTGTATATACCCATTTCATCAAGTATATCTGAAATTATGGCTGAATAAAGCTCATTTAACCTTGGGTCATCAAAATCTATGATGTTTTTACTCAACATAGAGATCGCTCTATAAATTGAATTCTGGCCATATCTTTTTCATGGTCTCAATATCAAGCTCTATACCTAAACCTGGCTCATCCGTAAGTACTATAAAGCCGTTTTCAATAATCTTTTTTCTAGGTTTCACTATTTCGTTCCAAAATGGTAAGTCATGTGCATGCCATTCAAGAATTCCGAATGTACCAGAAGCAGACATGGCATGTGCAGCAGCCATGGTTCCAATAGGTGAGGCTATGTTATGAGGCGAGATTTCAATATCATATAGATATGCTAAGTCAGCAATTCTAATACCCTCAGTTATACCACCAGCCTTAGTTAAATCCGGTGTCCACACTCTAATACCTGCTTTAATCATGTCCTTAAATTGATAATAACTAAACATATTTTCACCGGTTGCTATTGAGATACTACAATTCTGTGTTATTAGAGTAATCTCATCAAAGTTTTGAGTTAGTGATGTCAACGCTGGTGTTGGATCCTCAAGCCACCTCGGTTTATAAGGTTCTATTGCCTTACAGATCCTAATTGCAGTATTTACATCGAACTTCCAGTGCAGGTCAAACATTATGTCTACATCATCACCAACAACGTCTCTGATAGTCTTAACGATGGATGCTATATAGTCTATATCTCTTAGTGATAATTGCCCAGATCGAGAATTATAATCCTTTAAGTATGGTGTTGGTATATCAAGGTCAAACTTTACGGCCGTAAAGCCTTCACCAATTATTTCCTTAGCTCTCTTCGCATAATTTTCTGGCGTGTAGTCCTCATTCCACCTTTGTGTCGATACTCTACCGACCATAGGTTCTGTAAGTGAAACCATGCGTTCCGTTTCGAATTTTGATTCACCACCATATTGCTTTAGCCAGTCTGGAAATACTTCTGTTTGCGCAGCATCTACTATCTCCATACTTTTAGAGGCATGTGCATCTACGTAAACCCTTATGCGTTCTCTATCACCGCCAAGCAACCTCCAAATAGGAATATTAAGGTATTTACCAATTAAGTCGTATAATGCTATATCTATGGCAGATATTATGAAATAGGCCGTAGTACCGGCATAAGAAAACGCGTACCTAAGCTTTTCTAATATTCTTCTTCTCTTTAAAACATCTTCACCAACGAGTAATTTCTTAACGTAGGGTACCATACCCATTATACCTGGCGCACTTACAGTCTCGCCAGTTCCATATAAATCACCAGAATATATTCTAACAAAGGTCCATTCAAAATTGGCTTGGACAGTTGAAACCTTAACATCAGTTATTTTTATCACAATTAGAATCCAACAAAATTCCTTAATAAGTTTTTGTTTTTAATAAATTTTATTTATTATTTGCCGTGTTGTTGCTTATTCGTTTTAGTATTTCGTTCATTATTTCTTGCCTTGTCTTTCCCTGCGT
>JAGDXB010000064.1 GCA_023256215.1 Vulcanisaeta sp. | reverse complement strand
ACGAGGCGAAGCTAAACGCCGAAGACATCAACGACAGATTACCAGACATAGAGAAAATGATCCAAGAGGCCCAAAAGGCGTTGAGTAGTGAAGGTTAGAACATATTTAAGCAGTAACAACGTAAACAACGAAGCATGCAAACGCTGAGCAGAACGTAAACAAAAAGGAGGCATTAGCAAGAGAATAAGGATGTCCGCATAGCACTGTTATACTGCTGTGTTGTTATGTACTTAAGGGCTTCGTCAAGTGCATTACCCTTAGGCTTAGTCTGGTGATTTGGGTTTTGTGGGTTAGTGATTTATGAGGGTAGTTCATGTTCATCATAATTACTTCCCCATAATTGGTGGCATAGAGGTTACCATGAATAGGTTGGGTATTTGGCAGGTTAGGTATGGAAATGATGTCCACGTATTGACGGGGATTGTTAATAAGGGTTTTAAGGGCAACGATGTGTTGAGGGTTCATAGGGTGCCGATAATCCACGTACCTGGCTATCGTGAAGTATCCGTACCACTTAACCTACCTAATGAACTGTTAAGGAGCGCCGATGTAATTCAGGGATACAATCAGAACAGCCTATTCACATACGTTGTTGGGAAGAGGGCGTATGAGTACGGTAAACCCATTATTACTTACTTAATAGCTGTGGATTACCTCCGAAAACACTTCAACCCATTAATAAGGACTTTAGGCTTCAAGTACCAAGTGCTCCTGACCCGAAGACTCATTAGAATGTCCAGGTTGCTGTTTGTAACGAATAATTACGAAAGGGAATTACTGATAAGTAGGTATGGCGTTGATGCTTTGGTCGTACCCCATGGTATCGATGATCAATACCTTGATGAGCCCAGCAAGGCTTGGGCGTTTAGGAGTAAGTATGGAATAGATGATGAGATATTCGCTTACATAGGCAGGATCCATAAGACTAAAGGTATCGATTTGCTCATCAAGGCTTTAAAGCTCGTCTTAAATAAGTTTGATAACGTAAAGTTAGTATTGGCTGGAAAGGGAGACCCCAAATACATTAATAACCTGAAGAAACTAATTAATAAACTTGGACTGAATAAGTCGGTCATATTTATTGGTTATGTTGATGAGAGCGATAAAATAGCGTTAATTGATGCGTCAAGAGCGATCGTTTTGCCAACGAGACACGAGGGTGAGAGCTACCCATTAATCGCCAATGAGACGGCTGCAAGGCTTAAACCGTTAATAGCGACGGGGGTTGGTTCAATACCGAAATTGGGCATGGAGCATTTACTAGTAACTGAATTAAATAGTGTTAGTATCGCTAATGCAATGATGAGGTTGCTCAATAACGATGAGTATAAGGAATACGTAGAGAGGGCGCAGAGAGTTAGGGATAGACTGCTCAGGTGGAGTGACGTGGCCAAGTTAACCATTAAGTACTACAACGAAGTCCTTAAGTAATATGGCATTAACGTTCACAGACGGTCTAGTACTCTTCGCAGTGGTATTAACGGCACTATTTACGGCAATACTAATGGTATTTAAAGACAAGGAAGTTAATAATCGAGGCATTAATATTACGACGGCCAAGAAATTACTTCTAACATCAATAGCCCTCGGATTGATCATATTATACGTGGAATTATCGACAAAATTCAGGGCAGAGTACTCAGTTATGTATTATGCGCTGATAACGGTAATGGGAGCCCTAATGGTAATACCAATCATAATGTCTAATGCCAATGAACTTACCAAATTGGCATTGCCCTCAATAATGGTGATGCATCTGGATATCCTATTCTCAGAATTATCGGCATCAGGAATATCGCTGGGTGAAGGATCTGAAATGGTGAAGGCAATGTATAACCTCGGTAGGTGGTACTTTCAATACGCACATGCACCAACATACAATCCATTCCCAACAACGGCTTACGTAATAGTAAGCCTATCAAGGCTTCTTAACATGCCCTGGTACTCATCAACGCCATGGGACATATACTACCCAATATTCATAATTGTCTACGACTTAACAATGTACACACTCACACTACACCTAACAAAGAGTAGGGTAGCTAGCTTGGTGGCTACATTACTCGTAAACACAACGCCAGAGGTAGCCCTAACACTAAATCCGTACCAATACCTCTCAGACATGCTCATGATAATAGCACTTACAGCGTTTGTGAAATTCGTAAATAATAAAGAGACAATGAGCATGGCTGTCGCCGCAATAACCTATACGGCAGCCATAGTATCCTTAACCACAGCAGCACAATTGCTCTTCATACCACCAGCACTACTAATAATAAGCGCAATAATAAACAAACTAAGCAAAGCCGCAAACAATACCAACACGCAAGAAATACCGGCCAGAGAAACCATACTATTCTTCATAATGCTCGCCACAATAACGGTACTCATAGCAATATACACACCAGGCTACTTCATGTACACATACTCAATACTGGCTGGGTACATAACAAACACATTAAACTACATACTATCACCAAGAACTTACGAACCAACAAGCGTTACGGCACTACCCTTATTTAACAGGGCTGGAGTAAGCCCAATACAGGGCTACGCATGGAGCTTAGCAACAGCACTAGCCACAGCCTATGTATTTACGGAGGTAATAATGCTATTCACTAGGAAAAGAAGGATAAATCCTTGGCATATAACACTATATTTGGCCGCAGCAATGCCGGTCATAATAGGCTTCACAGGAAGGGTTCTCGGCACAGGCGTTTCAAACTTAACAGCTGCATCATATGTAGCGCTCTCAATAATGCTGCCGGTAAGTGGCTATGCGGCAATTAAGGTCGGCAAGAAAGGCCTTATGGGGTTAATAATACTTGTAATAACGTTGATTTTAATAATACCAATAGCGGCTCATGACCCGAACGTATCACCGATAGAGTATGCGAAGATTCATCACACACCGTTGATTCAGCAAACCAGGAGCGATTACTTAGAGGGCTTCCTGTTCATGTCACTGCTTAAACCCAGTAATGATTTTGCATTAATAATTTACTCAAGGCCCATACTGATTACCTATGGATACTCACCATCAATGGGCCTATGGCCTGAATATACTAACGTACCTACGGGTGTCATTGGAGCCGTTTCCTTCATAATGAATAGGACAACGCCATTAATGAACATAGCCTATAACTACACTGGTCAATACGTGTATTACTACGTTATTGTACCACCAAACAACGTCCCACAGAGCACACCCGCAGATCTAGTATTCTCAGCCAGCTATAGAGACCTTAGAATATTCATTAAGCCGTGAAAATCGCAGTACTCACGGCTGATTACCCACCGCATCTGGGTGGCGGTGTTGGTTCACTGGCCTACGAATTAGCTAGGGGCTTGGTTAGGCTTAATCATGAGGTTGTTGTAGTAACGAGGTGGTTCATGATCGATGAGGTGTTTAACGACGGTAATTATAAGGTGCATTACCTAATGGCACCACGAATGCCACCTAAGGATGTTTGGTATTACATACTGAGGATGCATAGAGTAAGGTCAATACTGCTCAGGGAGAGACCCGACGTAATTCACGACTTAGGAGTGTTCACCGGGTTTCAGCCTTGGGTAACGAGGATTGCGCCGACAGTATTTAGTGTGCAGGGATCACCTCAATTAGGTTTGATTAGGAGGATGCTTGGTTTTTGGGATAACCTCAGAAGCATACTCTTTGAAATAGCGCATAGACTGCCACCAACGCTCATGGGGCTCCTTAAGAGACCTGAGATTGCCTTGTGGGTTTACATCTCGAGATTCGTAATGATGGACACGCTGGCCTGGATTAGAGATGAGGAGTTAAGGAGGAGGATGCTGAATAAGTCGATGATCGTATATAATGGTGTTGACGTTAATGCACTAAGAAGGGTTAGGGATAAGGTTGTCAGGGAATTGGGTGTTGACGAACATTCTATAGTCTTTATTGGTAGGTTGATGGAGTATAAGGGCGTCAAGTTCCTGGTTAGGGCATTTAGACATGTAGTTAATGAAGTTCCTGATGCTAAGCTTCACATTATTGGTGATGGACCCATATACGGCGATATACGCAACCTAATTGTTAAGCTTGGCCTTGAGAGGAATGTGACTATGCACGGCGCACTGCCTAGGCCTAAGGCCATGGAGGTTCTAGCCGAGTCAGCCGTGTTGACTCACCCAAGCCTTTACGAGTCCTTTGGCATGGTCATCTCCGAGGCCTATGCAATGGGTAAGCCCGTGATTACTCATAGGGCTGGTTATGCCGTGGAATTAGTCGAGGAGCCTAAGGCTGGCTTAGTCGTGAATGTGCTGAATGAGGAGGAGTATGCCAATGCCATGATCACATTATTAACGGACAAGGACCTATACAACAAGTTCTCCCAAAGGGCTTCATTATTTGCCGAGGAGAAGCTAAGCGTTGAGGCTATGGTTAATGGCTACGTAAATGCCTACAAGCGTGCAATCAACAATGCTTAGAGGCTTAGTTATTGGTATCCAGGATATTAGATATCCAATACATGGCAGTGCAAGATTAGCACTCGTAACAATGCACGCGTTGGCATTAAGTGGCCATAAGATCGATTATTTGGCGCTATGGAGTTACAATAAGAGTGAAGCCATACTTGTAACCACCAGGTCTAGGTGGGGATTCGCAAGAATAAACATGATTAAAGTCCCCATAAAGATTAATAGTAATTCGTTGCCAATACTATCGTCATCCATTACGGATCCAATAATTAAATTATTTCATGAAGATTACGATTACATACTCTGCCTTGAAAGGAGGTACATACCAACAGTGTGCAGGTACTTCTCGAAGAAATTAAGTGCACCATTAATCGCATACATGGATAGTCCAAAATACATGCACCCAGAAAGATTAACGACCACCGAGCTGTTAGTTAGGCCCGCAGCGCTTGCCTGGTATGTAATCACTAGCCATATGAGCGACCTAACGATCTGCGTCAGCAAGTATATAGAGGTTTTCCTGAAGAAGTGGGGTACTAACGCCATTACGATTGAGCCAACATACGCATTGCTCGGGCGTGATAGTGACATTTTAAGTAAAACGAATAACGGTAATTACGACATTAATAGTATCAATCATGAAGCAGTATTGTGCAGCTGCCCGCTTAATTTAACGGTGATTACGGCAATTAAGAACCCAGATGTGCCAATAGTCGTTACAGGTCCTCAAGCGTACTACGTTAGGGAATACTTAAAGATGAGGGGATTGCTAAATAAAGTTAAGAACATACATTTGCTACACAATATAAGTGATGAGGATTTAGAGAAACTCCATAACAAGATTGTGGCAGCCTTAGTAGCTAGGCCCGCACTATCAGGCTTATCGATTACATTACTCCAGGAGCTCTACTTTGGTAGACCCGTTTTAACCGATGAGAATACGGCATCTAAAATTAGAGGACTTATTGAGTCCGGCTCCGTATTAATTAACAATAAGTATAGTGAGTGGCCCACCACCTTAAAATCATTACTCAATAATGATGAACAATTAAGGGAACTTAGCAGGAGGGCTGAGTCCTTCTTTAACAGAATACTATCACCAGTAAGGTTTGCTGAGACCTTTAACCATGCCCTGCGTAGCCTTAACCTTCGATGATGGCTTCATGGAGCAGGTTAGGTACGCCGAATTA
>JAGDXB010000136.1 GCA_023256215.1 Vulcanisaeta sp. | reverse complement strand
TACCCGAACTTGGTATTGATGCTCGTAATGATAGGTACAGTGAATCTGAGGAGGTTGTGGATATAGTAATCAAGATGCAAAACCTAATGACCGTTTACGACTCACTCGTCATGTGTAAATACGCCTTTACAGCAGGGCTGACCGTGACCGACATAATAAACCTGATGAAATACGCAACGGGTAAGGAATACACTGTTGATAAGTTGATGGAGATAGGCGATAGGATATGGAAGATGGAGAGGTGGATAGATAATCAACTTGGAATAACGAGCAAGGATGACAAATTACCAAAGAGAATGCTAACACCACACGCCAATAGGAATGATACAAGAGTACCGTATATTGTTGAGAAGTGGCTGCCGATATACTATAGAAAGAGAGGCTTAACTGAAGATGGCATCGTTAAGGAGCTAGATGTATAATTAATTTATTGACCTTAAATTATAAAGTCTCTGATAGGGT
Source organism: Vulcanisaeta sp. (assembly GCA_023256215.1). Taxonomy (GTDB): domain Archaea; phylum Thermoproteota; class Thermoprotei; order Thermoproteales; family Thermocladiaceae; genus Vulcanisaeta. Next base: position 5,191 of record JAGDXB010000136.1, on the reverse strand, counting down.
ATAGGCACTGCGTTTGGATCAATATGAACATCAACAACCACTGCCTTATTGGAATTAAGGGCGTCCGTAAGTAGTGACTTAAGATCCTCCCTACGAGTTATCGTGATACCCTCGCCGCCCAATGCCTTGGCTAATGACGCAAAATCCACCTGAGGTAGTTTAATCAACGGCTCGGTAATACTACCAAATTTAACCTTCTCATAGATACTCAATACTCTGTAGGCTGAATCGTTAAATATTATTATCTTAGGCTTGGCTCCGTACTGAACGGCGGTTGATAGCTCAAGGCCCGTCATTAGGAAACCTCCATCACCGACAAGGGCCACCACATCCCTATCTGGGTAGATTATTGATGCAGCCACCGCGCCAGGTACTGCGAGCCCCATGGAGACATAGCTAGTACTCGTTATGTAGGACTCACCGCTGTATATCGGCATTAAAAAGCTCTCAATCCTATGGGCACCAACATCACCAATGAATATAGTCTTACCCCTGCTAAAGACCTCTCTAACAGCCCTAATGACCTCCCAAGGCTTGATCAAACCACCCACATCCCTATAATGACTCTCAAGCTCCCTATTCTCAGCCTCCCACAATTCCCTGAGCTCATTAATCACGTAATCCCTACGCCTAATCCTCAGGCCCTTTAAAGTCTCAAGAAGCTTGGTCAGGAAGTCCTTAGCATCAGCATATATCTTAATGTACGGCTTATAGGACCTTCCAAGGTCGTAATCATCTATATTAACGTGGATAAGCCTTCCACGGATCTCGAGGCTATACCTACCAGTGCCAATCTCACTGAATCTATTACCAATAGCTAATACCACGTCAGCCCTCTTAATGACTTCGTACGCTACCATATTACCTGCCCTACCAGCGGCAACACCAGCATAAAGCGGGTGGTTAGGAGATACCAAGCCCTTAGCCATTATGGTAGTCGCCATTGGTGCGTTCAGGATCTCAGCAACCTTAACCGCCAAATCCCCAGCCCCTGACAAAAGCACGCCCCTACCAAGCAGGAGCACGGGAAACTCGGCATCCGCAAGTAAACCAGCGACTTCCCTAACCACCTCATTATTAATGATTGGCTTATCTGCACTAATACTACTAGTATCAATCGTGTAAAGCCCAACCTCGGAGTCAAGCATTTCCAAGGGAACTTCAATATAGACAGGGCCCGGTTTACCGCTAATCGCGGCCTTATAAGCCTTGGCAAAAGTCTCAGAAACATAACTAGCATTGCTTAACCTAAACGATGCCTTAACGACATTACTCACGGCATTGAACTGAGTATCATCACGTAACTGATGCATGTGAGTACCTCTACCACTAACTACCGAGGGCGCAATAACAATCAAGGGATCACCCTCGACAAAGGCCTCAGCAATAGGCGACAAAGCACCAAAAATACCAGGACCAGCAGTAAGCACGAGCAAACCAGGCCTAAGCAACAACCTGGAAGAGACAAGAGCCATAAACCCAGCGGAAGGCTCAAACCTAGAATTAACAACAAACCCACCCCTAACAATTAAAAATCTCAATAAACCTAAGATATTCTCGGCAGCAACGGTAAAAACGTATCTATTGATATTAGTAAGCCAATATGTAAGTATCTCATAGATCCTCATATAAGACGTATTTCATGGTTTAGAGACTTAAGAATTATTATTAATCTAGTAATTTTAATTAGGTCAATAATATGTGTTAAAATTTAGCATTTAATCCTAAATATTAACAATTAATTATTGATGAAGGAATTCGAAAAGAAATGGACCAGGCAAGCTGCCTATGCCTTATTGGGTCAGATGATAGGCTTCCTTCTTGATGCTTATGATTTAATGTTTGTAACTGCCATGACGCCAATATTAGCGAAGGTCTTATTGCCGTCAAAGATGCCTGCATGGCTTGCATACTTCATCACACTCTTCGGCTATGTCTTCACAATAGTAGCGAGACCAATTGGCAGTGCATTGTTTGGTAATTACGCAGATCTAATTGGTAGGAGGAATACACTGCTTTATACATTACTTGGTGCTGGCGTACTTAGTGCAATCACCGCAGCAATATCGACATATGCACAGGTGGGTATCATGGCGTACATAATATTCGCAATACTTAGGTTTATTGAAGGGATATTTATTGGTGGTGAATACGCGGCTGGGCACCCATTTGCATTAGAACAGGTACCAATTAAATGGAGAGGGTTGGCTGGCGGCATTGATCAATCAGGTTTTGCCTGGGGTGTTGCGCTTGGCGGTGCTGTGGTTTCCATATTCTATGCATGGCTTGGCCCAGCGGGAATGATGGCTTACGGGTGGAGATATGTATTTTTAACTGGTCTCATACCTGCCATAGTGGGCTTCATCATTAGGCTTACCCTGCCTGAATCACCGGTTTTCGAGGAAATTAAGGAAACAGGGCAAGCTCGAAAAAGTGCCATTCTTCTCCCTATTCAACACTAGGGAGAGGGTGCTAACGTTTCTGCAGGTTATGCTCGTGATGACGGGCATGTTCTATTGTTCGTGGTCAATGTTTAATTACTTCGTTGGAATAGTGGAGAGCGCGGGATTGCCAGGCGGTGAGGCTGCCTTCTACTACTCAATGGCCGGCGTAATAGACGCCATTAGCCTAATAATATGGGGCTTAGTCTCTGACTTCAGTGGCAGGAGACTTGGGATAATAATTGCTGGCATTGGCGCCATCATCATGGCAGTACCGTCATTTTACCTATTATACCTCGGCGCATACACCAGGAATATAGCAACATTATGGCTAGGCACAGTACTCGTTGGGTGGTTCGCGAACTATGTCTGGGGAATAGAACCAGCGTACCTCACTGAGAGGTTCGCAACCGTTAGGAGAGGCTCCGGGGTAGGCTTTGGCTATAGCTCAGGGATATTCCTATCAACACCAATAATGCCATTACTATCAATCATACTTTATCCAATACTCCATAGCATGTGGATAATAGCGGCAATAATGTTAATAATAGGCGGCACACTATCCGCAATAGGCGCCTACATAGGGCCGGAAACAAAAGGCGTCAGTTTAAGGGCATACAGTACATGAATTTATTAAGGCATTAAGAACCCTTACAGTACTCCCTTAAAATCTTCATTAACGCTATGCCATCCTCATCACCATAACCCTTACTACTAGCCATTACGTAAAATTGTACGGCAAGACTCGTCATTGGTAATGGACAATTGATGTTTTTAGCCGAATCGAGCGTATACATTAAGTCCTTAATTATATAATTAACTGGGAAGTAGGCTGAGTAATCCTCCCTGAGTATCTTCTCACGCCTCGCATCAAACCAGTAATTATAGGCTGCCGTATCCCTGGCAGCCTTCAGAAACTCCTCAATGCTCATGCCGAACTTAGTAATGAACTGCAGACCCTCGAGGAATACCAATAGTTGGGCGAAGCCCATGGCATTCGTTATTAACTTAAAGGCTACCGCAGTCTCTATCCTACCCATATAATAAATCCTGCCTGATGAAAGGTCCATGAATAATTTTTGAACATTAGAATTCTCAAAGAGTTCCTTAGGACCTCCAACAAAGAGTGGCGTTTCACCTCTCTCTGCCTGAGGCACGGTTAATCCAAGCATTGCAACAAGAAAGCCCACATTTCTCTTCCTGCATTCCTCAGCCAGTCTTAATTTGCTTGGGATATCGGTAGTGCTAGTCTCAATAGTTATTAAGCCTGGCTTAGGGCTCTTAAGTATGCCATTCTCGCTAAGATAAACATCGAGCAAATCCTCAGACCTAGGCACATTAGTTAGGACTATGTCAACGATCGAGGTCATCTCAGCCAGTGATGATACACCCCTCGCTCCAAGCTTGACGAAGTCATCGATCTTAGCCTTAACAATGTCATAAACATAAAGCTCATAGCCCCTTCTTAATAAGTTACGTGCAAAGGCACCACCCATCCTGCCCAGACCAACGATACCAACCTTCATTAAAATAAATCCTACACTATCGTATTTAAATGCTAATTATTACATGTACTCATTATTAACGCTATTTAAGTAGGAAGATATAATCTTCCTCAGAGCATTCCTGAGGTGTATATTCACGGTAGCCTTACTAATATTGAACACCTTGGCGAGATCATCGAGACTCACGCCTCTTGGGTAATCGAAGAAGCCCATGCGATAAGCCATTTGAAGAACTCTCCTCTCAATATCAGTTAAGCCGTAGATGGGTGATGTAAAGATAGGAGCCTTCGAAATCTTAGTGACATTAAAGGTTAGTACTTTACCGTAATTATTAAGTTCACTTTTAAGTTCATAAAGCGAGACCTCTAATTCAGTTACGTCCTTAGTAAAGAAGTACGCTGTGAAATCCTTAACCCCATTACCAACGTAGGAGCTTACTACGATCCCACCGCGTTCGAGCATTAAATACTTAAGCATACCCTTAATGTCACCTAGGAAGGCAAGTTCATAGTTATGATTATTAACCTTGTTTACTGAAACAACATCAACTATATTTCCAAGGTACTTAAGCCTCCTAATAAAGGACTTAATAACATTACTCCTTGTACCGGTTACCGTGATTACCTCGAAGCTATAACCCCGCTCCTTAAATGGATAGTAATACCTCATGGACGTTCTGACACCATCAAAATCCCTCGTATAATAACTCCAATCATTATAATGCTCAATCTGGACATAAAGCTTAACCAATTTCACACCAATAAAAGATATTTATATCTTTATAAATTTTTAGTTGATTAATAATTGAAAAACTATTAATCAATAAATTTATTAGGGTTCATTATATTACTAGGGTCAATTAGTCTCTTTATATTTCGCATTAAATTTAATGCGATAATATTATTTCTCTTGAGATATTGTTCGTGAAGTAACAATTTCTTTTGAAGGCCAATACCATGCTCGCCACTTATAGTACCGCCTAACTCAATAGCTATCCTCGCGACTTCATCGTAAACCCTTTGAGCAATGTCCTCTTCACCTGGCTTAAATAGTATGTTTGGGTGCATGTTTCCATCGCCTATATGTGCTACTATTGGCATTGGTCTCTTATACATCATGCCAACATCCCTTAGTCTTTTTATTGCCTCAGCCAGTCTTGATATGGGCACTGTTATGTCTTCAGAGTAGGAATTTCCATACACAGCCTTAATAGCCTCACCAACCCTTGATCTATACTCATACATC
>JAGDXB010000111.1 GCA_023256215.1 Vulcanisaeta sp. | reverse complement strand
AGACCCTGAGTGGTATTTTCCTTGACCACTCCAGTAGTTTTTCGTATGTTCCGTCCGTCGAATAGTTATCTACTATCACCACCTCGTATGGTACTCCCAACTCGTTGAATACGTTGACGACCGATGATAGGCTTGCATCCAGTGTTTTTACTGTTTGGTACGTCGTTCCGCAGATTGTTATCATCTTCGTGACTTAATCATGTTCTTTATTAACCCTGCCAGGAATAGATATGCCCTTACGTTCCTGGCAATATACGTAATTACTGGGTATGCTATGCGTTGCGTGATTCCAAAAACTCTATAGTAACCCTTTACTACATTATTTACTAATTCCATGACTATGAACGTGATCGTTACCAGCATTACTGCATATATGTATTCATGAATTAGTAATAATGTTAGTAGTAGGATTGGGCTTATTATGTACCAGGTATACTCGAGTCTCTGTGATAATGGGCTTATTCTCAGGACCTGGTACATTGACCACCAATGCTTATTGACGTATTGCCTAGCGTAATTTAGAATGCCGTGTAAGGACTTTCCTCGTCTAACGCCATTATCCTTCCCATTACTTATTGTGTTGTCGCCCTGGTCCTCTAGGTGTATTTGCTTGAGTGTGCCGTCAACAATTAATTTATATCCATGTCTTCTAATTCTACTTCCCAATTCCCAATCCTCATGTATCGTATACGGCGGTCCCATATCCTCTCGGTAAAGTCCAAGCTTCATTATTATGTCCTTCTTAAATAATGTGACAAATAATACCGTGTTTATATTCGATATGGTACCCAGGAACTTTAGGTGGTGTAGCTTATAATTCATGGGTGCCTCCCTTAGATCATTGATTCCATACGGATATGCTGGGTAGGTCACTGCGGCAACGTCATTACTTCTTAATAATTCTAAGGACCTCGTTATCGTCTTTTCATTTAGATATACGTCGTCTGGCATCACCATTACGTAATCACAAGTACTATTTCTAATACCCTCATTCCAAGCCCTCGTTGCACTATTCATGTCTATTTCGAGGACCTTAATAGGGATTGTGTAGCATCTCGCATACTCATTAATGACTCTTAACACTTCATTTCTTGCTGGGTCGTCCTTACTAAGTACTATTATTACCTCTGTGTTTTGGCTTCCTTCAAGCCTACTTATTGATTCTAATGTTTTCGCTAGATTACCTGGTCTCCTATATGCCCTAATGACTATGCTTACGCAACTATTTCGTGAGGTCATTTAAAACACCTAGCATTGCATGGACTATTTTATCCGCAGAGTCCTTAGATAATGGTAATAAATCATGGAATCTATAGGACTCCCCCAATTCATAATGAGCCCTCCCTGCCAGCGCTGGATCGATTATATAGCCTATGTAACCATTTGCGTAACCAGCAATTACTGTGTACTTAAATGGTGATTTTGACATTATGGCTTCACCCAGGGTGCTTGATAATTCGCATGGGCATGTAACTATCGCTGCCTCTCTACTTACTTTAATACCGGTAATACTCACCCTCTCCTCATACGCCAATTCGCCTCTCCTAATGGCGTTAATTAAGTCCCTCGACCAATCCCTCATGGCTAATGTCCAGGGCGTCTTTATTACCCGTGATAATAACTCGTAATATATCCGCTTCATCGTTATTAGGCGTTCCATCCTTTTCGTGAGCGTCACGTTGACGGTGCGCGCCTCTAATTGTGGCGTTAGGTTCATCGTTTCACCCCTATTTAATGCCCTTATGATACCCTCACCAATTATCGTTATTCCATCCTCACCACTCACTCCCGGATTTACATCACCAGCGGCGCCATTTATGAACAATGCCTCAATGCCACGTTCGCTAAAATAGTTGTAGATGTACGATGCGTAGTCTGACGAGATGTATCGGTAATACGGTCCCAGCGTTATTGGGTGGCAGTTGAAGTTTATGATTACTGACTTCGCATTACCGTTAAATTTAATCATTATCACGTTGTTCTTAACAGGCCTTCTCACTATCCTCTTCATGCAGAGCCCCTCGGCATCGCCTTCCGTGATTGTCACGTCCATAACACTTACCAATCTATTTACAGCCTCTTCGATGCTTCCCTTGATCTTATCCTCAAATAATTTAAGGTATTCCTGATCCACATTGCCCGCCATCCTCATTTGTATGGTGGCAGGCGCGTAGTGCGTATGGGTTGCCATTATTACCGTGTTGTTTATCCCTATTCGTCTCGCGTATTCATCAATACTATATGCAACCTCACTTGGTATTCCAAGTACATCACATGACACCAACGCTATTGCCACGTCCTGCTTTAATACCAGGGTTCTGCAGTATATCTTATCACGAATGCCAATGTAGATTTTATCTCTCCTACCCACAAATCCTGATAATTCCAACGGCTTACTTGGGGTAATGTCGACCTTAGAGAACGCTACTTCGAGGTTCGTATTATCACCTCGGTACTAGTATTGCGTAGCCTTGCATTGTCATGAGGGCAAGATCACCCTCGCTTAATATGCATTGTGGCACTTGATTAATGTAAACGCCGAGCAGGGTATTGTAATTACATTCTGAGAAGTCCTGGAGTATTATCCCGGTCTGTAGCTTGCCCTGGCTACCGAATGGTAATCCATCCTGCGCGTAAAATGGCGTATTTTGCGGTATTACTGGGCTCAGTTGGCTTGATTCTTTAAATACGTAGTATGGATGTATCGTGGCGCCCACGTGGAATATTGATGAATTTTCCACGGGCGCCCAATCGGGAGAGTATACGCCTAAGAACGCAAATACCATGAATAGCAATGTGAATAGAGTTATCACGAACCTTGACCTACTTTTAAGAAGTATGCTCATGGCGATTGCCGCACCTATCAGTGCTAGGAAGTACGCCACAGGTAGTAGGTATTGTCCAGCGGCCTCACCGGCAGTGTAGTCTGCGTAGCCTAGGGCCGTGGCTAGTATTGAGGATAGTGACGCTGAGAACCCAATCACGAGCCCGAGCCAACTCATCGTGTTTAGCTTACTCATCCTGTTTATGCCATAGAATAGGATGAGCAGTACCAGGGTTAGTGATAGTGCTATTGGGAATGCCCACACGTAGGAGTACACCCTGACCTCAGGGCTTGAGTAGCCGGGAGCTACGACCGGTGATATGCTATATAACGTGCCTATTTTTCCTCCAAGAACAGTCGTTGTGAATAGGTGCAGTGCATTTATTGTTCTGTCTACCTTCTCCATTATTAGGAATATCGCTATGTCAACGCCGATCCAGTACGTGAATTCTATAGTCATTAGCGTTATCAATGCCTTGCCGATTATTGACTTAGCCCTGGCCCTCTCCTCACGTGGCGCCTTAATGAATGGTATTGTTAAGTATGCTATTAGTAGTGTTGCTGTTGCGGTTATTGGCCCGACGGGGTGTGCGAATACTGCATCTAGCGTTGATAATGCGTAAACTATTGACGTGCTCGTGATTGGCGCCCCCGCTATCATCATTATAATTGAGAGCAGCGCCATTGCCGTGTATGGCAGTGAGCCAACCCTGGCCACCAGGAATGAGAGTGGTGGTACAAATATTAGGAATGCACTGAGTACCGAGCCCTTTACCTTCAATCTCTCAAAGAATGCTATCAACGATAATACGGTAACTACGGCGAAGAGTGAGTCATAAAGTATCTCCATGGGGTCTATCAGGTTTGTGTAAATCCCAATGGTCACTAGGTTAAGTGGGTCTGTTGGTATGAAGTAGTAAAAGCCGCCCTGCAACGCACCTAGTTGATACGTTGTTAATGTTCCCTGCATATACAATGCTTCTTCCCTGAAGTCATACGGGTATCCCGCCCCGAAGAAGTGGTTCTTTATGAATACCGAGGTCACAGCAGTCAGTAGTATGGTTGTTACAGCGTAGAGTAGGTATGCCCTTCTCTGCCCGTTATTTGCTATGTAGATGACCATTAATCCAGCATCTACGGTGGCTAGTACGAAGTACCCGAAGAACCTGTATATTGAGTTTACTGGTAGTGCTGCGGATATTGGTATTACCGTTGATATCGCCAGTATGAGGATCTCAACAAGCCTACTAAATCTCGTGTTCCCTGGTACACCGCCATTTGTCGTAGCCTCTCCTCTCCTCCTTATCGATATTATTGTGGCTATCATCAGTACCGTGAATATCATCGTCAGTATCACGGCCATATATACCAGGGCCTTGCCAAAGCTCGTCATTCCAAACTTCATCAATACCCTATCCGCGAGCTCAACAACCCTAACGCCTATGTAAGTCATTGCTTAAGCCAACCCCACTTAATGCGAGTTATATAGTTTCCTCATGTACTCCATAACAACCTCGGTCCATGTCGGTATTTTAGCACTTACGTTAATGGGCTCGGTCAACGCCTTTATGAGTGCCTTTACCACCTCATTAATATCCTCGGCATCAACCACGTATGCTCTATAGTTCTCAAATATCCTGCCCCAGGGCTTTGCAATCACCACAGGTAGACCCAGCGCAAGAGCCTCCGCGGTCACTATGCTGAAGGCCTCGTACCTAGACAGGTTTATGAAGGCACTCGACCTAGCGAGCTCCCTCAGGTACTCCCGCCTCGGTAAGAAACCCATGTGCATTAACTCAATGCCGCATGCCTTAGCCAACCCCCTAACCCTATCCATCATAGGCCCATCACCAATAATCTTAAACCTAACCTTAACCCCAAGGATTCGCTGCACCTGGGCAACAACCCTCACTGCTAAGTCAACCCTCTTATAACCCTCAACCCTGCCCGCGTAAGTCACGGTCAGTTCATCCGGGTCCTCCCTACTAACCTCATAGACATCCTCGGCAACCCCATTCGGTATAACTACCGAGTCAATACCAAAGTCCCTGAGGACAAGCGCCCTCTCGAAATTTGACACCGTGTGAACCTTGCGTACGTTATGAATAATCCTCTTAAGCGCTGGTCTATAGAGCATCCACATGGCTCTCGTGTCAGCCCTACTACCCTCTTCATGGTGGTGGGGCGTTAATATGACTCTATCGTCTATTCCCAAGCCTTTAGAAAGAATGATTGCGGTTGGTATTATTAATGAACCAACATTGTGCATATGTACCACATCCGGGTCGAATCTCCTGACTAAGTCTAAGAACTTGGTAATGAATTGCGGTGTTGGTGCGAAGTAGGACTCCCTGGGTGCGACTCCAGGGGCCCTAATCACCCTGAGCCTACCAACGCTTATGTCCGGCGCATAACCGCCGTACTTAAGCCCAAGCACCGTGACGTCATGGCCCATGGCCGCAAGCCTAATTGAGGTGTTGTATAGTACGTGGGACAACCCTCCTGCGTATGGTGGATATGCATGACCAACCAGTAGGATCCTCATGCTAGTTCTCCAGGACTTCCCTATACACGTCTATTGTCCTCCTAGCAACCTCGTCCCAGGTAAACCTAAGTGCAAACCTCCTACCATTAATTGCCAAATTACGCGATAACGAGTTATCCATCAAAACCCTAAGTATGACGCTTGCCAATGCCTTATAATCCCCTGGACTAACGAGTAACGCCTCAACACCATCCCTAGCCAGCTCAGGGAATCCCCTAATCCTAGTAGAAACCACTGGAGTCTCCGCAATCATCGCCTCAAGCATTGTTATTGGGCCGGCCTCGTAATCCGAGGATATTACGAAGACAT
>JAGDXB010000108.1 GCA_023256215.1 Vulcanisaeta sp. | reverse complement strand
AGGTTACTCGTGTAAGGAGGATTAGGAGAAGCATGGTAATTACTAAATTGCCATACGTAACGAAGATATACATAAACTACCAAGTCCTAATACCAGCCAGTTTAGTAAAGGCTTTGGGTATTGAGAATGTTTGGTACGCCGATGTAACCATTGAGTACTTCGGTCAGGAAATAACGCTTAAGAGGGTTAAGTTATTGAGAACTAGGAACACGGCCAGTAGGCAGTTCACGATACCGAAGGAAATCAGGGAGAAGTACGGCATTAAACCACTCGATGAGGTTAAAATAAAGGCCATAGTACCGACAGAGTAATATTCTACTCATGAGGTAAAAATATAAAAAGGCCTTAGGAATTACGTACTTCGTATGCCCATCAGCGATCCCGAGAAGCTTAGAATAGCTGTCGAGCATAGGTTTAATTATTGGATATGTAGGAATTGCGGCGCTAGGAATCCACCGGGGGCTGAGAAGTGCAGGAGATGTAAGAGTAAGAATTTACGACCTAAGAGGTTCAAGAAGTAGTGCGGTAATAATGAGGGTTTACAAGTATTCTAAGTATATTATAGGTTAGTCGTGGGTGTTCATGGAGCCACGGTGAGGCTAGATAAAAATATAAAGAGGTAGTTTGGGCTTTATGTAATGGAGGAGGACGAGGATAGATACGAAGAGGGGTCTGAAAACGAGGAGGGTAATGAGGAGGCAACGGGTAACGAAGACTACTCATCACTACTCAATAAGGCGCCCGAGTGGAGTGTTGGTGTTATACTCTATAACGGTAATGCCTACCCGCTGGCTAAGTCTAAGTTTAGGAGAAGTGAGTATTACTTCTCACCGAGTTGGAGGCCTGTGGCTAAGAATGTGAGTGGTGATGTTGTGGTCCTTAGGGACGGCAAGGTTAGTAAGTACAGGATTAGTAGGCACGGCGATAAGTACCTTCAAGTCGTCCTTGTTTAGTTTTTAACTAAAAAGGATATGTGTTCAATTACTAATTCCTCCTAACATGACTTATTATATTCAGTAGCTTCTCAAGAACCTCAGTGGGCGTTCTGCCCAATATCACTATTTCTGGTTCCTTACCCCAATCACCAAGGTGATAAATGACGTCAGGAACCCTACCAACAGCCCTTATTGCCTGTTCAGTGCCCCAAGGTATTGACGCACCCTCCTTAGTCTTAATCTCAGGTGGTTCCTGCCTCCTATCATAACTACTAACTACATAGCCGAGTTCCCTAGCGGCTTTAATTATGTCCTCATCATACTTAATATTAATCGCAGCCCTCATTTCTGGGTCGTACTTCATTACCGTAAGTATATAACTAGCTACATGGGAGCTGGCGCCAAAGGTTGGTGGTCCACTGGGTTTGGCCCTTCCCATGTACTTCACGATCCTACCAGGTACGGCCGCAACATCATCTGTATCCCTAGCATAAAAGGCTGGAAGTGCATAGCCGAGGTTCGATTGTACCTCAGGTATGTAATTACCTATAGTTTCTGCGTTCTTCTCAATAATGCTTAATGCTCTATTCATCTCCTCAAGAACCTCAATTCTATAAGCCTTGGGTTCCAACCACGCCATTGGATTGACAGGCCCATGGCCATGACCAAGCGGTAATGAGTACTTAATGGCCATTGTTATTAGCTCCTTGGCAATCTTAATGGCATTCCAGGGATCGAGGCCTTTAGCTAAACCGGCGGCTATGGCCGCTGAGAATGAGCAACCAGTACCATGGGTGTTCTTAGTGTCTATCCTGGGTGCTCTCAATTCCCTATACTCGCCTGAATCCCTGAAGTAGACAATATCGATACTCTCGTCACCAGTTAGATGACCACCCTTAACAATAACTATTTCAGGATGCAACTCCTCAGCGATGACTTTGGCAGCCTTTCTTGCATCATCCAGGGTTTCAACATGAAAACCGGCTAGGTGCGATGCCTCAGGTGCGTTGGGCGTTACAACCTTAGCTATGGGAATTATAACACGCTTAAGTGTGTCCATAGCCTCAGGCCTAATAAGAGGATCACCACTTTTGGCGTACATGACAGGATCGACAACCAACGGAAATCCCCATCTTTTCACGGCCTTAGCCACAACCTCCATTATTGGTGAACTACTGAGCATGCCTGTCTTAGCTGCATCAACACCGATATCCTCAGCCACGGCATTTATTTGTGCCTCAACCACCGAGGGATCTATCTCCTGGACAGCCTTAACGCCAAGCGTATTTTGTGCTGTTACGGCAGTCAAGGCCACCATACCGTAAACCCCAAGCGCATGAAACGTCTTTAAATCAGCCGTAATACCTGCACCACCACCCGAATCAAGACCCGCTATTGTTAATGCCCTTGGTATCTTCATACGAAAATAATACGCTTATTATACTTTTATAAAGTTTTTATTGGTAGGTTTTGTCTCCACGGGAGAGGTCTCTGAAAGTAATTTATAAATCGAGATGACAATAATTATTGCGGGTGAGGAGTATGAGAAAGGCCTTGGAAATCTTCCTCGTGATATTAATGGCATTAGTAACACCGATCGTTGTGCATGCATCGCAGAATGTTGATGCGGCAACGAATATCACAAATACCATAAATAATTTTATGAATTCCATAACTAACAGTACCGAGGATGTAATAAATACCGCATTGAGTAACTTGATCTCATTCACAAATTTCCTCAAAAACGTAATCTACAACGCATCTGAGGTCTTGGCAATTCTATTTGGTATAGTGGGAGGTTTCCTATGGCTTAGTGGTATTAGTCCTTATCGTGGTAGACGGCTAGTAATATCAGCAATATTACTCGCGTTATTAGCAATAATAGTAATACATTTATAGGAAAAATTATTATTGAGATTGATTAATGATTAATAATAATGAAATAGAGTGAGTAACTAATAAATAGACGTAACCAGCAACAAACTTATGACATCGCGAGCAATCACAAGCATTTTGGAGAGCATGGGCTTTAAGAAGGATAATGACGATAATTATTACTACAAGGATTATGGAAATAATATAGTGTTGAAAATAACGCCCATAAATGCTGATGATATTGAGCTTGAACTTAACGCATCCATACCTACCGACATTGATTTATCAACAATAAACGAACCCAGTGACTTAATAAGGGCGTTATTGGATTCGTCAATAAGTAAGGACTCATTACTTTCATTATTAAAGGCAATAAACGATATAGCACGTATCAAGCTAATAATGAATATGAATAACTAGGTACCTTTACTTATCTGTTGCCTGATTCTGATTAGCTCCTTAGCCAAGGCCTTAATGAGCTCTCTCTTTTTCAATCCACCACGTTTTCTAACGGCGACATAGCCGTGTGGGCCATCAAACCAATTACTCGGATGCTTCTTATCAGCGTAGGCTTCAAATTCAAGTCCCAGGTTGCTAACGGCCTTTATCAATTCGTCGATTGTTGGCGATTTCACCGCCATGCTCTTTGGGACCTTCCTACCATTACCCCTACTCTTATTTGCATCAAAGTATACTGTCCATAAAATCCAATAATCCTGCTTATCCATATAACCCACTTGATAAAGGGGAATTATAAATAATATTTTTACTTCTCAAGAAGTACGGCGTTCACCACACCGTCCTGGCCAGGTCTAGACGTAACGATAGCCCTACCCTTCTCCGTCTCTATTATTGCACCCTTAACAATGATACTCCTCTTAGCCAGCTCCCTATTTGATGGTGTTTCAAGGACCCTTAGTATTCTAACCTTCATGACCTTGCCCTCCTTAGGTACGTATAAGTTGGCATATTGTACGCTTACGGCCTTAACCTTGGTATTACCGCCAAAGACCCTAATAACCCTTCTAGTATCAGTGTTAGACAATACGGTGTTTGTAGGAGGACCACCGCCCAACGCCTTCCGCTTAACCTTGAACGGCCTAGCTCTATAGCCACCGCTAGGCTTCTTGGTATCCCTACCTTGATAGAAGCTCAGTAGCTTAACCACGAAATCCCAACGCGGGTAATGGCTTTAAAAGATTTTGCCTCGTAACAAAACTGTGTGGCGTGATGATGCGTCCCGTTGCTGATTAAGTGAAGAGCCTTACCTCTCGCTGATAGGTAGAATTCGCACCATAATGCATTTATTGCACTGAACGCAGTAATTATTAGGATTGATTATTTATGAAAAACGAGGTTATGGGTGAGTCGTATAATTATAAGCATGAATACGCATCTAAAGAGTTGGTGGAGAAATTACATAGTAGAATAGGAATTAAACCACATAATCCCAGCGTTGAGTACCTAAGGCAGGCATTGGTAAGTAAATACCGTGAAAATAAGAACCTTAGGTTAGCGCTGGAGTTATGCATGGGCTGTGGCGCATGCCTAACGGTATGTCCTGCATACATATCGACACACGACATTAGGAATTCACCACTCGGTAGATTATCACTTGCTAAATCCATCATCAAGGGGCACATTAATGATTGCATCATTGATTATGCATATACTTATTACTGGCAATGCCTAACGTGCAGAAGGTGCGCCTGGGCGTGTCCACTGGGCATTGACGTTGGTGAAGTATCTAGGACCATTAGGTCGATACTTTATGAAATGAGCTTGGCACCTAATTACGTGTCCAAGGTTGTGGATAACCTTGAAAGCACAGGTAATTTCCTAGGTCTTTCACCCGACATCCTCAGAATAATAATTGAGAATGTGATTAACGAAATAAGGAATGAGAAGGGTGTCGATGTTAAGGTTAAGATTGACGAACCAGCATATGCCCTATTGTTACCATCTGCCTGTGCGGACTATACCGTGTCTATAGGCACATTTAAAGGCTACATACTATTACTTAACCAACTAGGCACAGACTTCACAATAAGTACCAGGGCACCTGACATAACGAACTATGGGCTTTTCATTGATGAAAGACACATGAGATTAATAGCCGAGAGGATAATCGACGAAGCCAGGAAATTACATGTTAAGCTAGTAATAGCCGGCGAATGCGGCCATGGCTGGAGGGTCTTTAAGAACTACGTCATTCCTCGATTAAGGAAGTACGGTATTGATGGAACACACATACTTTACATAACCGCCAACGCGATCAAGAAGGGTTTGATCAGCATTGATAAGTCGAGAAATGGCGATGCTAATTACGTGTACATGGACCCATGCCACTACGTCAGAGGTGGTGATTTAATAAATGAACCAAGGTACGTATTATCAAAGGTAGTCCATAACTACACGTTCCTTAACGAACAACCTGGCCTGGCAATATGCTGTGGAGGAACAAGTGGACTATTGGCAAAGGAGATGGAGGAATTGTCGATTAAGTACGCAAAATTATGGTACGAAAAGGCCGCATCTAAAAACGCCAATTACATAGTGGTACCCTGTGCAGCCTGCAAACTACAAATGGATAGGGTACTTCCAAAACTAAACAAAATCTACAACAAAGAAATAAACTTCACAGGGCTCATGGACCTAGTATACAAAGCCCTAATCACAAAAACCTAAAAAACCACTAATAATTAATGACTCACAGGGGCCGTAGTCTAGCCTGGCTAGGATGCTCGGCTCGGGATCTACAGCCAGACATGACGAGGGCCCGAGTGATCCCGGGTTCAAATCCCGGCGGCCCCACCATCCTCGTTATATTCGTGTTCTCTCCATCATTTTCTAGGCGAAGGTTTGGGTATG
>JAGDXB010000010.1 GCA_023256215.1 Vulcanisaeta sp. | reverse complement strand
AAGCCAACGCCTATACTCAGGCTCTATCGCCCTAACAACCCTCTCATAGTCCTGCTTTGGGTATAATCCACCAGTCACAGTCTCATAGAAGTACTCATCACCAATCCTCTTCGGGAACTCCCTAATCAAATTCTTAATCCTTAATTCAAGTGGGTCAATGCCCAGCTCACGGGCCAACTCGTTAACCGCAACCTCAAGCATGTAGTAAAACGGTGGTCCACCATAAGCCCTATTCAAGCCTGTTGGCAACTTATTAGTGACAATCACGTAGTCCTCAACCTCGATGGCCCTCACGTCATATGCGCCATTCAAGTTACCATGAACCCTAAACAAAACACCGGGATCTGGTGGCCTTGGGTACGCACCAACATCCTCATAGAACCTAAACCTAAATCCCTGTATCACACCATCCTTAGTAGCGGCAACCTCCACAACCCCCAGCCTAGCCCCACCGGAGTTACTACCGATCAAATGCTCGGTCCTACTCTCAACCCACTTGACGGGTCTGCCGCTTAGGATCGACGCTGCCGCCGCTAACGTTATGTATGGGTACAACGAATACTTAGAACCAAAACTCCCACCAACATCCCTAGGAGAAAATAATCTGGTGCTTCCCGTGGGTAGGCCCAAGGCCCTACTAATGAAGTAGGTAATCAATAATGGTCCCTGGACGTTGGACCATATGTTCAACTCACCACCACTATAATGAACAAGCACCCCGTAGGTCTCGAGCGGCATTGCATTATGCTTCTGATAACGAAACTCCCTCTTAATAATTACCGGCGATTCCGAGAACGTCTTATCAACTGGCCCAAACTTCATATGTCGGTTCATAACCACGTTAGACTTGAGCTCCTCATGGACAAGTACATCGCCCTTCAGCGCGTCCTCGAACGTTAACACGGGCTTCAACGGTTCAAAATCCACCTGCACATAATCAAGTAGGTCAATGGCCTTGTATGGGTCGTCAGCCAGGACAACAGCTATTGGCTCACCCACGAACCTGGCCTTATCCCGAGCAAAGGGGTAGTATTTAATGGGTGCGTCGACCGCCAGCGGGAATGGGTTTGGTATGACTTTGGCTAGGTCGTTGGGTCCATAGGCAATACCGCCATGCTCAAAGACACCACTTAGGTCAACCTTGAGTATCTTGGCGTGGGCATATGGGCTTCTGTAGATCGCCATATAAAGCGTACCTGGTGGTGTGGGTATGTCATCAATATACTCGCCAGAGCCCGTGACCGCACGAAGACCCTCTCTATAATGAGGTAATTTGCTCATTGACTATAAATGGTGTGGTTAGGTATTAAAGTATTAAATCTGATTCAATGACACAGCGCATGTAGATGGAACTACCAAGAATATTCATATATAGGTTGCCGCAGGATGACCCAAGGAAAAACACGGCAATTAAGCTCGCCAAGTTCGGCTTTGTACAAATAGTTAGTAGTGTTAGGTCCTTGCCAAGGGGCTCAATACTCCTCGACCCCACGTCAGAAACACCGCTGACACCAGGCGATAGGGAGGTCGCAGTTACGAAAGGTATATCACTAATTGACTGTTCTTGGAAGAAAGCCGCTGAAACGCACATTAAGTTTGCTAGGCGTGGCTTTATCAGGAGGAGGTTACCGATATTGATCGCCGTTAATCCTGCGCATTATGGTAAACCCTACATACTCAGTACGATCGAGGCCGTAGCAGCCACACTATACATACTGGGCTTTAAGGACGCCTCGGCAAACATACTAAGACTGTATAAGTGGGGCGGTAATTTCCTGATTGTCAATGCCAATTACCTGGAAAGATACGCAAATAATGATTTATCACTTGAGAGGGAGTTGCTCGGGGTTGATGATGTCAATAACGCCATACAAAGGCTAATGAATTCATTATTGGGTAAGTAAATCCTAGTACTTTAATCCCTGGGCGTGCCTACAAACACCTCTCAATGGGCACTCACCGCAACGTGGCTCGTCCTTTAAACAGTACTTCTTGCCTATGGTAACCACCGCGGCATGGAATAACTTATAGACGTATAGATCCCTCGGCAATAATCTCTCCAGGTAATCCTTCCATGCACGATAATTACCACCAAAATCTACACCCAGGGCTCTACCGATGACGCGTCTCGTGTATTGCGATATCGGTATTGACGGTATGTTAAGGGCGAAGAGCATTATGGAGTCTGCGGTCTCCTCACCAACACCATCCTGCCTAAGCAGTAAATCCCTGACATCACTCCTAAGCTTGAGCGCATTTAGACCACCAATCTCAGTAATAGCCTTGGCCAGTCTTGTGAGCCTAAGGGCCTTTGTAAACCTATAATTAACACCCTTAACGACCTCGGCTAAATCCTCAGGTCTCACATTGGCCAAGCTCTCAATCTTGTTAAGGCCAAGGGCTCTAAGCCTATTGAGGACTTCATTGACAACCTCCCACCGCGTCTGCTGAACCAATATTGCCGTAATGACAACCTCATCAGGCGACTCAGCACCACCCCACCACTTACTCGACTCTGGGTCATCAACTAGCCAGCCAGTCTCCTCAAGTTCCCTCCTCATTTCCCTAAATATTTCAATCAACCTTCCAACAACATCGCTCATAACCAAACCTTGGAACCTTTGGATAAGTTTATTAAAGTAAATTCTCGGTAAGTAAACCAATGAGTGCTAGAGGTAGGAGACCGACTAGGCGTAGTCCCTTACCTGGCTATAAGGCGTGTAGGAATTGTAAGGCTGTGGTACCCGAGGAGGTAGATAAATGCCCAGTGTGTGGTGGTACCGACTTCACCAAGGATTGGATGGGGCTCATAATAATACTCAAGCCTGAGGAATCCTGCATAGCCAAGAGACTCAATATTACGAAGCCAGGCATGTACGCGGTAGAGGTCCTGTGAATTTAATATTTATTAAGGGGTTTAATTCACGTAATCAAGATGTCAATACCAACGCCAAAACTACCGGAGGGTATTGAGGTAGGTAAGTTAGTATTTAGGTTAGTGAGTATTAAGGAGAATAAGGTTCTTGGCCGTAAGGAGGTAACGGCCGAGGCATGGCATGTTGGATTACCCACACCAGGTAGGTTGCAACTACGTGAGGAGATCGCTAAGGCAATGGGTGTTGATGTTAAGCAGGTCTATGTTATTAGGGTTATCACTGAGTATGGTAGGCACAGGAGTACTGTGGAGGCCCATGTATATGATGACCCAAGCGTTGGCGAGAAGCTTGAACCACTCTACATCAGGCTTAGGAATATGCCCAAGGAGGAGGCTAAGAAGATTCGTGAGGAGATGAGAAAGAAGACTGAGAAGAAGGCCGCTGCTAAGCAGTAAGATAGCAGTAATTTCGTGTAATCTACACGTGTCTATCAATAGGTTTATAAGCGACGATTTTAAGTAAATAATGGTCTATGGATTTTAGGGAAATACCAATCAACGAATGCCCAATAAAGTACCTGGACACATTACACCTAATATTATTTATATTGTATAAAAGAGCCGAAATTTGTAAAAACCTGGATCTAGCCTGCTCAGACTTACCGGTATTGGCTACAACACCACTCATTGTTAGGAATTGCGATAGGAGCGATGTCCATAAGTTCTTCAGGCGCATGAGGAGGATTGTTGATAGGCTTGGTAATGAGATAGAGATATTTAGGTTAGGTAAGCTCACCGCATCGGTATCCGTGGAATTTGGGATTGGCAATATTAAGGTTCATGGCGCATACATAGTGAGCGATTCCGATTGCAACAAGGTTGATTGCATTTCCGTAAATAATGTAACAACACTTTACATGAGGCTCGTCATTAAATTAAGTGATAAGAACCTCGTAATCTTAAACATACCGGATGTGGTTGTTTGGCTCGCGAAGGTCTACGGTTTAGATACCGTCTATAACGCACTGAGTATGATCCATGACTATGTGGAGAGGGGGGTCTTCAACGATAGCGTTGATGAGGTGCTCAGTATAGTTAGGAGGTGGGGTGTCAATGTTGATAGGGAGTCCTTCATAAACGCCACATTACCAGGTAGGAAAAACCTTGTTGTTTTGAAGGAAATACTAGGTGGTAATGTATAGCTATTCGCCACGCCCAAGCAGTCTCTCAGTAAACCACGGTACCAACGAATTCTTAATTGCAGTTATTATTGTGCTTAACCTGCCATGTACCAACTCATGTATCAAGAAGCCAAGCCTACTATAGTACTTAACATAGGCCCACTGAAGCATTTTTTGAGCCTGCTCCTTTGTGAATCTGTAGCCCTTCATGACTGCCCTGAGCGTTGTCCAGTGCTCCCAGTTCCAATCCTCAATCAGGTTATCATTGAGCGCTTGATAATAAAGTGGTGTGCCTGGATATGGCGTGGCCACGGTGAATTGGGCATAGGTTGGGTTTAACTTCATTGCGAATTTCACGGTGTTCTTCATATCATCAATTGACTCCCATGGGAAGCCTATCACGAATGAGCCCACGTGGTCTATCTTAACCTCCTTAGCCCACTGAAATACCTTAATGGCTTGTTCAAGGGTTATCCTCTTACCAATCCTGTTAATTGTGTCCTGACTACCAGACTCAACACCGAAGTACAGCGCTGTGCATCCATGGTTCTTCAACGCAATCATCATCTCCTTATCTATTGTATCGACCCTGGAACCACAGGAGAAGTTTATGTCGAGTTTCCTCTCCTCAAGTTCCCTAAGGAACTCGTACACGAACCTCTTACCCAGGGTAAACTCATCATCTGTGAATACGATTATGTTAGTCTTATACGTATTCACGGCATCCTCAACCTCATCAGCCACAGCCCTAGCAGACCTATACCTAACCATCCTACCCCAGAAGTAAGATGTCGAGCAGAAGGAGCATCCGTATGGGCATCCCCTACTTGCCATTACGTGAATTATCCTGATTGGCTTGCCGAATATTGTGTACTTATCCATTGGTAATAAGTGGCGGGCAGGTGGTGGTAATTCATCGAGATTCCTAATCGGAGGTCTATCTTGAGTCCTTACTATCTGACCGCCATCCTTAAACGCTAAACCCTTTATCGACCTTAATCGCGCAGGGTCTAAACCGTACTTCTCCATCGTATTTATGAGCTCAAGTGTCGTGTACTCACCCTCACCCCTAACAACAACATCAACGTTTTTACTCAGTGCTTCCTCGTACATGAAGGTTACGTGAGGGCCACCCATTATTATTGGTATATCTTTATCATACTCCTTAATCGCCTTAGCCGTTTCATACGCCTTATAAACGGTTGGCGTTATTGCCGTTATCCCAACAACGTCCGGACGCCAGGACTTAACCTCACCCATGAATGCTTTTAGGTCAATGCCCTCGGTCGGCGAGTCAATTATCTTAACCTTATGACCCGCCTTCTCGAGCACAGCAGCGATCCAAGCAAGACCAAGCGGCGGCGCCTTTAAACCAAGCACCTTATATAGCTCTAGCTTATCAATTCCTGGAGGAACAGCAAGTAGAACCCTCATTGCTCATCACCTCACTTAAAGGCCAACGGCGATACCTTCACCTTAATCCTCAGTATATCCTCCTGCAACTTCCTCCACTCAGCCGAGTTGTATATGCACCCTGGGTCAGGGGCGAGCACATCGCCGAAGTAGTTGTATGCCCTAGCCCTACAACCACCACAGATCAACTTATACGGGCACCTACCGCAGAACCCCTTAAGCCTATCCCTATTCCTGAAGTTCTCCATGAACGGGTCCATCCAGATATCCCAGAAGGACTTAATCCTGAGATTACCCACAGGGTAGGGCAGAAATACGCAGGGTGTTACCGTACCCTCAGGCTCTATGGCAGCATAAACCCTACCAGCACCACAACCACCAATGAACTCCGTCA
>JAGDXB010000088.1:4754-5984 GCA_023256215.1 Vulcanisaeta sp. | reverse complement strand
TACTTAAGGGGTACGGGGATGTTCCCAGAGCAGCCTATGCCTGTGACTATGTATAACCTGGAATCATCGAACTTGCCCTCACGTTTTAACTCATCAATAGCTCTAATGAAATATCCAAGTATTATACCATTGCCACAGCCAGGGCAGAATATAGTTCTCCTTCTTTTCTGGGCATATTCACTACGTAGGTACTTCTGAATAAGCGGATTCATGGTGCAACACCCTTAGCAGTGTTGTATATTTCCTCGGGTGTCGGCATTTCGCCACCAAGCTTAGGTAGTGAAATCACGTTATAGCCTAACCCTCTAAATAGCTCGGCCATATATCCAGCGTTCATCTCAGGAACTATAATGGTATCGACATCGCCTAATTTACTACGAATTATCTGCGATGGGAAGGGCCAAAGCGTTATCAGCCGAAGATAACCAACCCTATAACCGTCACGGCGAAGCATCTTGACAGCGGCAAACGCAGAACGTGCTGTGCATCCGTAAGACGCTATAAATATTCTTGGATTGTCATCAGCGTACTTAATCTCGACCCTCGCTATCTTATCAATGTTGTTCCTTATCTTATTGATTAATCTCCATATGGCCTTCGCGGATTGTTCAGGGTCGTTAGCAACATTATAACCCCTCTCATCATGTAGTTGGCTCTCGAGTAAGAATCCCTCACCATTGTGCGACGACGGTGTGTAGTGAGGTAAAACGGGGTATTCCCCTGGATCAGGTATGTAAATCTTCTCCCATAAATGCACCGTAACCTCCTCAGTAAGTAGGATGACGGGCGTTTTATACTGCTCCGATAAATTAATCGCATCCACGGTTAAGAAGAACAACTCCTGAACATTACCTGGGCTAAGAACAATTATCTCGTAGGAGCCATGAGACCCATACCTAGCCTGAAAGACGTCTTGCTGAGACGGCATGGTCGGTTGCCCAGTCGACGGACCACCTCTTTGAACATCGACTATTAATAACGGCAACTCAGCATTAACGGCATAGCCAATACCCTCCTGCATAAGCGAGAAGCCAGGCCCGCTTGTGGCTGTCATGGCCTTCCAACCAGCCACCGAGGCCCCAATCACCATGTTTATGGCCGCGAGCTCATCCTCAGCCTGTACGAATATGCCACCAACCTTAGGCAGTAATTGAGCCATGTACTCAGCAATTTCTGTGGCGGGTGTTATTGGATATCCAGCGTAAAAACGAACGCCGGCATATATGGCAC
>JAGDXB010000088.1:0-4744 GCA_023256215.1 Vulcanisaeta sp. | reverse complement strand
GAATAAGCTCTTATTCAGCTGTGGAGAATTCTACTATAAATATATCACTGGTGTATTACAGTTCAAGTAATAATATAATTAATATTTTAAATATACCCATATAGATCCAATAGACCTATTAAGGTAGATCGCAGGTTCATAAAAGATTCGTCAGAAGAATGCGTCATTAATCAAGGTGTAACAACTCAATCTCATCCCTAATCAGCGGTAGCACTAAAACCCAGCCGATGCCAGGTTCGTAATTGATAACGGCATCCCTAACTTCATAATACTCCTTAGGACCCGCCTTAATGATGACTGTCGAGAGCTTTAATGGATTGTTAGGCTTTTCTGGGAGTAGGTAGTATCCGTGTACTTCGTCAGTGCGTATTAACTTGAGTTTCATTATGGAAGTGGTGCTGAATTATTTGATAAGTACTTTTCCTTTATAATACACAGGGATTACTCAATACTTATTAAGGAGTTGCATGACCTACTTAATTAAATGATTAATATCTATAGCGTGTTTACTAAATTTTTGGATATTGCAGCAGGCTCTAAGGGTGCATTACCTCCACATAAGTACATTGGTGGCAATGAACCTGACAATGAGCTCTCGGTATCGCCATTAAGAAATGCGCAAATCAATAAGGTAAGGCTTAGTGGGTTGAGGGTAAGTTTTTCCCGTGATTTCCTAGTCATTGACGGATCAAGCAGGAGCTTCAGCACGCATAACTTTAAGTTCTTCATAACTGGCGTTGCGGCGTATGGGGCCAGGAACCCAATAATTACCTATCCAGAGACCATGTTCGGCAAGTCAATTGACGTTGAGTGGGGGTTTGCAGGGTTGAAGGCTCCCTTGGATATTCTTAAGGTTGTCGAGAGTGATAGGGTTCTCAGTGGTTATATTAGGGTTAGGAGTCTCGAGGGTGATTACTTCGTTGAGTATGATGATGGGGTTGTGGTTGATGAGGTTAGGATGGGGTTGGAGACCAGCTTCATAAACTCTCTATTGAATAATAAGTTTCTCACGAATGATCTTTTCCTTGTGATTGATGGGCCCATATACCTGGCAATGAAGGAGAGGAAGAGGTTGGCTGACATGAGGATTGATGTTATGAATAAACTTAGTAATAGTGGTATTCCAGCCGTTGGTGTTGTTAAGAGGGTTGAGGGTTCTGGCAAGCTTTGTAGGGGTTCTGTTGTCGATTTTGTGGTAAATAATGCCGAGGGATTCTCTGTGGATGTTAATAACTGTAATGATGCAGCGTTCATGTACCGACTAGGTCAAACCATGGGTGTTGGTGTTGGTGAGGCCGTGATCCTCGGGCCGCTTAAGGTAAGCGCTGTCAGCGGTAAATTGAGCGATTATTTTAGTGAGGATAGGGTGTTTTGGTACGTATACACGGGTATTGGGCCTGGCGTCTTTAGGGTTGAGACCCTCGAATCGATATATAGGAAACATGCAGAGCTAATAGAGGAGTCTGTGCAGTGGCTTGTTGGTAATGTTGATGATGCTGGCATGCCGTATATAATCGATGTCGCTGATTACTATGCTAAAGCAGTGACGAGGACGTTGTATATAAGGTTTTACCAACTCAGTCTTGGCCGGGGGTTCAGGCCGACCTACGATACCCTTCAGGAATTGAGTAGGGCTTTGGGTGAGGAGGGTGCTAAGCCCTGACGAGATAAGTAGGATAGTGGGTAGGTTCGGTGATGTTATTGGTCACGTAACAATATCAGATACGATCAAGGTTGGTTCTGAGGGTTATGAAATACTTATTGAGATACCTCATGAGAAGTACATCAGGAATCCGATCAGGGTTGGGGACTTCATAGGTATTATTACATTAACAGGCTACGTAGTACTCGGTAGGATCTCAGAGATTAGGAGGAGCCACGCAGCCGGTATTAGCAGTAGAACGCCCGTGTTTAACGTACCGATGGATTATACCGGGCTTGAAACACCAGCCGTAGTACTGATAGAGCCATTGACGGAGTGCCCAATTAGGGACTATGAGTCGGGTAATTGTGACCCATCACCGGTGCACACACCCATAGATCCGCTTAGTATTGCCTTTAAGCCGAGCAGCGATGTCATAGCCAAGCTATTAGCGCTACCCGCCGATGGTGTTATGATCGGCCAACTATACTCTGGTGGGCGGATCGTCAATGTCAATGTTAGGATACCGATACACACATTGTATGAACATGTGTTGGTGGTCGGAACAACGGGTAGCGGTAAAACCACGCTACTTAAGAATCTAGCTCTGGCACTAACGAATCATGTAAATGAATCAACAGTAATTGCCCTGGACCTACAGGGCGACTACCTACACCTAGTGCTACCGCCAGATAGGTCGGTGGAGCCGCGGATACTTAATCCTTTGAGTGAGATCACGGTCATACTACCGATAACCAGGACTTACCTCGAGGAGTACGGCAATAAATTGATGAGATTTGCCGGCGAATATGTAACGAATGAGACGAAGGAGAGTGCAACAATAATGGACATAAACGAACCCGAACTCTTCGGTAAAACAGTGGCTTATGCACTACTTAGGGAGTTCATCGAGAGAAGTTACGGTAATGCTGAAATTAAGGATGTAAGGCCCGACCTGGATATTCATGGAAATAATATACGCATAAAGAGAATAGGTGCAGTAATCAACGCGGATAATACATCATTCAAACTCAACCTAATACCCTGGGCCTTATCATTCACAAACGTGTATAGGGAATTACCGAGACTATTCCCAATATTCAGCTATAGGGTTAGCATGATCTTTGACAAGATCATAAGCCTAGCGATGGACCTAATGAGTAGGAAGGACCTGGACTGTGGCGAGAGATTAAGTAGGAGGAGTAATGAGGAGAGATGCGCGGGCGTGATCACCAGGCAAAGGACACGGCAAGGTATTGTTACGAAGAATGAGCGTAATACACAGCAACAACAGCAACTGGATTTTGACGTGATAATGAGCAGCATCGATTGCATTGAATTAGCAGCTACGTGCATGAGACTTGCATGGCAACAGAGGGAGAACATAGTGAGAGGACTAAACATGATAGGTGGCATAGGCATAATGGACGTAAAGTGGCCGCAAAATTCCAACTTTAAGGCTGTGTTCGACGAGCCAGATTACCGAGAGGTACTTAGGGGATTCATAGACCTGGACCTGAGGCTATTTAGGGAGAACCCATTCGCATCGTCAGTGATTGTGTATAGGATACTGGATGGAATATTCGGTGTCAGGGACATGGAGTTAAAGAATGGCTTGGAGCCAAAGCCAACATTCATACTCATCGACGAAGCCCATAACTACTTCCCACAGGGAAATACGGAGGATGTGAATAAAGACACGGTGGAGGCCATGGTGAATAGGCTTACTAGGCTTGGTAGGGTTAGGAGGATTGGCGTTGTCTTCGCAACACACACGCCCGATGATCTTAATGGCTTAGTGCTGCAGCTGACGAATACGAAGATAGCCCTTAGAAGTGAGGGGCAGATACTGGAGAAGATAGGGTTGAAGGAAATGGCCAATGAAATAGCCTACGCGCAGGACGGGGTCGCCGTGATAAAGAGTTACGCGCTCAGAACCCACACAATAATGATAAAGGCATTACCGCCACAGGTAAGGCACAGAAGCCATAAATAGGAGGCGAATTACGTGCATGGCGATATTGAGCAATGCCTCAGGATGGCAGGTATTGATGTAAAATCATGCATAATAAAGGAAATAACCTGTAGAGATGCCAAGGAAATAAATGGATCTGGAATATACATATTCATGAACGGCCAAGAAATACTCTATGTTGGCGAATCAAACAACATAGCCCGTAGAGTATGGAATGAACATTGTAATGTTAGAATAGGGGCCTCGGAGGGCGTAGTTAGGTTCTTAATGTATTATCTCGATGATGTTTGTTCATTACGGGACAAATGGCTAAACCTAAGTACTAAGGATAGGGAGGACTTCATTAGGGAAAATATCCTTAAACCACTAATGAATAAATTAACGATACTCATAATAACCTGCCCACAACTAAAGGACCCAGGCCCAAAAAGGAAGAATGAAAGAAGAAGGATGCTGGAAGAATGTGTGAGAAAAAGGCTGAACCCAAGGTTAAATCCTATGGAATGAAAAATAAGGAGCAAATTTTGATTAAGTCGATCATTCACTAGGCATATTATTATCGTTTTCTCCTTAACATGAGCGTGGCAATCACTATTATTATCACTATCACGGTAATCAATATCGCAATTAAAATCAATAGGCCTTGATGTAGGTCCTGACCACCACCGTTCGCCGCATTACCTGTTGTTGGGGCTGGTATCGTTATATTGATCTCATTGGTTAAGTTATTGCTCGTTAGGTGAATGTAATACGTATTAAATACGTTCCTACCACCTATTGTTGCATTTATACTAATAACAATGACGTCCTCCTTACCAGGCAATGGCGATGGTGGTTGTGGAATCTCGGCAATACCTTGGGCATTGGTCATTGTTTGGCCGACCATATAGAGTAATTGAGTATTGTAGGATTGCACATACTCCATGTACGTAATCGAGGCATTCCCCAATGGTCCTACCCCCTGGGCATTCACGTTTACCTTTATTGTGTTTTGTGATGCCATTATTACCATGGCCATTACAGCGATTATTGAGATTAGGGATATTACCATATACCTGATGTGTATTTTGTTGATCACGGTTTCGAATGAGACAAAGGCAAGGTATATAAGCATTACGAAATCTAAC
>JAGDXB010000070.1 GCA_023256215.1 Vulcanisaeta sp. | reverse complement strand
GGCTTTGATGCCGTTAAAATAAGGGGCTCATTGACCGCAGTACCGCCTGAAATAGCTACTGAGCGTATAAAGGCTGTTAGAGAGGCTGTTGGGCCTGATATTAAACTCATGGTCGACCTAAATGGTACCTACGATCTAAACTTAGCCGTAAGAATGTGC
This sequence comes from Vulcanisaeta sp., assembly GCA_023256215.1. Classification (GTDB taxonomy): domain Archaea; phylum Thermoproteota; class Thermoprotei; order Thermoproteales; family Thermocladiaceae; genus Vulcanisaeta. Next base: position 40,616 of record JAGDXB010000070.1, on the reverse strand, counting down.
AGAAAATGGGAAAGATACGAGTTATTTTGGATTGAGGAACCTGTGCATCCAGATAACTTGGAGGGTTATAGGAGGTTGAAGAGGGTTTGTGGTATACCCATTGCGGCTGGTGAGCAGCATCATACGGTTTACGACTTCAAACTTCTTCTTGAGAGTGAGGCCGTAGATATTGTGCAACCCGATGTGGGTCATGTTGGTGGTATCACGGAATGGCTTAGGGTTTGGGCTTTGGCTAGGACTTACGGGATACCTGTATCGCCTCATTTAATGCCAATTGTTAGTGCACACCTTGTTGCGGCTAAGCCTGGTACAATGTGGATAGAGTATACAGCTCCTGATAACCCATTAAGGAGCGCTATTTTTGACGTGTTCGAGGAGCCTAAATCAATAATGTATGCAAAGAACGGTAAGGTCTATCCACCCGAGATACCAGGCATAGGGATTAAGTTGAGGACCCAGTATGCATTTTAGGATCATTAGAAATAAAATTATTATACATAAACCTGCCTTACCAAATCAATGGATTTAAGGAAGTTCCTGATAGAACTTAGAGGCGAGGGACTCCTGAAGTACGTTGACGATGAGTTGAGCATCAATTACGAAATACCGTATGTATTGACTAAATTCGATAAGGGACCAACCCTTGAGTTTAGGAATGTTCGTGAACATAAGGACGCGCATGTTGTCGGTAACCTAGTGAATACTAGAGATAAGGTTTACAGGGCTTTGGGTGTTAAGAGTGATGTTGATTTCTATAGGAGGCTACTATGGGCTGAGGATACGGCCGTTTCCTACAGGCCTAGGGAGACTAATAATGCTGTTTATGACCCGTTACCCAGTGTAGATCTAACGAAATTGCCAATACCTAGGTATTTCGAGTTGGAGCCAGGTCCGTGCTTGACAAGCGCTGTTGTTATTGGTATGGATGTTAGGGAGGGAATACTAAATGCAAGTATTCATAGGTTAACGCCGATAGGCCCTGATAAATTCGTCATTAGGCTTGTACCTAGGCACCTATTCAGGATTTACGTGAGAAATAAGGAAATTGGTAAGGACACGCCCATAGCTATTGCCTGGGGTCTTCATCCAGCTATATTGATAGCTGCCGCATCATCGCCGCCCTTTGGTGTTTTTGAATTGAACATGGCTAATGCCCTGCTTAATGGTTCTCTTGAGGTCAAGGTTCTCGATAATGGTGTACCTGCACCTGCCTATGCTGAGGTGGTTATGGAGGGCTATATACTGGCTAATGAAGAGGCTAAGGAGGGTCCGTGTATGGATATTCTTGGTACATACGATGAGGTTAGGCTACAGCCTGTGGTCAGGATAACGAGGATTTATGTTAGGAGAGATGCCCCATTAATTGCTCAAGCACTTGTTGCTGGATACTCCGAGCATAAGTTGCTTATGGGTATTGAGAAAGAGGCTAAGATTTGGCAGTTTGTAAGCAACGTTGTTCCTGAGGTTAAGTCCGTCAGACTCACTGATGGTGGTTGTGGGTGGCTTCATGCTGTAGTGGCCATCAAGAAGCAGAGTGATGGTGATCCCAAGAATGCCATAATAGCCGCCTTCGCTGCTCACCCAAGCCTCAAACACGTTGTTGTGGTTGATGATGATATAAATGTTGATGATCCAACTGACATTGAGTGGGCCATCGCCACTAGGTTTAGGGCTGATGAGGATTTAGTGGTAATTAACCACGTAAGGGGATCGACATTAGATCCAGTGGCCCTTGATCCGATACAGGGAATAACTACTAAGGTTGGTATTGACGCCACCAGGCCTATTAAGTCCGATGTAAGTAGGTTTAGGAAGGGTGTGATTCCGGCATCTATTGATGTGAATAAATTAAGAATTGAGTAAAGCGTATATGTTTACTTTACGTATACATTAATCCATATCAATTACTTACTAAGGGGCTTAAATTAATAAAGCTACATAAGCCTGCTTGCCCTGTGGATATAGGTATAATTAGGCCGTACGAGGTTGAGTATAATCCTGAGGATGTGGTTGATTTAGAGGATGCCATTAGGTCCCTGGGTCACAGGGTTAAGAGGGTTTACATTGACATGGTTGGTGTTAAGCTTAGTAGGGGTGGTGTTGGTTATTATCAATTGGTTGGTAGATCTAATTATGAGGAATTGAACATAGCCGGAGCCATACTTAGACATATTGGTGTTATCAAGGATTTTGAGCAATTTGCACATAGGCTCTGGGTTGTTAGGGCGATAGAGCTTGGTGGGGTCTACGTTATGAACCCAATAATGAACTGGTTAATGGCCAGTGACAAGTTTGCATCACTAATGCTCCTTGCAAAACACGGCCTACCAATTCCTGACACTGTAATTAGTGAGAACATGTTTGTGGCATACAATACAGTTAAGGAGTTTGGTAAATCCGTTATTAAGCAAATTAGGGGTGCCATGGGATTTGGTGTATTTCAGGTTGATGACCCAGACGTTGCGATGCACATCTTTAGCTACTTAGTTAACCTGAATAAGCCAATATACGTACAGAGATTCCTGGATAAGGTTGGTAATGGGGATTATAGGGTTGTGGTTGTTGGTAATGAGGTTATAGGGGCCGAGTTTAGGAGGGGTATTTCGTGGAAGAGTAATGTTGCTCAGGGCGCTAAGCCCGAGCCGGCCAAGGTCACGGGAGAACTAAGCGAATTAGCATTAAAGGCTATTGAGGTTCTTGGTCTTGATTATGGTGGCGTTGACATTGCCGAGACGAGGGATGGCTACTTCATACTCGAGGTTAATCCTACCATGTCCTGGCAGGGATTCAAGAGAGCCACTGGTATCAACCCGGCCAAGTATATTGTAAATCACCTCATCCGTAAAATAAAGGCTTAGGATATCTTTGATGCTATTCTTATTATCTTCAGGGCAACATCGACCGCATCAAGCCCAAACACATAAGTAATTGGCTCTAGGGCATACCCACCAAGGTCTATCACCACATCAAGCGATGGATCACTACTTATTGAGTTAACTACCGCATTTATGACATCGTCCTCATTAGAACTCTCATGCGGTCCTACCTTAGTATATCGTATACCTAATTCGCTAATTGCGTGTTCAACATCACTATCATACTTAATACTAGCCACGGACCTGTACTTCGGATTCCACTTCATGCAATTAATTATTAATTTACCAAGATGCCTACTACCACCATAGATAGGTCTTGACCTTATTATTACCTTACCACCATGCACATCTATCCTACCTGGTATGCCGGCTACATCATTCTCGTTAGTAGCCCCTGGTCTTGCCTCAACAATATTCATGAGAACCCTGGGTATTAAGGCCTGGATCTCAGGGTGCGACTCAAGTATTGAAATTGCCCTTTCCAAATTATTAATTACGGAATCACTAACACCGGTCAGTAATATGGAACATACATTACAGTTAATGGGTAGTGAGGGGACGAGCCTCCTGTGGTATTCGCATAGTCTTAATGAGCCAAGTTCCATCACTATGGTGTTTGTTAAATATTCGAGGGCTTCGTATTCCTTACCATTGAGTACCAAATCAACAATATTATCGGCAACCCTATAAAGCCAGTTCTTGTCAATACCTATGGTCTCGGCCCTCCTTAATAGTTCATCATAGCTCTTACTGACATACCTATTAACGGCGGGTTGCGTAATGCCTAGAATCCTCGCAATCCTGAGTTGGCTATACCCATTCTCAAGGAGTCTCTTAGCTACTAAACTCCTTATAATTGGCAATATATTCTCCGACACAAATTCAAACCCTGTACTTATACTCACATGCTTGTAAAATAGGCGAAAATTAATAATTCTTATTTCAAAAATTAGAGACTCCTCATTTCATTAAGCATCTTTACCACCATATCGAGGGGCGGGTTATTCGTTGAGTACTTATCAATTACGTTACCACCCTTTGTTAGGAGAACCAGGTACTTATTACCCGGTGTGGGCTGGGCTTCATTTAGGTACACCCTAATTAATAGGTATTTATCGCCATCTATTAAAGCGATCTCAAGAGGCATCGCCGGTATCCTACACATACAGGTGGTGCTCATGCGCCCCCTACCCATGTAATTACGTAATATACCCAACATCGTTAATATTGCCTTAATACTATCTGCGGTTGTATACCCTACATTCACAAATAATGTATCGCCAACCCTGTACGGGCATATTAATGGGTAAGAACTAAGATACTCCGTGTTGGGATCACCAATTAATATGAACGTGTTCCTTATTGTAAACCAATCATTATACTTATTAAAGTCAACATTACTCTTAGTGGGTATCCTTATCAGTGAGTCCTCACTCAACGTATAAGACCCATACTTACTACCCAGATCTATCGCCTTGATAACGTACTGGCCAAAGGACGCCAAAGCAACATGACCTGTTATCTGCCTTTCTGCCTTAAGCTCATCAATTAGTCCTATACCCGGTATATTACCTAGAGCCGAGACACCCCCGTCCTTACTCCATACGGCTAGCTCATTATTAACTCTACCAAATACTATAACTATAGGTACTTTAAATGATATTGACATCAATTGTTTCTTTTTAAATTAATTATTTAAGATTTATATGCCCACGCGTTGAGTCTTACGTGAGTTCATTAACAATTAATGATGATTTAGTAAAGAAGTTGGTAAGGATTGTTGATGATAGGTGGGTCAGTATTGACGAGATCGAGCGCATTCTAGGAATTAAGATGAGCCTTGATTTACTCAATAAATTGGGTAGGACCGGCCTTTTTGAGGTTATGTACAGTACATTGGATGGTACCTTCTATATAAGGAGGAGGGTGAGTAAGTATACGGTTGAGAATAGTAATGGCGGTTCAGGTAATGGCAACGGTAAGGGTAAGCTGAATCTTCAAAGGATCGTTGATAAGATAAGGAGTGAGATCCGAGGTATGATTCCCAAGCCTGAGTTTGAAAGCTGGCTTAGCAGTAATGTTGCTGAGAATTGGCAGTTGGTGTATAATCAATTACTAAATGATGGTGTTATTGAGGAGGTCCTTGTTTCAGGTATGGTCTTTATCAAGGTGGTTAATGAATAGTACTACGGCAGTGCTATATACTCGTCGCCTCTCTTCTTAAGTATTCCCGCAAAGACACCCCACTCGGCCAATAATATCTCCAGTAGGTGGGCAATACCAGGTTCTCTGGCCTCCACGTAACCTGCCTTATTCAATTCCTCTATGAGATCCTCTATTGTAAATGGTTTACGTAGGCCAAGACTATAAGCCGTGTGGAACGGTTCAAGATTAAGTAATTTTTGCCTTAGTATTTTCTTCCTATCACTAATTTTAGCATTTAGGAAATCCTTACCTATATCGGTGATTTTAATGTCACCACCCTTAACCTCGACAAAACCCAGGTATACGGCGGCATTTAATGCTGGCATTAAATCATCAATGTCGGATTCCATCTCCTTAGCAATCATGAATATATCTGCCTGCCCCTTAAACTCATTAGCTAGTGTATCTATAAGTCCTAACACATCGGCGAACCTCGCATCTAAAGGCATAAAGGGTAAATCAGGCATAAAAGTTATTCCATAAGTCATAGATTCAGTGATTAATAAATATTATTTTCGTAAACCATATACCTTTGTTCACCTAGTCTTAACTATGACTTTAAGTTAAGAACTAGTTTGTGTGAAATGATATTACATTTTTCGCAAACCTCGATATACTCATTAGCCCAGGAACCCCACCTTCTCGAGAAGTACCTCGATGAGTATACCGTGACCATGGGCGATCCACAATTAGGGCATGCCATACCCATCAACGAAACATTACTAATCTCCCTATAATGATTTGTTAATGCAATATTTATGCCATCCTCCAAATCCTCCTCAAGTCTATCAATGTTTACCGAATATACTCTCACATTCAACTCCTTATTAAACCAATAACGAGCCCTTGATATATTATTAACAATATAATCACTAATCACGTAAGGTCTCTCAGAAACAACAAAAAGCGCATTTACATCGGTTAATTCCAACTCCTCAACCATATCAAGGGGGTTGGGCCACCATGGAAAATAATCGTCAGGAACAAGCCAAACCTTCACCTTAAGCCTGTTTAAACGAGCTTTTATTGAATCATCACGAATAATTATTATCTTAAAACCCCTATTCCTAAACTCATCAATTATTTTATCGATAATCTTCATGAAACCTAATCTTTAAGTTCACAGGGTAGGTTAATAAATTATTAAGTTCCCTCTGGGTGATGAAGACTGGGGATATGATTGGTGATTAATCCACGCAGGACTGATCACTTACTTAATAATTTAGGAAAGGCTTGATACGTATTCCCAGTTATTATATCGCTCAATTCCCGAATATCAACATTGAGCGCTCTACTCAATTCAGACAATACTAATTTTATGTGTGTGGGTTTTGATGGCTCACCGGGGTTAGGCCCTAACTCTGGCGTATCGCTCTCGACAAGAAGTCTGTTGAGAGGCACGAATGATGCCAAATCCCTCTTTTGCCTAGACCTAGTTATAGTTGGCGGTATTGAGAAGTAGCACCCAAGCTCCAGTAGTTTCATTACCTGGCTCTTATTGCCACCGAAAGCGTGCATGATGCATCTAACGGGGCCGTATTTCCTAAGTAACTCTATGACATCATTCTCGGCATCCCTTGAATGAATAATTATCGGCAAATCAAGCTCCTTAGCAAGTAATACCCACCTGGTGAATATGTGCCGTGAAATCTCCCTGAGCATGGGATCCCTAACCTTACTATAATCAAGGCCAACCTCACCAATACCGACAATTACGTCCTTATTGTCATTAATAATCTTCATAATACTCTGAACCTCCCTAATATCAAAACCACCATAGTCATAACCTAAGGCCGTATATACGAAACCTCTATACTTACTCACAAGATTTAGCGCGTTACGCGCCTCATCGAGACTCATCGTTACATTGATAATACCCAACAAACCCTCCCTGCGGGCCTCATCTATTAATTCATCCGCATGTTCGTATACGCCAGGTCGTGTGAGGTGCGCGTGGGTATCAATCATCTTTCACACCTACCTGAAGAATTATTCATTGTGGGTCTATTAAGGATATGGCGTTAATTATCGTAAAAGATATTAGTCAGTCATTGGATAACCGTGTTCATAGCCTTAATTATTGATTCAACATTGAGAATGTGATAAATAGATTTTTAAGGCAGAGCTAATCCGTATCCTGATGTCGACACTCAATATTAACCCACTAATTTATAGGTTTGTTAGGTATTGCCTAAACAGGGCTTATCTTGAACTTGATGATTCAAAATTATCGGCTGATGAGAGGTATAGCCTAGAGACGATATTAATGTTAATTAGACAGGCTGAGGATGGTTGGGAGGACGTCGACGACGTCATTAAGTTCATAAATGAGGAACTGCCAAAGATCTATAGGCAAGCCCTTGAGAGACTTCCTGATAAGATAGCGGATGAATTGTTCGAAAAGGTATTAAATAATTGTAAAGAGCTTGATGAGGTTAAGTCGAATTCTAAGGTTCTTGACGCCATCAATAATGTACTTAGTGAGATGAAGGAGGTTAAGAAGAAGTTCCTTGAGGAGTCAAAGACGCGGATTTACGAACCCTCGGCATAACCCAATCTTACTTATTGTAGTGGTTAATTAATTGTAATGAGTTATTAGCTATTGAAATGGAAATAATCGACTATGTATACTCATTGTTAAGTGATAGGAAGATACTCCTACTCAATGCATATCCGGGTTTTGGTAAGTCGAGGATAGCCATAGGTGTTGCGAAGAGGTGGGTTGACGATGGAGGTAAGGTTCTTATCATGACTAGGTCGAGGGCTGAAGCCCTACAGCTTTGTGAGTTTACGAAACAAGCTGGTATTAGAGATAGGACAGCTGTATTTCTTGGTAGAGAATCGTTATGTCCATTCAAAGCCCATGACTCTAAACAATGCATGTTGTATAGAATGAGCGGTATATGTAGGGTTAGGAGGGTGGAGATTCCATCACAAATACTTACCTGCGACTTTACTGACTTATTCAATTTTGGTTTATGTCCATACGAGGTTAATGAAGCCTTAGCGTATCAATTGCCAATGGTCATAGTAACGCATGCTTATTTATCGAGTCCTGAATTATATAGTAAGTTAATGGATGTGGTGAGTAGTTGGGATAAATCCCTGGTTATAATTGATGAGTTTCATAATGTCGCCGCAGGTCTTGAGACTTCCATAGACATTGGGCTTGATGAGTTAAGGCTGTGGGCTTCTTACGGGAATGACATAGCTAGGAAGATACTTAGTAGGATAAGTAATTATATTCCTCAGCGGGAGGTTGTTGTTGAAAGAAAATTCGATATTGATGATTTATTAAAGGGGTCTAAGCCATTTAGTGATAAGGTTCTTGAAATACTCATGCATTACGGCAATGATGCATGCGCCTTTACCTACGACGGTAAACTAACCAGGTTAAGGTGTATCTCATTTAAACCAATACGTGACTTAATAACGAGGGCTTCCAAGTCCCTCCTATTAACAGCATCCATTAGCAGAAGGTTCTCTCACATTATTGATGCTTTATCTAAGTCCTCGTATTACGTATCAATAGATTCATTACCCAAGGAATATCAGGAGAACCTTATTATCATGTCCATAAGGGATATTGAACTGACGCATCGTAATAGATTATTGAGGGATTACCTTAACATTATTGATAAGAGCATCAGGGTATTCATAGAATCGGCACCACCAGTGGGAGGTCTTGCGATTTTCTTTCCAAGTATCGAGTACATGGATACCTACCTCAGTATGTACTCACCGCCAGTATGGGGTGTACCAACATTCGTACTCAGGGATAGTAATGATGCCCTGAACTCAATACGTGCATTTAAGGAGAGCGCTAGGACTACAAAATCACTAATAATAACATATGCGCAAAACCCTGTCGGTGAAGGTATGAATTTCCTGGAACAGGAATTGATTGGCATAATGATGGTCGGTTTTCCACTACCTCAATATAGTCAGTGGGGCTTCTTAAAAGCTCGTTATTTCCAAAGAATGGGTATTGGCGGATTCTCAACTGCCTTTTTATTTCCGGCAATATCAACGACAATCCAGGTTCTTGGTAGATTATTAAGGGACCTGGATAGGCATAGAAAGGTTGCCGTGCTTTTAGATAGTAGGTTTTATCGTTATAGGAAGTATATGCCTAAGTGGTTAGTAATGGGTATGAGACCTATGAGCTTATCCCAATTCTTAAGTAAATCATTATGGAATTGATTTAGCGGTTTATTAATTATGTTGAGACTTACCTACTGAGACGTATGGATTTAATAACCATTAGTGCCATCGCAATACCCGCATCGTTAGCCATTGCATCATTGATCAAGGATTATTCGGCAGACAGCGTTACAGTAGGTACCCGATTCATGATACCCTATAGAGTCCCACTAGATAGGCATCTATGCATCCTAGGCCCTACAAGGGGTGGGAAATCCTCGCTTGTCAGGGCTATGGTTAGGAGACTCAGCAGGAAATACGTGGTTACAATACTTGATTGGCACGGAGAATACTCAGGGATCTTACCTACAATTCCAACATCAGCAATCAAGATGGACCTAGAGAAAATACCGCCCAAGTTGCTAACGGAGATCTTGGGCTTTGGCCTTGGCCTTAACGAGCCAAGTATGTACATGCTTTACAGGATGATAAGGGACGGTAATTACTCAAGCTTTGATGATTTGATAAATAGAATTAACAATTACCTGGTGGATACGAGAACGGAGGCTGAGATGAAGGCCGCTATCCTTAGGAGACTTGAATATTCAGCGTCAAACATTGGTAAGGGTATTATTGATATTGATAAGGTTATGGAGGGTGACTCAGTAATTGACCTTAGTGATTTAACGTTGATTGAGGAGAAGAGGTTAGTCTCCTCATTGATATTGGCCTCTCTGTATATACACTATATGAAGAGAGGGTTGATTGAAAAGGGCGTTAAACACATACTAATTATTGAGGAGGCCCAAAACCTACTGGATATGGGTGGATCTAATTATTCAATAATTGATCATGTAATAATGGAGTTGGCAAAGTACGGTTTAAGAACTATTCTCGTAAGTAATACGATACCAAGATCATCATTGCTAAAGCATTGCAATATAGTATTATTCAAAGTAAGCCCTGAAATTCTTGGTGATGAAATAGCGCTTTCACGAGATCTAGCTGAAAAGCTCAGTACATTATTGCCTGACGAAGCAGTGGTAATAACGAATAAAGGTATCGTGAAGATAAGGCCTTTAAGAGCTTCGTTAAGTCCCAACCATATTGTCATTAGGGGATTTAGAGGGATTAAGCATGAGGTAAGTCCTGGTGAGATTGATAAGGGTCATGTTATTGATCTAGATAAAAATCACGTTGATGTTCATGAACGTGCTGAGTCCAATATTAGTGTCAATGGTAATGACAAGGTCTTAAACAGCGTAAATAATGATGGCTCTAATGCACTTAATGTTGATACTAATGTTGATAATAAGAGAACTGTAAGGAATAATCAGTATCAAGTGAAGAATTTTAATGGTGTCTCGTTGATAAACACCGTATCCAGTGATGGGTCTTTATTTAGAAAGCAAATAATGGAGTTGGAGAGGGAGGTTGTTAATTTAAAGGATAGGATTGATGAAATTGAGCGTATACTCGAGGCGGATGAAAAGATGATTGAAAGGATTTTGGAATTAGATGATAAATTGAAAAAGCAATAGTCATAGTTTATTAAAAAGAGAATTCATATTACTCTGGCGTTACTAATCTCGGCAGAGTCACCATTTCTTAATTTATTTATTTAAGTGGATATATACGAAAACCCTGGTGCCTTGATGACAGCCTCGGAAAACTTAATGATGGATACCAGGAAGGTGAAGACCTTAATACTTCAAATGCTAAAGGACATGGTTGTCAATGCCAAGGGTCAATTAATAACCTTTAGACCTGCAAAGGTCGCTCAGGACATATCCATATGGACCAGGAAGAGTCCACGCTCGGAATCCGTGATTGTTAGGAATTTCCTTGAGGAGCTTGTGGAGCTTGGGCTCATTAGGGTAATTAAGAGGAGTGCTAGGGGTAAGGTTTACGGTATCATGAGAGGTTCAGAATTCTGGTTGATCCTCGAGCATAATAATGTTCATGAGGTTCTATCCTTCATTGACGGTTATAAATCCACGAGAAGAGGTAATACTAGTATAAATATGTTCAGGGAATTAGCTAATGGGCAAAAAATAAACCTAGCACATACAGCCACGAATGGTGGCGGTAAAAGCATATCAAATAATTCGTGATTTAATCGGCGATCCTCAATCCCTAATTAATTACGTAGAGAATTACTTACTAAGAATCAGTGGAGTATCGTACGTAACTAGAGAGTTGAGTGATGGTAGGACAAGACTTATAGTGCAGAACGAGTATGGAAGTGCTGAGTTAAGTATTAATCACGAGGTGAGAATCAGGGGTCACGAGAAAATAAGGGGTCTTCTAAACGCCATAGTCCTTAGGTATCTTGGCACTGAGGGCTCACGTAAAATAACGATACTTCTCCTCCGAAAGGATAATAAGATATACAGGGTTGATGACTTACCAAGGATTCAGTCATTACCTATAGGTTTGATAGGGTTTGTTATGATATCAATATTAATACTCTCGGCAGCGATTGCTGTGTTGAGAATTATGAATTTAATACCATCTATACACCTAATAATAGCATTGCTATTAACACCATTGCTAATACCAATAATATACTCATATATTCTACAGTTAAGGATTAGGCGAGGAAGTCTATGGAATTCCCAGATAATTAAGTTTACCCTGGAGTACGGGGAATTTGATGAAGGTAAGTTTAACAATGCCCTTAGGTTTCTCTCAAGGATAGACAATGTTAGGTCGTTAAGTGAAATAAGGAAATTCGTACTATCATTGGTGAATAACCCGGAGACAGCCCCTCAGAACTTTCATGAGGATGTTATCGATATAGGCTTTATAATGAGAAGGTACGGTATTAAGTACGGCATTTACATGGTAAACATGAATCAGTGCAATGCAGCCTCTGTGGGAATGCCTGGGATTAATTACGTAATACTAACCTCGAGACTTGTCTCGTGCTTAAATAAGGACGAGCTACTCGCCGTTATTATGCACGAGGTCGGCCATGTGGTGCATAGCGATTCTGCAAAGACTCTCTTCCTGATATCACTCGGTCAATTTATCAATATTGCATTGATAACGTACATAATACCATTAATGAGGTTGCCAGCAATACCCATTCTCATTAGTGCATTATTTCTTGAGTTATTTGCCATAACGTTCATAATGAAGCTAAGCGAGTATTCAGCAGATAAGTACGCCATGAGATTTGTACCAAGTAGGGACTTGGCCATGGCGCTTCTGAGGGTTACCTGGAAGGAATTATACAGTGAACTAACAAGTAGAAGGTTAAGGATCTTCAGCACTCACCCACCCGTCTTAAGTAGATTGGTTAGGATGAGTATTGTTTGAGTTAATATTTCGCTATTTATTTAATGGTTAGTTTAATTTTTAATCTCGATAATGAAGTATACATGGACTTAATCGAGAAAATGAGCGAATTAAGGATACTAATTAGTAGGTTAGAGAGTAAGTACCCGGAATTATCGGAGTTATCCTCATTAATAAACGACATAATTACAAAATGCATCTCATTATCCGACATGGTACTGAATATATACTCAATAGCGGATTCTGCAACGCACGGCCTTATTTTCGATAAAAACCCAGTACCAGTAAGTCTGAACTCAGCCTTAATAAGAAAGTACTTCAGTATCATTAAGGATTCCGAGGATTTAAACGATGCCTTAGCAAAGGTTACACAGCAGGAGAGGCAATTGCTTATTGACGCTGTTAAGGTCCTTAAGAAGAGGGGTGTTATAGATCTTGATGTTAGTTATGATGAGGAGGGCCTTAAGGTAAAAATATTAAATAAGGCCGGTGATGAGGTTTCGTGAGCGATTTCGATGATTATTATTACGCAGTAGAGAAGGATATTTATAGCCCTAATTTCTTTCCGTATTTCAATATGCCTTACGATGTACCATTCGTACCTACACCCGAGGTTGTGGTTAGGAGAATGCTACAATTAGCCAATGTTAAAAGGGGCGAGGTCGTGTATGACCTGGGTTGTGGCGATGGTAGGATAGTCATAATGGCGGCCAGGGAGTTTGGCGCTCAATCTGCCTGTATAGAGATTAGGAAGGATCTATATGAACAAACACTTAGGAGGGTTAAGGATCTCGGTCTTGAAGATAGGGTTAAGGTAATCTATGGTAATTTCTTCGAGGAGAGCTTGTCCGACGCTGATGTGGTGACTATGTACCTGCTCACGAGTGTTAATGAAAGGATAAAGCCTAAGCTTGAGCGTGAATTAAGGCCTGGTGTTAGGGTTGTGTCTCACGATTTTGAGGTGCCTGGTTGGAAGCCATTAATTGTTGAAGACCTTTACGAGGAGTGGAGGAGCCATAAGATATATCTTTATAAAATACCGGGGCTTGAGATACCAATACCTACGGAGGAGCTTGAAGAGAAGGTTAAGAACGTCTCTCTCGATGATGTCCATATGAATGTCCTTGAATTGATCGATGGCAATAGGTCTATAGAGGAGATATCCAATAAGACTCAATTAACCATGAGGGCCGTTAGGGAGATAGTCAATGATTTAATAAAGAGAGGACTTGTTAAGGAGATTAGGGTCATAAAGTAGGGAGTAATTAAACATTAAAATCGCATTATTACTCACACCCTTAATGGGCAGCTCTCCATTCCTCTTGAATGAGGTTATTGATTTAGATACGGGTATAAGCACGATTGAAGACTTAATCGAGGCCTATAGACGAATTGGGGGCTTTCAGGGCAGGCATTTAGCAGATGCTGTAGACGTGCTCCTAAGCATGTACAGCAGTGAAGCGACAGTCTTTTTCTCATTCACAGGCAACTTAGTCTCCACAGGTCTTCGCGGATTAATAGCCAAGTTCGTCGAGAGAGGCTTTGTGGATGTTATTATAACGACAGCGGGTACCCTGGATCACGATATAGCTAAGTCCATGGGTGGTAAGTACTACGCTAGCTATTTTGACGTTGATGACGTTGAGATGAGTAAGGCTGGTATTCATAGGATTGGTAACGTCGCTGTCAGGAAGGAGCATTATGGACCATTGATTGAGAAGTTCGTGCATTCATCACTTGAAGACCTGGTTAAAACTAAGGAGGAATGGGGCGTTAGAGAACTGCTTTGGGAGATGGGTAAGAGGATTGATGATGAGTACTCAATAATAAGGGCCGCATCTAGGGCTAGGGTTCCGATTTATGTTCCTGGCTTTGTCGATGGGGCTTTCGGTACGGCAATACTCACGTTTAACGAGATCCAGCGAACAAAGACTGGCGGCAGACCTATTAAGGTTGATTTGCTTAAGGATGAGCACGAGTTAATGGATATTGTGTATTCAAGTAAGTCATTGGGCGCCATAATCGTTGGTGGTGGTATTTCTAAGCATCACGTTATTTGGTGGAGTCAGTTCGCTGGTGGGCTTGATTATGTGGTCTACATAACAATGGCTATTGAGTGGGATGGGTCGCTAAGCGGTGCAAGACCTAAGGAGGCGATTACCTGGGGTAAGGTTAAACCAACCGCGAGGCAAGCCTTTGTTCTTGAGGATGCGACAGTCGTTTTACCAATATTGATACCATACATCGTCAAGAAATTTGGATTTAGGAAGGGTATGAGAGTAATAGGTTAATCATAGTACCTTAAATATCAAAATGAGTAATACAAATTGATGACCACAAAAATAATTAGGAAAAGGAGGGGTGACATTTTCATCGAGGAGGTTTTATTGATAGCAATATCGATGGCCGTACTCGTTGCCCTGGTATCACTAATAAGCGGATTATTTGGTAATACGGTGTCTGGTATAATGCACCTACAGGGTTCTGTAAACAATGCGCTTAACGGCTTCATTAACGACCTACAGAAGGTGGTGAGTAATGCCTTTAATTTCACAGGTTAGGGATATATCGAAAATAGTAAGTGAACTTAGTAATAAGGGATTTAGCAAGTTGGATATCTATTTAATACTAAAGACAATAAAACCTAATGCGAATTTTGACTATATATTGACACAGAATGAATTAGATTTAATAAATAGGGTTAGTAAGGTCAGGAGCGATTTGTATAGGTTAAGAAATGCATTGAATGATTTAGAGAGGAAGGTGAGGAGAAGGCATGAGTTGATTGATGGTGTGTATAAGGAATTGATGAGGAGAATTAAGTAATCAATCTTCAGGATAAAAGAAAGAATTAAATATTTAGCCAGACCGTGTTCTTTATGACGACTAAGTATATTTTTATAACGGGAGGAGTTTTATCAGGCTTGGGCAAGGGTATCACAACAGCCTCCATCGGTAAAATACTCCAGGCTAGGGGTTATCATGTAACGGCCATAAAGATAGATCCATACTTAAACGTAGATGCAGGTACAATGAACCCATTTCAGCATGGTGAAGTTTTCGTTACATTTGACGGCGGTGAAACAGACCTTGATCTCGGCCATTACGAGAGATTCCTCGATATAGAGGTTCCTAAGTACCACAATATAACTAGTGGCCAGGTTTATTACACGGTAATTAGGAGGGAACGTAAGGGAAAGTATCTTGGGCAGACTGTTCAGTTGATACCGCATGTTACTGAGGAGGTTAAGAGGAGGATAATGCTTGTTGCGAAGCGTGAAAAGCCTGACATAGTATTGATAGAGATTGGTGGTACGGTTGGTGACTATGAGGGATTACCATTCCTTGAGGCTGCAAGGCAGATGAAGCTTGAGTCTCCCAATGATGTTTTATTTGTTCATGTTGCCCTGGTACCCCTATTATCAACGACAGGTGAGCTTAAGACAAAGCCACTACAGCATAGTGTTGCTGAGCTTAGGAGGGTTGGTATTCAGCCAGATATAATAATTGCTAGGTCGCCAAAGCCCCTTGATGAGTCTACTCGAAGGAAGATTTCTCTATTCACGAACGTACCTATTGAGGCCGTGTTCACGTCCTATGACGTCAATACGATATATAAAGTACCACTAATACTTGAGGAGCAGGGCTTAGGTAATTATATAACAAATAAGCTGGGGCTGAAGAGCTCTCAGCCGAAGCTTGATGATTGGATATCCTTCGTAAACGCTCTCGAGAATGGCAAGGAGGAAGTTAATGTGTATATGTGCGGTAAGTATGTGAAGCTTCACGACTCATACATCAGCATTGTTGAGGCTATAAAGCATGCAGCTGCCAAGTTGAGAGTTAAACCAAACATCATTTGGTGCGATACTGAGGAGATAGAGAAGGAGCCGTCGAAAGTTACTGAACTTAATAATGCCCATGCCGTAATAGTACTACCTGGGTTTGGCGCTAGGGGTGTTGAGGGTAAGATAGAGGCGATTAGATATGTTCGTGAGAATAACATACCGTTCCTAGGGATATGCTACGGAATGCAATTAGCCGTTGTCGAGTTTGCTAGAAATGTTGTCGGACTTAAGGGCGCACATACGACTGAGGTTGATCCAAATACTCCGTATCCTGTTATTGATATTACGCCTGAGGAGAAGAATATTGAGGAGCTTGGTGGGACGATGATACTTGGCAATAGGAAGATAGGAATTGTTAAGGATACAATAGCACATATGATTTATGGAACCACAGAGATAACAGAGAGGCATAGGCATAGGTATGAGGTGAATCCCAAATTCTTTAAGGTACTCAATGAAAAGGGTCTCGTATTTTCTGCGTGGAGAATGGATGTACCTAGAGTAGAGATGATTGAGCTACCGAATCATTACTTCTTCGTGGCTACACAATTCCACCCAGAATTTCGAAGCAGACCCCTGAGACCTCATCCACTGTTCATTGCACTACTTAATGCTGCTCTTCATAGAAAGCATGGTTTGCCATCGCCATACAGTGTAAAATATACCGTGTATGCATAATCAGCGATCGAGAACCCTGTCATCCCATCCATTGCGAACTGCTTCATCACTAACCGAGCTAATTACCTCCTGGGTTATTTTAGGTGTTTGTATTATTTAATAATCCTTTACTTATCATTCTCGTGAGGATACGCCTGCCCTGGATTATGGCCATAGCAGTATTTATCGCTCTCTCCACACTAACCTACGCGCAAGTATCTATTAATTACATAAACATAAGTATATACTCTAATAATACCTCGTATACGCAAACAATGAATATAACGGGTAATCACCTGTTAATACCAACGTATCAGTACTGCTCATCGCAGGAAAATTACATATTATTTAATGCATACTTAGACCCTCTCTCGAATTTAGGCATTGTATCGGTATCTCTCGTACTATATAATGGTTCTTACATATCGGCACCCATCAATTACAGTCCTAAGTACGTAAGTGCAGTAATTAACTGTTCAATACCAATATATGGAGTTTACTTAAACATAGGTTCTTACCCACCCTACCCCTTAGAAGCCTTGGTACTACCTGGTTCAAACACTACATATACATTGACTCAGGGCTCTATTAATATATCAATACCAAGCATTCCTGGACTTAACTACCTCTTTTCCATCGTTAGGGTAATATCGATATCACCGGCCACAGCTAGTGTTAGTAATTACCTAACCGCACCAATAAACACCGAGTACTCCAACGTCAACATCGGCTCATTAAGTACCTATGCAGAGATAACTACATACATAACATACTCCAACAACATATCGGTTTCAGCTGATGGAACCACGTACGTCATAGTAACTCCATACTACTATGCACAAATAAACAATCCTCAGGGATTCATAATACCAACCTCGGAGCAGCCAATAATAATGCTAACAGGTGCACCATGGATTAAGTACTCGGTTAGTAATTGCACACTGATAAATCCAAATATACCAAGAATAACCCCATGGACCAACTACCTATCATATAGCCCAAGCTGTACCGTTAATATGTCCGTAGAACCAATAACAATAAATTTCATTGGCGGGACCCTACAGAAATTAACATGCAATAATGTCTTCATTACAACACAAAGTGGTGAAATAATGGGCTTATCCAATAGCATCACAGTAAATCCCGTCTCTGATAGGGAGTTATATCTGGTAATTAATGGTATGAGAACTATAGGGATATTCCTAAACTCGATACCAACAACCACGATAACAATACCTGTACCGTTAATTTCGCGGACAAGTATATCTATAATGGACGAATTAGGTAATCCAATAAATACCGTACTTTATCTAAATGCTAATGGGACATTATTACTATTTACTAATGACACATGCATATACCCAGGTAATTACGATATTTATGCATTAATAAACGATAAACTAATGAACTTGGGAACCCAGTACATTGCACAGGGTAGTTCATTAACAGTGCCCGTACTCTCAAACTACGTCCTAAACGTAATCCTTCCTCAACAATGCCCCAACCTAAGCCTTCAACTAATTGTGAAGTATGGTGATAGGAATTACGTATTACCGCTCACAAACAATTCAATATTATTGAATATATCAAATGCCTTAATTGGTGATTATATACAAGTATATCTGTTGGGCAATGGTTCATTACTTTACCAATCTTTATTAAAGGTTAATAACAACAGTTATGGAAGTATTGAGTTAGAACCACACATAATAAATTTCGTACCGGTTGACCTACTTAATAATGAGTTACCAACGGCAATACTTAACGTAGGTGATCTATACTACGAGGGACCTGGTAGGTACTGCATACCCATTAATTCGACAGTGGGTTTAGTTATTTATGGAAATGACATCTACGTAGTTAATGTTACAGGTAATAGGGTTTATGTAAGAATCTGGACGCTCGGCGCCTTAGGTATAAAGTCACTATTAATAATACTGGGGCTCCTAACATTATTATTAATAATAATGGCCATACTGAAGGGATTAAGTGATAATGGTGATTCAGGCAATGATTATTACATAATTAAGTAGTTCATGACAGGTGTAAATAATAAAGTAATGCCTATCGTCCGTATTTTCAGGAGGATTTAACTATATCGCCGAGGATCTTTATTCCATCTCTTATTGAATCAATACTTATTGCCCCAATGCTAAGTCTTGCGGTGTTTTCTCTTCTACTGTTTACGAAGAACCTACCTCCAGGCACAAAGGCAACACCCTGATTCACACTCCTCCTAAGTAGGTCCCAGGCGTTAACCCTGGTATTTATAAAAGCGTAGAATCCGCAGGACGGTTTAAACATGAGTGAGCCTGGCAGGTACTCGTTAAGTGATTCAATCAATTCCCTGAGCTTCCTGGGATATAAATCACGTGCCCTCTCGACGACCTTATTAGCGACGCCCCTCCTTAATAGGTCATAAACCAAGTACTGCGTTAATGTCGATGTTGCAAAATCGTGCTGCTCAATCTTTTCTAAATCATCCCTCAATCTACCACTGACTATTACAAACCCTATTCGTAAACCAGGACCCAGGACTTTAGATAACGTCCCCACGTAAATTACATCATCGTTTATTGATCTAAGCGGTGATTCGGTATTTGGGTATAATGCCGTGTATGGGTCATCCTCTATAATACGTAGATCATACCTCTCAGATATTTCGAGCAAATGTTTCCTTCTATCGTATGAGAGGGATACACCTGTTGGATTATGGCAGTTAGGGACCGTGTAAACAATACCTGGACCATTATCCTTAACCAACCTTTCTAATTCCTGGGTATTCATGCCGTACTCATCGATGGGAACACCAATTAATTTAGCGCCTTGAAATCTCATTGGTGCTATGGTCTCAACAAACGTCGGATCTTCGACGTACACAATAGTTCCTCTTCTCATTAATAATTGAGATAATAACTTAATAGCATGTTGGGCACCGGCAGTTATTATTATGTCCCTCCAACTAGCATCTATATTCAGCATTCTCCTTACATACCTTGATACCTCAATCCTTAACTCCTTTAAACCACCAGCCCCAGGGTATGCTATTACAGATATTCCGTAATTCTCGAATACGTTCTCGAAGGACTTACGTATCTCATTAATTGGTAAAAGTGTTGGGTCTGGCGATCCACTGGCGAAATTGTACTTGATACCCTTCTTTACGAGCCTACTCGCTAACTCTACGGGGGACCAGTAAAGTCTCATTAATTACTAACCCGGCGAAGGGTTATTAAATTGATTACCTATGTTCTTCCTGCCACCTCTTCATGGCTTCCCTCCTAACTCTGTAGTACTGTATTATTGAGAATATTATGAGGACTAGGAATATTATGAATATTACGTAAGTAAACCAAAGAAGTGGTTGTGCTATTTGGGGCTTGCCGAAGGTTATGAGTATCGGTATTGGGACTATTGGGAATATGACTATGGCACCACCAACACTGGGGGTAGTCGTTGTGGCCGAAACACCAGTGACTATTGTAAGTATTACGGCTATTATTGGTATTAATACAGCGAGAATTATGAGCAAGATACCGACTTGGTAAAGTCTCATGATAACCACCTCACAGTATTCCAGGTAGTAATGCAAAAACCACGAATAAAACCACGACTATTATTGTTAGTATTATGGCCCACTTAATTATAGATGGGTCGTTACCAAATACTATGGGCACAGGGCCTATGAGTACTACACCACCAACGCCAGTCTTCCTCTTTTCCTCCCTCTCCTTCTCCTCATTCCCTTCCTCCCTATGACTCCTTACAACATCCAGTATTATCAATAATATACCAATGAACATCAATATTACTGACAATGCTATCGCCATGCTTATTATGTAAGCCGCATTCATCATTAATGTTATTTAAACGAGGGAAATTAAAACCTAATTCTCTTCAAGCTTAAAATTTATAAGGTAATTACCAGGCACATAGTCGATGACGTTCCAGAAGGGTGATTATGTATTGCTTGAGTACACGGTCATTGATAAGGACGACAATAAGGTGGTAGAGACAACAATAGAGGATAAGGCTAGGGAAGCCGGTATTTATAGGCCCGATGAGGTTTATGAACCAAGATTGATAATACTCGGCGAAACCAAACTCTTTGAGCCCCTGGAACAAGCAATCATTAATTCCAGTGAGGGTCAGGAGGTAACCGTTGAAGTGCCACCAGATAAGGCATTTGGACAGAGAGACCCGGCTAAGGTTAGGATAATATCCATTAGGGAGTTCTATAGGTATGGTAAGTTGCCTAAGGTTGGCGATTTAGTTGAGGTTAATAATCAGCAGGCCAGGGTCGTTAGTATAACGGGTGGTAGGGTTACCCTAGACTTTAATCACCCACTGGCTGGCAAGACGCTTATTGTCACGGCCAAGGTAGTCAAAAAGCTTGAGACGACCGAGGAGAAGATAAAATACCTAATTAAGCAGTACATACCAAGACTCGAGCTGGACAAGGTTAGCGTGGAGCTGTCTCAAGATGGCTCTACCGTGACTATAAAGCTACCCATAGAGACGCTCTTTATGGAGAACATAGGGACCCTAAGGGCCAGGATAGCCGATGAGATAGGTAATAGAATTACGAGCGTAAAGAAGGTACTGTTTGTTGACGAGATCGAATTGAAGAGGGAGGCTGAGACCAAGGCGGAGGAGAAGCAGGCGGAAACCAAGCCCGAATCCCAACAAACCCAGCAATCGTCTCAATAAGGTTAGCGTATAGGTTAAGATTTATTAAACAATTAATTCCTCTTGGATTGATGCTAAGCCCTAATCATGAAGGTATTAATAGGTTAATGACGGGGACAACAACCGTAGGTATTGTGATTAATGACGGAGTTGTATTAGCCACGGATAGGAGAGTCACCGCTGGCTACTACATTGCCCATAGGAAGAAGGGTGTTAAGATATGGAAAATTGATAATCACGTAGCAGCAACAATGAGTGGCGGTGTTGCTGACCTCCAAAAGGTTCTTGACGCGTTAACGGCAACGGCTATGCAATACAAGATAGAGACTGGTAAACCAATCTCGATAAGGGCGCTAGCAAATTATGCGTCTCTGGTGGTATTTTCAAGCAGGCCGTTTATTTACCTGGTACATATGATTTTTGGTGGTTGGGATCCAGATGAGGGACCAGTCATATATATGCTTGACTTCTTCGGTACATTAACCAGGGAGACGGAGTTTATGGCTACGGGTAGTGGCTCGCCCACAGCATTTGGTGTTCTCGAGGATGGTTATAGGAGGGATATGAGCATTGAGGATGCCGTTAGATTAGCTGTTAGGGCTGTTAGGTCGGCTATATATCATGATCCAGGCAGTGGTGAAGGAATAGATGTTGTGACGATAACTAAGGAGGGTTATAGAGAGGTTGATTCAACGCCGTACTTGAAGGAGTTAATTAGGTGATTCTTCTTCGAGCAATTTAATTATCACCTCCTCAATTGCGTTACCACTTAGTTTAGCTATTTTGTTCAACTCCTCAATAGAACCCCTCCAAATAATCCTTCCCCTATTCATTATTAATGCCCTTCTTGCCAACCTCTCTGCTATTGACATTATGTGGGTCGACACTATTATTGTTGTTCCAGAATCACTCAGTTCCTTAAATAACCTAATTACCTTCTCCTGCGTAGGTATATCTAGGTAATTAAGCGGTTCATCTAGGAGGAGAACCCTAGGCCTGTGAATCAGCGCCATTGCAATTGCCACCCTTTGCCTATTGCCTCTCGATAATGATGCCACAACCTTATTAGCTATTTCGGTAAGGTCAAGTAACCTCATTACATCCTCAATAGTACCCCTCACATCGCTTATCCTCCTTAATATGGCTACATACTCTAAGTTCTCCCTAACCGTTAAATTGAGAAAGGGCACAGCATCCTCAGGTAAATAACCAATGCAGGACTTAGCCTTCTCAGATTCTGTAAATGGGTCATAACCACAAATCCTAACAATACCGGAGGTTGGTCTTAATAGACCAGCTAATATCCTAAGAGTCGTCGTTTTACCAGCGCCATTAGGACCTATTAACGCTACCGAATCACCGCACTCAGCATCAAAGTAAATATTATCAATAGCCTTTACACCATTAAATAATCGAGACAGCCCCTCAACATGTACGCAGTTCATTATAAGCACCATTCAATTACTACCTATTTTTATTTCTCACTCCTTAATACATTATTATAATACTGACACACCTCCCTAAACCCGCACACCCCACATCTAGGATTCCTAGCCCTACATACATCCCTACCGAATTGAATAAGCTTCAGGTGGACCTCGAGATACCTACCTGGATCTGGCGTTAGTATCTTCACCCAAGCCCTCTGTATTTCACCATAATTCCTAGACTTAACAATACCTAACCTCATCGATATCCTAGTTATATGAGTATCAACAGGAAATGCAAGCTTACCAAGATTAACAAGAATAACATCCGCTGTTTTATCACCGACACCAGGCAACTCGAGTAGTAATTTACGGGCCTCATTAACAGGTAGGCTCCTTATTATCGTGAGATCGCCCTTAAACCTCTCAAGAACCACCCTGGATAGTTCAAGTATTTTCCTAGCCCTAACCCTATGCATACCGGCCACCTTGATGGCATTGGCCACGGCATCCTCACCAATCTCCAATAGCCTCTGCGGAGTTATATCTCCAGCAACCCTGACCAGGTTCTCATAAGCTCTAAGTGCGTTTTTATCGTTGGTGTTTTGCGTAAGTATTGTGACAACCAAAGCCCTAAATATGTCATTGCTGCTCCTAAAAACATAAAGTGCCGCAAAATTCCTCGGCTCAATCCTAACATTACTAAGAACCTTAAGCACCAATTCCTCATTTAACTCCATAAATCACCATGTAGTGGTTACTGAACTCCCTTTTAATGCATAAAGGGTTAGCGCAAGGGCTGTTTTCAAATCCTTAATCTCACCCCTCCTCACCATATCCATAGCCTCACTAAGCCCCACAATAACCCTCTCAATAACCTCGTGCTCTTCAGGCCTGGCCTCTCCTAAGCTCCTCACATTAGCATAATAAATGACCAGGTATTCCGTTGAATAGCCAGGACTTGTAAAGCCCTCAAATAACTTCCCATAATTAATGACCTCAGCCCCTATCTCTTCCCGTAATTCCCTAATTAACGCCTCATCCTCACTCTCCTTCTCCTCCACAACACCTGCGGGTATCTCGAATATATAATCATTGATTACAGGCCTAAATTGGCGTATAAGGACTACCCTATCACCTCCGTAGATAGGTAATACTGCGACAGCTTTTGGAAAGATTACCCTCTCTACGTTCATCACATGATTATTGGGAAGCACGGTTCTATAGACCTCAAGTGTTACCCTACGTCCTTTATAAATGATGGTCATCAACGACCGTATTAAGTACCTCCTTTTAACTTATTGGTTTACTTCTGGGCCTTTGATTTTACTTTCTTAACCTTTCTGACCCACGTTAGCTTCCTCGGATCCCTATTGTACTTGATAGCACTAACAAAGCACTTCCTACTGCAAAACCTAAGTACTGTACCATCAGCCTTAACATACATTATTCCAGTACCTGGCGGTATTGGTCTCCCGCAGAATGCGCATGTGTAAATTCTCATACGATGGTGAGGGCAACCCATAATTTATAAAGTTTATGTTGCAGGTCATTATTAACAAAGTGATGGCTGTGGGTGATGACGATAATAAACACTAAAGTTTCCTTAGTACCTCGCTAATTAATGATAGGTATCTTTTGCAATCAACCTCTTTACCACCATAAACACCTTCCTCGAACATCCTAATTACCTCCTCAATAACGTACTTATTGCCAACGCGATCAATAAGATAGTTACCCAGTTCCCTATGGGTCAGCCCAGGTTGTCTTATCTTGGCTTTCTTAATGATCTTTATAAGACCATCCTCCAAGCACTTAGGATACTCTATACGTCTCCTAGAATCTACGATGAATAACAATGATGTTGAGATTATGAGAATTGTTGTAACTATGATTATTGGTAGTAAATATCCTGGATTTTTAACGTTATTATTAACGATAGTCCCTGCCTTATTGATATTATTGTTCGTTGTTCTGGTTAATGAACCACTTGTATTAATAGTGCTATTAATTAGGGTCCTTTTGTTGGTAATATGCTGAGCGATTAGGCCGGAGTAGGGGTTATTGGCGTTATTTAATGTCTGGGTTGTTAATTTTTCGATACTGACTATATAAACTGTGGAACTTCCTAGGAATCCTGTGACGACGTAGGAGGTATTATTGGGTAGTATTAATAGGCCCGTGAAGGCTTCGTTTATTGATGCCGAGTTTGGTGATACTATTATCAATACGCAATTTACAGTTGTTTTTCCTAATGGGAGTGTTACGTTGAGTATGGGCCACATTATTAATTCGTAATTGCCACTGTATTGGTAATTATACATGGAAGACGCGTCAGTGATTACTGCTATGAATAATAGTGCTGTTATTATTACGGAGATTAAAATTTGCAAAAAGATTTTTTTAAGGTTCATTATTTATTGTGTAATGAATGCATTAATAATGCTTTTGCTGGGAATAATGCTTGCAATTAAATCAACCTCAGGTTCTTCCGCAGGAGTGACATATAGCGTACCGATAAACTCAACCTACGTAGTAATAGCAAGCACAAACAATAGTTTCATTATTTACCTACTAACTGCACAGAATGATATAAAGTACGCGGTGATGGTGGTACCTAAGTCAGGGATTAAGACCATTAATGTAACGGCTCCCTTCAGTTTTACAACAGCTATTGTAGGGGGTCAGGGTATTTTTCCGGGTATTCTCGACTTCAATAATGGTACTGGCTATGTTGGTTTCTACGAGGGTCATTTTAATAATACCCGATTTGTGGGTTTCTTTATACCTGTGATTGAGACGGGTGGGTTAAAAACACCGGCATATCCTGTAACCTCAGGGCTCGTTAACGCCAATTTTACGGTTACAGTGAAGTCAGAAATACCCGTAGTACTTAGATTTTATTCATTTAATGGCTATAATTCCTCGACGAATACGTTGACGAATACGCAGAGTCTAACGCCGGTAATTACGGGTTATCCGCCAATAACGATAGGCATGGCCGTTGGTGATGAGTGTCGTACTTACATGGTTTATGAGAGTTTCTCGCAGCCTATTGAGGCTATACCTGAACCATTCGTGATAAATTATGGTAAGGATCTTTCGTTTATTGTTTCGAATATAACATTGGTATCTGTTTACCCAAACTCTAAGGTCAGCGTACTTGAGCCAGGCGATTTACTCCTAAGCTATCAGCCGATAATCAGTGCTGTTTTTGAGATAACGGTTTGCTCTATATCTCAAGGTATGAATTATTCAGGTATTGAAACTCTATATGCAAGGGACTATTTAGGGCCGATTGATGTGGGGGTTTCATGGAGTTCGGTAATTTATTATCTTGGGCCTTTCAATACCGAAGGAATGTCTGCAATAAATGAGTTACTAAACTACATGAATAATGGACGTTTTCAGATATCCAGAAATACGTATTCTGTTAACTATACGTTAACCCATGGTTTAGGCAGTCCCGTGGATTATGCCTTATTGACCCTCTACGTACTAAGAATGTTGGGCATCCCATCAAGGATTACGATTGGTTTTGTTGGAGAGCAGTCAGGTAATGGGGATTATATATTTCAATCAAGTCATACGACCATTTGGGTTGAAGCGTTCACCAATGTTGGTTGGGTGGCCTTCGAGCCTATAAATATTCAATCTCACGGTTCTAACATACCAATCTATGTCTTGTTATTAGTAGCTTTTGCATCCTTCCTGTTGATGGTGCCATGGTTGATAGGGTACTATATATATTATTATTTGGGGAGGAGATCATTAGACAGTATTGAATAATTTTACTAACACTTAGAGAGATAAGTTAATAATGCCGTATTCAAGACTGCATTTTGAAACATGGATTATAGAGTATTGCAATCAATTGCTCAATTAATAAGTAAGGAGATTTCAAAAGTATTAGTCAATGTTGAAAATGAGGTTAAGATCATGTTTGCAACGTTCCTTGCTAATGGTCATGTTTTGGTTGAGGGTTTTCCTGGTTTGGCTAAGACTAGTCTTGTTAAGGCTTTTGCTAGGACTCTTGGTCTTTCCTTTGGTCGTGTTCAGTTTACGCCTGATCTTCTTCCTAGCGATATTACTGGTTCTCTTGTTTTTAATCCTAGGGTTGGTGATTTTGAGGTTAGGCTTGGCCCGATATTCGCCAATGTGGTCCTTGCTGATGAGATTAATAGGGCTCCTCCTAAGGTTCAGTCTGCACTCCTCGAGGCTATGCAGGAGGGTCAGGTAACCATTGGTGGTAGGAGTTACCAACTACCAAGGCCATTCATGGTAATAGCAACACAAAACCCAATAGAGCTGGAGGGAACATACCCACTACCAGAAGCACAACTAGACAGATTCATGATAAGAATAAGGCTCGGCTATCCAAATGAGGATGTTGAGTTACGGATTGCCAATGATATTGACCTTGGCGACGTTACTCCCGTGAATACCGTATTAAGTAAGGAGGACATAATCAATATGCAGTTATTAATGAGGAAGGTCTATGTTGATGACTCGATAATTAGATACATCGTTAATATAGTAAGGGCTACTAGGAATGTTCATGATATTAAACTAGGCGCCAGTCCTAGGGCAGCCCAAGTACTTAGTAAGTTAGTTAGGGCTTGGGCATTGATAAACGGTAGGGACTACGTAATACCAGACGACGTAAAACAACTAACACCATACGTACTAAACCACAGAATAATAACAATAGGTGATGATCCATTCAGGATAATAAGCGAGATTCTCGAAAAGGTACCAACACCGATAATGGCCAAGGCATTGGGCAAGGGCTATAATAATGAGTAGCGCTATTAAATACAATAGGTCCTTGATTGTTTACGTTCTAATAGCCTCATTAATGTACTTAGGGATATACATGAAGAATGCCTTGCTCACATTTGTCGGTATTAGTCTATTTCTTGTTTTTACATCGTACCTATTAACATGGGACCTCTTAACAAGTCTATCCCTGAGTTTGTTGGATATAAATGACGAATTAGTGGTGATGAAGGATCACGTAATTCTACGTATTAGGGCCAAGTCATCATTGCCGCTCAAAATTCCTGCGAAGATAACCCTGATATGCTCTCCCCATCTCCAGTGTAGTAATATTGATAGAGACCTCATAATTAATGGCAAGCAAAAGGATCTGGATCTTGAAATTAAGTGGTTCGGCATTGCAAAGATATTAGGTATTGTAATTAAGATTGTCGACCCAATGGGTATAGTGACGAATGCGACTTTTATAAAGTTAGGGCATGACGTAGTGATAGAGCCTAAAGAGAATGCTCAATTAATAATCGGTAAAGGTCTTAGCAGAGATTTAGGCAATGCCGTGGTATTCCAATCTAGATCTGGCGACTTCGTCACTCTTAAGGAGTACGATTTTTCAGAGCCGGTAAGCAGTATTCATTGGATTACGAGTGCACGTGTAGGCAACCTGGTAAGTACGGTAAGGTCTGAGATGGGTAATTTACCGAAATTAATAATTATGGAGTATACGCCACACATGTTAAAACCCGCCAATAAGTATAGACCTATTGATGAGGCGTTAATGTATCTACGAGGCCTTAGAAGTATAGGAGCATTGCTCATCCTAATAGGTAATGATATTACCAAGGTAATGAATCTTTCACGAATCGCATCATTGGCAGACCTAGAGTTAAGGTTGAGAGTGCTTGTAATCGGAATGGAAGGCAGAGAAGAACTTCTCGAAAGGGCTAAAAGGCTTATTGGAAACTATGTTAATAAGCTAAGTAATGATGATTTAATGACCTGGTTATATCCAGTTAATGTTAGTAAAGGGTTGTCGAATGACGAGATTAAGGTTCTTACGAGGTATCTGCGTAAAGACTCATTATTGATATTAAGTAAGGAATCCTTAAGCAACCTAATAAGGTCAAATGTTGATCTAAACGGCGCTCAGGTAATCGTTGTTGGTGAGGGTATATGAAGAAGAATTCTTTATCGCTAATTATTAGCGCCACGATATTACTGGCAATAAATATATACGTATTTAAGAGGGAGCCCATGACTATGGGAATTATAGGAATCATACTCTTGCTGAGCTCATGCATTATAGTGATGGTTAGACACGGTGTTTCCCGGTACCTATTTTTTATCGATGAGGCATACACAGTATTAGCATTATCGGTAATACAAGGTACCATTTTTAATTCGTTAGTATTGGCGATACTTATTACGGCATCTATAATAATCTACTTATCACTAAATGGCTCATTTGATATGCGTGTGCTTGCCTTATCCTCAATAATGCTCGTAACATCAATAATCCTTACCTACATCCTATACTCATTATTGAGAGGGTTCATTATTATGTACATTGAGATTATAAATGCCAATATTATTTATTTCACTTTGGTTCTTGCATCATCGATTTCTATTTTCATTCTATTTTTAATAAATTTACTAATAAAGGAGTTAGCGCATAAGGGTTCATCTTAGAAAATGATTTTTAAGCTGAAGTAGCATGGTATCATTCTGATTAATAATGAGCAAGACCAGCGACGTTGTGGATTATAGACCTCCTATCACCGTAGTAGTCGGCCATGTGGACGTGGGCAAGACATTACTACTTGACAAGATTAGGGGCACCTTCGTAGCCTATAGGGAACCTGGCATGATTACTCAGCACATTGGTTTGTCCTTCATACCCTGGAATGCCGTTGAGAAGATCGCTGAACCATTACTAATTAAGTTTAGGCTTAAGGGTAGGGTCTGGATAAAGGGCTTTCTCATGGTTGATACCCCAGGCCACGCAGCCTTCTCGAACCTTAGGCGTAGGGGTGGTTCTGTGGCTGATTTAGCCGTTCTAGTTATAGATATTACCAGGGGTTTTGAGGAGCAGACCTACGAGAGCCTCACGTTGATCAGATCTAGGAATATACCCTTTGTGGTGGCTTTAAATAAGCTCGATAGGATATATGGCTGGGAGCCCCATGAGAACGCTCCATTCCTAGAGTCTTACGATAGGCAGAGGGAGGATGTCCAGGGTAGGGTTGAGGAGGCGATTGCCCGGGTCATTGAGGAATTCAATAAGTTGGGTATGGATGCTGATAGGTATGATAGGGTTAGGGACTTCAATACCCAAGTTCCTATAGTGCCAACGAGCGCAGTCACAGGTGAGGGTTTGGCCGACTTATTAGTCGTACTGGCTGGACTTAGTCAGAGATTTAGTAAGGATAAGCTTAGGATAACCTATGGCCCTGGTAAGGGCGTCGTCATGGAGATCAGGGAAGAGAAGGGTTGGGGAACCACAGCAGATGTTGTTTTATACGATGGCATCATTAAGAAGGGCGACTTAATAGTTACGGCTGGCCTTGAAGGACCAGTGAGTACCAAGGTTAAGATGCTGGTTCTTCCGAAGCCTTTAGATGAAATGAGGGATCCTGAAGATAAGTATATGTTCATGGACGAGGTCAAGGCAGCGGCCGGTGTTAAGATCATTGCCGATGGTCTTGACCAAGTAATGCCTGGAGCACCCGTCCTTGTTGTCCCTCAGGATTCACTGTTAGAGGATTATATGAAGATGGTTAAGGAGGAGGTTTCAGAAGTTAAGATAGAGACTGACAAGGAGGGTGTTATTGCTAAGGCCGATACCTTGGGTACCCTCGAGGCCATGGTCATATACCTAAGGAGCCAGGGCATACCTGTCAGGAAGGCTGATGTTGGTAATGTGAGTAGGAGGGATGTGGTGGAGGCATCCATAGTTAGGAAGAAGGACCCACTGTACGGTGTTGTCCTGGCGTTCAACGTGAAGGTTCCTCATGATGTTGAGGTTGAAGCGATGCAGTATGGTGTTAAGATATTTAGGAATGAAATACTGTATAGGCTCGTTGAGGAGTTCACCCAGTGGTATAAGGAGCAGAGGATGAAGCTTACGGAAATGGAGCTTGAGAAGTACGTGAGACCCGGGAAGATTAGGATATTACCTGGTTACGTCTTTAGGAGGAGCAACCCGGTCATAGTTGGCGTGGCCGTTCTTGAGGGATTAATAAAGCCCGGTTATCCGCTAATTAGAGGTGACGGTAAGAGAATAGGCACAATAATGCAGATACAGGATAAGGGCAAGAACATACCCGAGGCAAAGAAAGGTATGGAAGTCGCAATATCGATAGAGGGCAACATAATGGTTGGTAGGCAAGTAAAAGAGGGCGATGAATTATATGTCGACGTACCTGAAGAACATGCAATAACCCTAATGACGCAGTTCAAAGACCACCTAACAGAAGACGAAATAGCCCTCCTAAAGGAGATCCTAAAGATAAAGCGTTCATCTAAATAAGAATCAAGAGCTATAATAATAATTTATTGAGGGCAAGGTAATACTTATAAAGAATCCATAGACAAGCCCTACGGTGGTAACTATCTGGGTCAGGAAAAATACCGAATAGACCTACCAATAGATGAAATGCCGACCCACTGGTACAACATCCTGGCTGACCTCCCTGAACCACTACCACCCCCATACGATCCAGATAATGGTAAACGACTAGAACTCCTAAAGCAGGTAATACCATCAGAGCCATTAAGGCTTGAGTTCTCCAATGAAAGGTTCGTGAAGATACCTGAGGAGGTTCTCGAAAGGTACTTCCAGGTAGGTAGACCAACACCATTAATTAGGGCTAAAAGGTTTGAGGAGTATTTGAATGCCCCAGTTAAGATTTACTTAAAGATGGAGGGCTATACGTATACAGGTAGCCACAAAATAAACTCAGCACTTGCCTGGGTATACTACGCCCTTAAGGACGGGGCTAAATTCGTAACCACAGAAACCGGGGCAGGACAGTGGGGCTCCGCGGTTGCTCTCGCTGCCGCGTTATTTAGAGTTAAGGCACACGTATTTATGGTTAGAGCCAGCTATTATGCAAAGCCTCTCAGGAGATACTTAATGCAGATGTATGGTGCTGAAGTCCACCCATCACCGAGCAACTTAACGGAATTCGGTAAAAAGATCCTAAGTGAGAATCCTAACCATCCAGGTAGTTTAGGAATCGCTATTACGGAATCCGCTGAGTACGCCCAAAGATATGGTGGCAAGTACGTAGTTGGTAGTGTTATAAACGCAGATATTATGTTCAAGACAATCGCTGGTTTAGAGGCAAAGAAACAACTTGAGCTGATCGGCGAGGATCCAGACGTAATGATCGGCGTTGTTGGTGGTGGTAGCAA
This sequence comes from Vulcanisaeta sp., assembly GCA_023256215.1. Lineage (GTDB taxonomy): Archaea > Thermoproteota > Thermoprotei > Thermoproteales > Thermocladiaceae > Vulcanisaeta. Next base: position 8,276 of record JAGDXB010000070.1, on the reverse strand, counting down.
TTGGGGTGGTGCATTTTATCCATTCATTGGAGACGAGTTGAGGAGTGGTAAGGTTAGGCGTAGATATATAGCGGTTGGGGCATTGGAGGTGCCTAAAGTAACTAAGGGTGTTTATAAGTACGATGATCCAGACACCGGCAGGGTGTTGCCTCAATTGAAGATGTACACGATAGGCGCGGATTTCGTGCCTCCTCCAATATATGCAGGTGGTTTAAGGTATCATGCTGTTGCGCCGACATTGTCGTACTTAATGTATAAGGGTTATGTGGAGGGTCGTGATTATGACCAGGAAACTGTCTTCAAGATGGCCCAGATATTTGCTCAGGTTGAGGGTTATGTACCTGCCCCTGAGACTGCGCATACGCTACCCGTAATTAAGGAGATCGCTGATGAGGCTAGGAGGACGGGTGAGAGGAAGGTCATTCTCGTCAGCTTTTCAGGTCATGGATTACTCGACCTGGGCAATTACGCCGATGTGCTTGGTTTCGAAAAGACGTGAGTATTAATCTACATATTGAGTCTTGCTAAAAATATGTGTGCAGGGACTGTATCAATACCATCTACGTCCCTCAATATTGTTATGACCCTCTTCATCTTCCCGGCCTTAATGCTCACACGCTCACTTCTTCTTCCATACTTAACCTCATAACCTGTAAAATCACTAAGTGATAGTACGTCAACCTCCCTATTACCAATGGTTGTATAGCCAACTTCACCAATCCTAGCTAGGTGTGAGGCTACGATATCCTCAACGATTATCGACTCATTAGGTACTTTAACTCCTGTCCAGAATGAAATTACTCTATATAGGAATGGGTCTGTGAAGTGTATTTTGACCAGTTTCCTATAGTCTTTATTACCCGTATTAACATCAATGTAATTAAGCACAGTTATTAAGAACATCTTACTTAATAAATCGATGTATTCCGAAACCGTTCTATGGGAAATCCCGAGATCCTTCGCTATCGAATTATAACTAATTCTAGTACCAACCTTTTCAATTAGTATTGACAAGATCTCCTTCATTAGCCCCTCATCTCTGCCGACCCTCTTGACATCATATATTATCCAGTCAATGTATGACTTATAGACATCGGCAGTTACTGTACCTAAGCTGAAGTATGAATTGATTGATAATGGAAATCCACCAGTCACCAAGTACTTCTCAAATAAGCTCCTGATCTCCTCATACCAGCCTGGTGTTACATCGATCTCAGGCCTTAAAGCCTTGATATATGATTGAAAACTAAGTGGGTATAGCACAATATCAACACCAAATCCTCTTCTACCCGGAAACGTCTCTATATCGCCTCTTAGAAATATACTTGTTGAGCCTGTTATCGTTATAACATCATCCTTAAACAATCCCCTATCAATACCGTACTTAATAACCCTAAACCAATCACTCACATAGGTCACCTCATCAAGGAAAATATAGCTTGTCTTAATGCCACGCTCCTCCTTAATCCTAAGATACCTCCTTAAGATATCAAGTAATTCCTCATGATTAATGAGCAAATCACAGCTGTAATAAAAAATGGCCTCAGGTTTAACCTTAGTAAGTAAATCCTTTATTGCAAGCTTTATCAGTGTTGTCTTACCTACCTGACGTGGTCCATAGATGAAATTAAGAGAAAACGGCTTTAACGATAGCGCATTGATTTCCTTAGGAATCCACCTAACCCTTGCATTACGCCACTTAATCAAGTCAGGATCTTGATCAATATATTCCCTACCCCTCCACTATGGATTGAAATCATCAAGACTCATGCCTTGTTACTTATGGTATCAAATTATTTAAATAGTTTTGTTACTTATAATATCAAGAACGATAAATATTTTACAATTATTATGCATAATAATGAATATTAATTTACTTTTATGGGATAATTATTGAATAAAAATTTATTTTATTTGAAATTTATTTATTATTTTTCAATTTTCTTATTACAAAAGGTTTTGATTTGAAATTAAGATTACGAAATATGAAGTATAAATAAATTTAGCAACAAGAAAGATTATGGTCTCCACACATCTCTCTTCAGGGCGTCTATTATTGTTAATAGATTGATCTCATTGGTACCCTCATATATCCTGGTTACCCTATGATCTCTCCAATATCTTTCTACGTCAAATTCTTCGAAGTATCCATAACCACCGTGTATTTGTATTGCTTCATCAATGACCTGGTTAGCAACATCTGTAGCGAAGACCTTAGCAGCCGAAGTAATCGCAGCCATAGCCCTTGGGTCTATTTTGAGCTTTAGATAATCATCCACGTAATAAGCAGCCCTATAGACCAATGATCTAGCGGCTTCAATAAGCATAGCCATTCTAGCTAGTTTTTCCTGGATTAGTTGGTGCTCGATGATCGGTTTACCAAATTGAACCCTCTTCTTGGCATACTCAAGGGCTTTGTCGAAGGCTGATAACATCATGCCAAGTGCCATGGCTGCCGGCCCTATCCTTGAGACATTGAAGTAGGCTAATGTCCAATAGAATCCCTGGTTAATACCCCTTTCACCGCCAACCACGTAATCAATGGGTACCTCAACGTTATCTAGGTAAATCTCACCAACAGGTATCGTTCTCTGCCCCATCTTACCGGTCAATCTCCTGATCGTAACGCCAGGCCAATCAGTATGTATTATAAACAATGTCTGCCCCCTATGTCTCTTCTCAGGGTCTGTTTGTGCGAGGAGTATTCCGTACTTTGCCGTAGGTGCATTAGTTATGAACGTCTTCATACCCCTAATTATGAACTTATCACCCTTCCTCTCCGCCACGGTGTTTAATTGCGTAATATCACTACCATGCTCAGGCTCTGTATATGCTCCAAAGAATGTGGTCTCACCCCTATAGACAGGTGGCAAATACTTCTTCTTCTGCTCATCAGTACCGAAGTAATACAATAAGTGCGATGAGAATGGGCCTGACACTATTGCAATACCGAGTGTGGGTTCGGCCCTTACTAACTCCTCGGTCACAACTATATCAGCTAGGTATGTGGAGAAGCCACCACCATTATAATCTGCGGGAATTGACGGGGCTAATAAACCTAGTTCACCGGCCTTTCTATAGAGATCCCACGGAAATTCCTCCTTCTTATCAAGCTCCCTAGCCAATTCAGTACTAAAGTTTCTCTGGGCGAATTCTCTAGCGGTTTTCCTTAATAACTTTAGTTCTTCAGCATATTGAGGAAACAGGTCCAGTATGTCCGTCATCGATATCACTCTGCTTTACATTTTCTTAAACCTAATTAATATGTATTCTATATACCTTATACCCTTAACCCTTAACATATTGTGGGTATGGTAATAGTAAAGAATTAATGGTTCTTGGCTGGTTCATGCCTAAATGAGAAAATCGATGGTAATAATAATCATAGTAATAGCGCGAACAATATACAGTGCATACTGGTTTTACTTAGCCCCTGCACTGCCAATAATCGGTACTGAGTTTAGAGTTAGTAAAGCATTGCTCGGTTTAGTTCCGTTCATGTTTATTGTAGGCGCTGCATCATTTCAGATACCCGCGGGTATCATTGCGAGTCGCCTGGGTAACGCTAGGACCGCAGGTATTGGCTTACTCACCATGGCAGTTACAGGCCTATTAGTGCCCTTTAGTGTTAATTTCTACGAAGTATTGATCCTTAGGTTAATTGCAGGTATTGGCGCCGCACTATTCTTCTCAACCGGTGCCGCAGTACTATCAACGGCATACCCTGAAAGGGTTGGTACATTACTCGGTATTTACAACGCAGCCTTTGGCCTTGGATCAGGGATAGGCTTGGCATGGGGTGTCACATATGCCTTACTTGGGTGGAGATTATCAACGTTGTTACTCAGCATTGCCGGAATTCCAGTGGCACTGATTATCCTCTTTATCCAGGGTGGTTACATGCGCAGATTACGCATTAGCTTTAGCCGTGATGCGGTAATGATTGGCGTGGCAACAAGTGGCTTCTGGGGTGCGTACTACGCGGCCGGTAGTTTACTACCTACCTATGCCGTTAGTAGGGGTTTACCCCTTTACACATCCTCATTATTAACGTCAATAATGCTCTTCTCGAGTATATTTGGAGGACTTTCTGGGCGAATTATTGATGTTATTAAAAACAAGGTTCTACTAATAGTGGTGTTAACGATAGTAGGCACCGTACCACTGATCTCAATACCCACGTTAAACGTAATAGCCATAACAATTGCTGGAGGTTTAATGGGTTTCACAAATGAATTAGCGCTAACTGCAGCGTACACGTTGGCAGCTCGGCATGAAAACCCAGCCCTATCCCTCGCCACACTAAATGCCCTGAATATGATCATCGGCATGTGGCTTAGCATAATATTTACGGAGACTATGGTAATATCATACTCACTGCCCTGGATATTAATGATAATAATATCCCTAGCCCTCCTACCACTGTTTAGACTTGTAAGGGCTACTTAGTCATTCTATAACCATGAACTCTAGATCCGAAGAACGCCCCTCGAATTACTAACACCCTTACCGTTAGATAAATCATGACAATCACGAGGACTATGAAGTACGGTATTAACTCGACTATGTTTATGCCGAGCACGGACTCCGTTGCCGTAAATATTGTTATTAAGGCCGCCGCCACAGACACAGCCTTATCTAGACTCCTCATGGTGTCAACACCGTAAAGCACTGCCTTCACCTTCATCGTGGCTGCCCTAAGTAGGGCGAAGTTAGCCGATAAATGGACTATTAAATTAGCGAGCATTGATAGGAAGCCAAGGAGTAGGAAGGCATTAAATGGCCCGAGTAAGTAAGTAGTCACTAGCGCAATTGTGTCAAGGGCCAATGCACTGATTAACACCGAGATTACTGGATTACCCTTACTATTAATCAGGGATAACGCACTCGGTAATTGCCCATCATCAGCCATGGCATACAGCGTCCTTGATGATGCGAGTACATAAGCCAAAGCACCAAGTACACCATCATTAATCATCGCAAAGATGACTATTGGGTCGAGTAATATACCAAGGAAGTGATGCAGTACTATTACGACGGGTGATAAGCCCTTGTCTGTGGCTTCATTTAAGAACTTAATAAAATCATGAATATTCATGTATGATAGGCCGGCAACCGCCGTTGAGTAAATGGCGAGTGCTGCCAGGGCGCCGCCGGTTACTATGACGGTCTCCACTGCCCGGCTAACGGTTTCCCTGGCCCTCTTAACCTCGCCACTTAGTGGTGCTATTGTGCCATAGCCCGTGGGGATCGCTATTGCGTAAACCACCGCAACCATCAATGTTGATAACGGTACTGAGCCCATGTAAGCAAGGGGATTGAAGAATACTCCATGGGGAATCAGAAGTAATACTGTGGATATCAATATGAGGGTCGCCATCTCAAGTGAACCTGCGAAAATTGCGTACCTAGCCGATATCCTAATGCCCAGGTATGCTAGTATGGTCATTATTGCCAGAGATATGGGTAAACTAACCTGCCAGGGTATTCCGAGAATCCACTCGGCTAGATAAGACGCACCGATTACATAGGCAGCACCGTAAAGTATTGAATAGAATAGGTAATTCCAACCAATAAAGAAGCCTATAGGTTTACCGCCCAGATACTTGGTTGCGTATTTATAATAACCACCAGCCTCAACAACCCTCTTACTCAATCGCGCAACAACAAATCCATTAATGAAGGCAATAAGCGTCCCAATTATTATAGCAACAGGACCTGCTAAGCCCGCTATGGCCAGCGTTGCCGACGCGTAGGTCAAATCGCTAAGGAATGGCGATTGTCCTCCCAAGCTTGCGAAAAATACGTCCCAAAATCCAAGGACTCTACGTAAACCAGACTCATTTACACCGCTACGTACACCATTATTTATAGTCATACTTGTGACTTTGGGTCAACCATTGAATATAGCATTTAAAAATCTAACTGCCTTTTACTAAAATATTTTATTTAATTAAGGAGTTAGAAGAATTAGTTAAGTTAAATACTTTTAAAAACATTCTATGATCTATTGATTCGAAGAGCCGCAGATATTTTCCAATAACTTCCTTAATACGCTCCGGGAATCTCCTATACCTCTAACGTGATGATCAATTACGTTATTGCACTTTATTGGGTTATACTTGCCAGATAATACGTGAATCTCACGCCCTAATTTACATGGATCTTCCATCACTTTCATGAAGTAAGTAAGGTATGCCTTACTTAACCTAATTATGGCGACATCCCAATTGCCACTCACAAGCCTGTCTAAATCCCAATTACCATACCTTCTCCACCTATCTAAGATTAATTCATCAACCCTAGCCTTACTGAGATAGGCATCATATGGTACTATCGATCTATCACCACGTATTAAGCCATACCTGGCGGATAGTATGAAGGTATCAATACACCGCCTAAACTGCCTTAGCACCTTGAATTCTGGACCATCATACATATCAATAGCAGGCTTAACAAAATCACCAAGCAACCGTCTATACTCATCCTCATTCTCAAGATCGAAACCAGGCACCTTACCAAGCCTCGCCTTAACAATATTCATATCAACAGACTTAGTCTTACCGCAGTTAATTACCACGAGTACCTTCCCCATGGTGCCTCACAGAGACGTACTTAAATAACAATCCTCTTTTATCCATTAGCCTATAGCCAGCCCCAAGCTTTAGTAAGTCAATAGCTGTGTAGGGGTCCTTAACGAGAGAGCTACCGACAACATCAATACCCAATTCGTGGAGCACGGGTGGGTAAGCCGCGGCAGAGGGCCCGCTTAACACTACTGTGGCGTTGCTCTTTTTGAGTGATAGTATGTAATCAATAGTGTTATTAATTAGGGCTGAGCCTGTCATTACCAGTAAATCACAGTTCGGTATTATCAACGGTGTATCAATGTCTGGATAACTACTATGCCTGAGATCACTCCTTCTCTCCAGCTGATACACGGAGCATACCTCGCTAGCCCTCTCTGCGACAGGCGTTATGCTGCCGATGAAGCATGCGGTGCATCTAGGCCTTAGTAACCTGATAATTTCACTCTTCAGGTCGCCGGGTAGTAGGCTTAGTCTGTTACGGGTTACTAAGTAATGAGATACTGCATTAAGTAGGGCTATGCCCATAGCCCTAACCAGTGAGTCAAGGTTTGTGATTAGGTCGGGCAATTCCTCAACCCTAGGGATAGTACCTACCTCACCAGCCCTGAGATCCTCAATAGGAGTATATGCAAGCCCTAGGAACTCGCCTAACCCTGTCCTTATTAGCACGTACGTGTAATTCAAGCAGTTGCATTGGTCAATAACCTTAATGGGATCATTACCGAGAATTTCCAAGACCTTCTCCGCAACCAATCTACTGAACATGCTCATTACCTCAATAACTCCTTAAACCTAAGGGCGTCGTTAAGCATGTGCACATTATTAAACATAACAAACACAACCGATGAATTAAGGTTCATTACCACATTCCTTAATTGTTGAAGATCAGAGTCTGTATATTTGTATGAGTAATTAACCTCACCCTTACCAATACCATGCAACCTGAAGTAGGCCGTATCCCGCGTAACCAATGCGTTCCTCCTAAATGGATCGATCACATGTACAATACCCGCTTCCTCAAAGACCCTCCTTAATAGTCCAGGATTATCGTAACTAGAACCTCTAGGCTCCCACCCAACCTTGTCACTATTGCCTATTGATCTAAAGAACTCAATAACGTCTCTTACATTATCCTCAGTAATCCTCATTGACGGTGGGGTCTGGAACACGTAAAATGACGGATTAAGAGGCTTCACAACATTTAGAAACTCATCCCAAAGCTCCAGATTCTCCCTAGTGGGCCTCAACAATCCGTAATTACTCAGGTTACCCGTGAGTCTAGCCCTCTTCATCTTACGCCATGTGGGCGAATCACTCGTGTGTGTTAACCCCTGAAATACCTTCACTGCAAACTGAAAATCAGCAGGGGCTTCCCTTCTCAGGTTACTCATCTTCTCCTGTGTCGGAAAATCATAAAAAGTCTCTTGTAATTCCACAACCTTAAATAACGAATAATACTTAGACCGCGACGTGGGGAATCCACAAGTACCCACTAAGATCTCCATCATTATCATTAATTAACTACTCTATTTATGGCTTACATTATGCTTTATCCTTGGTCTCTACTTATAGATTAAACATTCCCTTTTGAATAATCATTCCTGAGAAGAACATAAGATAAGACCGTTTTTAATAGGTTACTCCTGTTAATGATCATGGGCATGTATTAGTACCGTAAATCACGTT
>JAGDXB010000016.1 GCA_023256215.1 Vulcanisaeta sp. | reverse complement strand
GCAGTTGAGGAATAAGTAATGAGTGATTCATGAGGTTACGCCTGGAATACCTACACATAACCATTCTCTGACAACCTATTCACAAGCCAAGCCCACATTGCTTGGCTCCTCCTTGAAAATATCGCGTAATAGAAAAAGGTTGCTGATGAAGTAAGTATTATTGCAGCGAACGCTGCGCTTATTAACCACAATACGGTGAGCACGGGATAGAGCGTCGCCACCACGGCTAAGGCATACGGTGCCATGTATATACCCAGCGTCACCACAAGCATCGCAAATACCAGGTACATTCTCAACGAATACACAACATCCCTTTGCGGCAACTGCAACTCTCTTACCTGGGGAATACCGATATAAGCCGCAATCAACCAACCGAGTACTGGCATGGTCATTATTACGGAGACCAATGCCATGGCGAGGAACAACGCGGGTTTAAAGAAAACACTTTGTACCGCATACGCTGCTACCCAGGGTATTAACGCCATAGTAGTCATTATCGTCCTAGCGCCCATCCTATACTTGAAGTAGTGGTATGGGTCCGTAGATAAGCTTAACCAAAGCCTCTCGTTACTTATGGTTGTTGATAGAACAGAGTAAAGCATTAAGTAGATTAAGTAGAAAGAAAGTGCCGAAGTAATTAATTGATAGGTCATACCTCGGATAATCGATGAAACCACGCAGTAAGGTATTGCAAACGAAACTGATACTAACGTAACCCTTTTGAGAACGTTGGATCTCGCCCCACTACGTACATTTACGGCATACGCAGAAGTAAACCAAATAACGCCCCACTGAGTTCTCGGGAAACTAATAGTCTTAATGAGCTTACCCTTACCTGTTTGACGTGGTTCCAACGTAGACCTGAAATTCAGTAAGCCATAGGCATTTGTGTATAGCTCCCTTATGTATTGTTTCGGGATCGTGAATAGGGCGAGCACGAATAAAGCCAGGGCATAAACCACGTAGATTGGGCTTGGGCTAATAAGACCATAGAATGGCGATAATCTGGGCTTGAAAAGACTTATGGAAAGAATAATTAATATGGGTATTGATAGTGGTAGTTTAATGCGCCATGGACTTAACTGGACATTAGTTATAAAGATCACGATAAAGCCCGACATAAGGAGTAGTGATGCCACGTAATAAATAATGTCAAGACCAGGCCTTACCGCAAAAACAGTAAGTACGAGAAAGAGCATGGGATAAACCAAACCTGTAGCTATTGACCTAGCTATAACATATTCTAAAGGATCTATTTCCGTCATAAAGATCACATCAACCACAGACTTGGTGATGGCGAATGTACGTGATACAGATGCGTATGAGATTAGGATACTTATTATAGCGAAGAAGTTCAAGTAAAACAGAATAACCTCCAATAAAATACCCTCACCATGATTACCCGTGTAGAAAGAATAGTACATAAAGACTAAAGATGCAAGCCAGAAAACGTACCACCTCCTGTACATCTGCTTAATCTCAAAATACGCTATTTTCAAGATCCTCATCTCATCAACCTCGCCACAACCTCCTCAATACGCTCACCAGCGCTTGCCGCTATTTCCTTAAGCTCATCCATAGCACCCTGCCAAACAATGACACCTCTATTAATCACAATGACCCTACCGGCCAACCTCTCGGCAATTGACATTATATGTGTCGACACAAGCAATGTGGAGCCAGAGGCATTTAATTCCCTGAATAACTTAATCACAGCCTCCTGGGTCGGTATGTCCAGGTAATTAAGTGGTTCATCAAGCAGCAATACCCTGGGCCTATGCATGATGGCAAGGGCAATCGCAAGCCTCTGCCTATTACCCCTCGATAACGACCCAGCCAACCTATCGGCCAAATCCTCAAGGCCAAGCAATTTAATGGTCTCATCAACCACAGAATCGCTTAAACCCCTAAGCGCAGCAACATAGAGTAGATTCTCCCTAACGGTAAGATTAAGGAAAGGTACAGCATCCTCAGGCAAATAGCCAATACATGCCTTAGCCTCCTTTGGCTGTCTCTGAACATCAAAACCACAGACATACGCACTCCCTGCGTCAGGCTTTAGTAAACCGGCGAGTATTCTGAGCGTCGTTGACTTACCTGCACCATTAGGTCCCAATAAGGCAGCTGTGTCGCCACACTTCACCTCAAAAGTGACGCCATTCAATGCTGTGACATTTCCAAATTGCTTAACGAGTCCACTTACGTTAATGCACATGTGCCTCTTATGATCATGGTAAACTTATAAATTTTTATTTCATGGCATACTAGGTAATGTTTTAATTTAATCATGCTGATAATCCGTAAATATGAGAAGTAATAACCAAGGAATAATTATGGAGTAATTATAAAGGTAGGTGAAACATTGATTGCTATCGGTGCTGCAATTCTAATCCTGGCTCAGTTGGTATCTACTTCAGTAATTAGATATTCATTTTTCCTCATACATCAATATTGATTTCGGCTATATAGCAATTGGTTTAATTTATCTGGTTCAGTGCTTACTGATGGTTATGGTTGTGAGAAATAGAAATTATGCAGAATTAGCCCTGCATCGACCATAATCGCCATTGGTGCATTACTTGGTTTAATCATAGGTCTAGCTATGAATTATATCTCAATTATCACAATGTTTATTATAACAGTTTTCTCCGTATACACATTAATACGCTTAGTGATTGATTACGGCTTAAGTGCATGGCCATGCCGAATATAGGGATGGTTGCAGTATCCCTAGGCATGCCTTTTGTGATTACCCGGTCAAGCACTGCAGGGAGTATAATAGTGACCGTAGGATTAGCATTAACTGCCATGGGTCTTCAGGAATACCCAAATAAGGTACAAGGTCAATGAGATAAACATGTCAAGTCTCTAATTAGAGACTGAATTTTAAGATAAATAAAGGCTGACCAGCTAAGCCCTTCTTGAGCCCCTAGACCTCTTACTCCTTCTTTGTTTCACAGCCGGTCTCTCCTCAGTATTGGTATCCCTACCCTTTGTAAGGTAATTGCCTATTATTTCATAGGCTCTTCCAGGATCACTAACGCCAATTAATTTACTCGCAAGTTCAATCTCACCAATATACTCGAGCCACTGCACAATATGTCCCTCCCTAAGGTGGTACTCAAGGGCCTTAGGATCAACATTCAATAGTCGCTCAAACTCACTCCTCAACTCATTAAGGTTATGGGCAACACCAATAACCCTATCGAAGGACTTGAAATAAAATGGCTCCTTACCGAGAGATTCACCGTCACCTCTCAATCCAGTGCCAACACTCATTAACATTGGTTACAACACAGCTATATAAATGTTGCCTCTATACGTTCAATTGTTCGTCATCTCGACGATTTTTAAATCGAGAACTTAAGGCATATAACGCATTATGCTAACACATGATTATAAATGAGGAATTAGCCGAGTAATACGTTGAACCGTCTCAATAAGGTATCACTCCTCTTCGTCCAGATCTCTATATTCGATATAAATATCATCAGGGTTATTAACAACGACCTTGAAGTAATCATCACCAACCCTTAACCTACCGCCCTTCTTGTAAACGTAAGTAACCTCAACATGCAAATCCCCAACTACGTCTATGGAACCTCTTCTAAGAACCTCATGCAGTATATCCTCGAAGGATGCATCACTATTGATCTTAAACTTTATGGGTGGGACATCTAAGCCAATGTCATAGATTATGAGGCATGGGTCAGGAAATAAACCACTCTCATTACACTCGATACTGAACTCTCTTGTAATCTTAAGCGCTAAATTGCGAACGAATTTACCAATGTTTATGACAACGCCACGGTAATTACGATGAGCACCTAGGTAATCAATATATAAAATCCTTAACAAGCTCAATAAGGCCCTAGCTTGTCTTCTATTGATGGGTGCCTCAATAATAAAATCACCAAGGGCAACCACATACCTTGACTTATCCATCAAAATACGAAGCCACACCCAAATATAAAAATTAATTTCACTCAACCAGACTAAAGCAAAAATTAACTCACTCAATAACCTTTCCTAAACTATCAAAGTTACTAAAACGGCTCTTATAGACGAACCGGCTCATTAAGTCGGCAATGAAATACTATGCTAATTTTTAACTTTCAAATTCTCATGAACAGCATTTTACCTTAGACATTCTCTACTCATTTTCCACCTACATATGTTACTGTAAAGCTTGTACCATCACTCGTTAGTGAGCTTGGTTCTGCAAGTATCTTTCCATTATATGCGGTCATGATTATCTCGACAACCGATGGAAACGCCCCAAATGCCTTGGTGCTACCGCTCACGGTTGCGTAGCATGTCCCCATTACATTCGTGTAGTCCTGTCCAAAATACGCAGTTCCGAAGTTTGCCAATGTTGTTAACTGTCCATTAACTGTCGGTCTCTCCAATATACACTCGGCTGATGAGAGTAGTGCATTGCTTACGCTACCCGTCACCGTGTATGCCTCGTTTTCCGTAACGTCCTTTATAACTATTTGGAACTCGCCATTGCCTATGTATGTCACGTTAACGTAGATTTTATCTCCAGGTTTCACGGTGAATCCACTTATGAACACTGCAGGTGATGGGTAAAATTCATACCAGGCGGAATACGTTGGCTTACCACCACTGCACTCACCTAGAACACCTGCCTGTTCCACCGTGCTGTCGTTATACCCGTCAATGCCCGCCCATAGGGCCACGTACGTAGTCTGTTTCGTACATGTCAAGCTGGGTACGATAAATGAACCTGCTACACTTGTTACCGTATATTCATGGGCAGGCACAGCATATCCGGCCCAGTTAAGCGAGTATACTTGACCTTTGACGCCATAATATTTAATGAGCGGGTGTGAAACTATCGTAGTGCTTGATACGGTTGTTATTGTCAGAGCTATTGCCATTATTGTGAGCACTACTGTGATTACTATATATGTCCTATTCATTATTGTTAGCAATATAAATTTCCTTTTAAGCATTATCCTATATTGAAGGGTATAATTTATTGTGTATTATTTTAATATTTGACTATTATATTATGGTGCTTAATCATTGCGATGCAGCTTTCTTTATGAATTCAAGGGCTTTTATTGGGTGTTCCTCCGGCTTTATCCTGCTTAATACCTTAACTACCTTACCGCTTGGATCCACTATGAAGGTTACTCTCTCGGCGGTCCCCGTAGGCCTTAGTACTCCATATGACTGTGATACCTTTTTCTCGTGGTCACTTAATAGTTTGAATTTTACTCCGTACTTCTCGGCAAACCTCTTTTGCGTGCTTACGGTGTCTGTGCTTATTCCTAGGACCACCGCGCCTATTTTCTCGAACTCCTCCCAAGTCCTTGCAAATTCCTGCGTTTCCCTTGTACACCCTGATGTAAACGCCTTAGGGAAGAAGTAGAGAACTACCCACTTGCCCCTGTAGTTTGAGAGCTTCACCGTCCCTCCATCGTGGCTTTGTAACTCAAAGTCTGGTGCTTCATCTCCTTCCTTAATCATCAATTCATTGTTTGCTGCTGGCTTTTTCTTTGTTTGGTTCTCCATTATTTAATATAATAGGTTAGGTGCATGTTAAATCCATGGGTTAGGTATTAAAGCCCTTGACCCATTGTCGTTCTTAATGAGTGTTATTGAAATTGATGGTTCTGTGCTCGAGGGTGGCGGACAAATACTTAGGACCGCCCTAGCTTTATCAGCGATAACTGGTAAGCCGATTAAGGTCTTCAATATAAGGGCTAGGAGGAGCAACCCCGGCCTTCAGCAGCAGCACTTAACCGGTGTCATTGCCGCGGCTAAGATAGCTAATGCCCAGGTTATTGGTGCTGTAAAAGGATCTACAGAGTTAGTCTTTAGGCCTGGCAAGATTGGTTGTGGCGAGTTTAGGTTTGATATTGGCACCGCTGGTTCCGTTACCCTTGTTATTCAAACTATACTCCCAATACTCGTCTTTGCACCGTGCAGAAGTACCGTGACCATAACCGGAGGTACTGATGTTCCATGGTCACCGCCCATTGATTATGTGAGGTTTGTGATGCTACCCATGCTTAGTCTCTTCGGTGTTAAGGCCAATGTTAAGCTTGTTA
>JAGDXB010000056.1 GCA_023256215.1 Vulcanisaeta sp. | reverse complement strand
CTTAATAATTGGTATTAGGCATTGCCTACATTTCATTGAGGTAAAGCATTAAAGATTCATTGCATTATTAATCATAATCATTCATGAAACGTGAGTTAATAGTCAAGTCATTAATTGGAGTGATTACGTACATAGTCAGCATGATTGAGACAATCTATGTTTGGTTACAGTTATTCAATGGAAGCGGCTATTACTATGACCTTGGGAAGTTGATTATGAAGTCGCTGGACCTGGCTAACATTGGCGTTAGTAACCTCGGTCAGAGTATCATACTCGGACCGATGGTAATGAGCGGTTACTTACCAATCTTCATAGCGTTTCTCATAATAATCGCAAATTCATTAATTGCGATTTACACGTATAGGCTTGGTAAGGTTAGGAGATTGAGTGTCGGTTCCATAACTACCGTGGTCATAGCCTCAGTAACCAATGCCTCGCTTATTGACCTAATCACCAATCCCTGGCTTCCGCAGATGATATCAACGGCATTAGCCATAACCATGTATTACTACATTGATAGGGATGATAGATTGATCAGCACAATCCTGTCAGCGCTATTAGCTTTCCTAAGTCCAACCACCGACTTGCTTAACGTGCTAACCCCAATAACCCACTGGTTTGTTAAGAGGGAGTTCAATGAGTCGAGTCAGTACATAGTGACGATAGGCCTAATCGCATTCACGTACTACTGGATAGCCGGCGCCTATCCATTGGTCCATGCAGTGACTGCACATGAAGTACTGAATAACATGATTTACCTATTCTCGACTACATCCTTCATGCAGCTAGCCACGTTGGGCACGGCCATACCAGCCCTAATAACTACCGTGCTTGGTGGGATAGGCTTTATGGCGGTGGTTCCTGCAATCCTAATAATAACGCTCATAGAGACTCTCCATAAATTGCGCGAGAATAAAATGGCCGTACTAACGCTCGCAATAGCCCTAATAATCACGGTACTGACTACGCCAATATCACCAATGTGGCCCCCATACCAGGGAATCAGGCAGGTGGGCATTAATTGGGAGCCATTAAGTAGGGATTACACTGACATTTATAGTCTCACATCACTTGCGCCGGGGGGTTATATCGAGAGTACGGTACTCCCAGCATACACTCTAATGGCTATCGATCCAGGTAGGCAGGTCGTAGGTTATATAACGCCCATCAACCAGGTAAATGGTACGTATGCAGTATGCGGTGATTACCAACTCGTGATTATAGGCTACATAGGCCCATTAGTGGTGAATGATTATAAAATAGTGGCTAATCAATTAATTATTAACGCTACAAACTACACCGAAATTCACTCCTCACTAAAAATACCTAGTGGGCTATACCAAAGTAACATCTCGATAAGTACCAGTGAATTGACAATACCACCAGGTACCTATGTAGTAACTACGGCGATTAATGTATCACGAATATCCCAGTTCATGTCAACACAGCTCACGAACATAGTATTGCCGGTGAGCGTAGGATCTGTGGTATACTTTAACCTTGGATTAAATTTCACAGGGAAAATCCACAATGTTATTATTTACGGAGTCTCATACACAGACCAGCCAGCCACCCTATCATTGATAATACTTAGGAATGGACGGACAATCGCGGACTCAACTGCTGAGGCACCGCCAATTACGCAAGGCATGAAGCCATACCCAATATCCTTTAACCTAAACACCAATGTTGAACCAGGAATCTACGAAGTAGATATATACACGAACCAATCATTAATACTGTATGTGACTGAAGGTTCAGGTATGAAGATTATTAATGATAATACTACGTTTAATTACCCAAGTAATGCGCCCACATACACTGTGATATATACAACAAACGAGTCAACGCCCACAAGGCTCACATGGTTCTTAGTATCAATGAGTATAGCAAATCAAACAGTAACTACGAACATAACGAGTGGCGGACTATATGTACTGAGAGATGTGATTACGGTAAACAATTGGATTAACTCATCAATAAGCCTATTAATAAAAACAAACGCGATGGTGATACCCACGAATATGACCATAAACTCCATATCAATAAAGCCTCTAGAACCAGCGCACTGCCCAACACCAGCAATCATCAAGGCACTTGAGGAGCCGGGCGAGCCACTATTAATGAGCCTGGCAGCATTACCAATAGCCGCCGCATTACCACTAACACCAAGACCAAGGCTTAGACCGAGACTAAGGAGGGCACTACTAATCCTTGGACTAGCCCTGATGCTACTATTCTACGTGGTCTGGGCTCTGGGTCTCACAAACATAGTGCCACGACTCTACGAACCAGAGGTTCTTAGAGTCTTCGGCATACTCTTCATAATAGGTCTAATAGCGGCAATAGCCTCGGCAGTGATGTAGACTCACTACTCACTGCCGGACCAACCAAGAAGACGCATTAAAGCCCTATAATGCCTCAGGAACTCACGACCCTCCCACTAACCCCATTAAACCTACAAACCCTCTGGGTCCTGGGACCGCAGTAATCATAATACCTCTCAACAACCCCCTCCCAAATCCCAAACCAACAAAAGCAAATCCTCACCATAACCCCACATACGCAAGCAACCAAGCAACTCTCTCGTATACGGATTACGACCCTTACGAGAACCAAACTTCTCAATAACCTCAAGCAACCTCGCCAAACCAAACAGGGGAACCTCCTTTCTCTAACCCATTGCGTTACCAATTATTGGTAACGCAAACAATCATTGAGAAGCCCTGCCTCTAATGGTAAGGTTGTCATTCATTATTTACATTGTTTTATTAGTTCCTTTGGATCGCCTATGATTGGTATCCCGGTTCTTAATGATTCAAGCATCATGTTGTTATCCATGTGATATTTGCAGAATTCGTCGAGTGTAAATATCACGATCTCCACATCACCCAGTTGTGACCCGATTATCCTAGCCCTAAATGGTGGCTCGCCGCTCACTATAACCACCAGGTCTATGTCGCTCATACCCATCACAAATTCACCGTGAGCCATTGAACCAATTATGAAGGCAGCAATGGGATTAAGACCATTAATGGCTCTGTTGATCGCCTGCATTAATTGGTCTGGGTCCTTAATGTTGTTCCTCCTCGCAACCTCATAGATTCGACTCAACAAAGCTCACCACCCTACCGGCATGATCCACAGCTCTTCTGGCATCCTCCTCTGTGTAGTGCCTATGTGGTGCGCCTGACGGCCACGCATTTGGGTATCGTGTCAGTACGTAATACCTATCGAGTCCATCACCAACATTAATACCATTATCCCTAAGTATCTCGAGCAACTCCCTAACACTGTGAGTGTGTTCATACCGATTCAACCTCTTGATTAAAAGAGCCTTAAGCGCCTTCTCAGCAGCCTGCTGAGCGAAGTAACAAGCCTTTGAGTACCTACCAAGCCTCAGTAAATCAATTGCCGCAGCTAAGTCGTCCCTAGCCTCATCAAGCCAATCAATCCAACGCTGGTAAGAGGACATTTAACAAAAATACTTAACTCTAGAGATAAAAATGCTTCGTATAACGACAATGAACTAAATACCCCAATGAGGGTAAGTATATGGTTACGAAGTTAAAGAGGACCGTGAAGGCATATTGAGTAAATTCGGTAATTGACTTAGGGTAACCGAGGAAACTCAACAATGCTGGAGAACTCTACGGGATGGAATGGAACACGGAGAAATTACTGAGGGACATCATTATCGGGAAGGACGCACTAATGAGTAGGGAGGGAATACCACTAATGATAGGTTAATTGAGTTGAACCTCATAATTGACATACCACAGTGGAGGAATGAATACCTACGGGTAAACACTCCACCGCCCAAGAGGAATGAGGAACTCGGCATTGGTAGATACATCGCATGGCAAACACCAATACGTAGGGAGACCGTGAGGAGGGTGCAGGAGGGATTTAAGTAATTAATTGAAATAAAGCTAACACGGTAATGAAACTATCGGCCTAACGCCAGTAATAAACCAACCTTCAATAAGTATTTATAAGGGAAAAATCAGCAAGTAATTTGTGAATCCTGAGGCTATTGAGGGGGCCTTTGCCTAGGCTGACTGTGGAGGATTACATTAATGCTGGGCTTTTGGAGTTGTTGGTTGAGGCTGGGTTGGCGCTTAGATTTCTTGACGAGGTGCTGGTAATGCTTTCCAGGCTTGGAGGGCCTTTCTAGCGGCATTACTTAGGCTTGAACTTGATAAGCTAATGCAGGTGGTAAAAACCGACGAGGAACGCAGGTGGCTCATGGAAAGGACGATCCCAAGAATACCGACCACGAGGATGAAGGTGCTGTCGCAAATGCTTGAGTTGATTGGTTATGGTGATGCATCGTTATGGACAGCCATAGCACTGAATCTACACGACTACCAGTACAATGGGCCGGACCCCGACATGGCACCATCCAAGTATGAGAGTAAGGAGGAGGCTGCCTACGACGCAACCAAGTTAATAAGCGGCATAATTAAGTACGTCGAAGCAATAAAACCAAGGATCAAGTGGAGTGAGGAGCTTGAAAACGCACTTAAGGCGTTAAGGGGATTAGGCGTGAAAAGTAATTAGCCTACGGCCTAGTAATGACTCTATTTAAGCTAAAGTCAATGCTTATTAACTCAACGTGACTTAATGAACCAAAAATGAGGATTTGCATACTCGAGGAATTCACAAGGCTTGGCGGTGGTCAGGTATACGCCCTGCAAATGACTAGGGAGTTAACGGAGCTTGGGTACTCGGTGAAGTTCGTGGTTGTCGGCGACGTCAAGGTTGATCTCAGGTACCCAATAAGACGCGTAGACGTGGGGTTTAGGGCATCATACGACCCAATTTCATTACTCATTAACTACATGAACCATAGGAGACTCAGGGGGTTACTAAGCAAGTACATAAGTGACTGCGACTTAGTCATTAACAACCACCCAAACTACATACCCTATAACAGGGGGCCAATAGTGCTCCACGGACTATCCTTCGTGGACTTCATAATTGATGAGAACGGGAACATAAAGAACCAACCACTCTTCTGGGTACTCTCCAGGATCTACAGGATGTACAATGGGTCATTCATGATATACAACTCAAGGTACACAATGAACCTAGCCAAGAAGCTACTACCAAAAATGGGCATAGAGCCAAGCCTCGAGTACGTACTAAGCCCACACTACACAATAAGCATAGACAAAATACCACAGAAGGAGGACTACGTACTAACCCTGGGAAGGCTCGAGTGGAGTAAGGGCTACAGGAAATTGATAAAAATAGCGCCAAAAATAAGGAGGAGGATCATAGTGGCTGGCAGGGCGGACTCGAGGGAATCAAGAGAAGTAATTAAGGCGCTAGGGAGTGTGGGCAACATAGACGTGATGCCGGACATAGACGAAAAAACGAAGGAGGAGTTATACAAACATGCATCAATATACCTACATTTTAGGCGTAATGAGAACTTCGGAATAGCCGTACTAGACGCAATAGCCACAGCAACAATACCAATAGTACCAAGGGCAGGAGGACCCTGGACAGACATAATTGAGGAGGGGAAGTACGGACTTGGATACACAAACACCGAGGAAATACCGCAACTAATAAGTAAGGCTGAGGATATGCTTGATAGAGAAAAGATATTCAAGAGCAGGAAGAGATATAGCCCAGAAAACTTCAGAAGGAAGCTTATGAAGGCATTGTCAATGGTGATTCACGGTAAGACTACGGAGTAAACTTAGACGTAGATACCTGTGAATAATACTTAAATAATGACGTTTAATATTGAAAACACCACACAGAATGCGATTAATCAATAAGTACATAATTATTAATGAGATCGAGAAAAGGAAGTCAATCATCAGATCAATCTCTTCACTACTGTTAATTCAATTCTACATAATATTCACACTCGGCTACCTAAACATAACACCACAATTATATAATTACGAAGTAATACATGCATCGGCAATAATATTCACGGCTGGGCTCTTTCTACTCCTAACACCAACAATAACAAATCAAATAAGACAGGCAATAAACGACAAGTACTACGCAACAACCCTACTAATATTCCTGGCAATAACCTACGAACTAGCCTACCTAGCCACAGTACCACCATACTACGGACTAAGCCTAGGGGCAAGCCTAGACACGGCGACATACCTACAATCCTTTGCCTCACTAACGTATTATAGGCAATTCCTGGTTAGCTTCGTGGGTCCATTCTTTGGTGTGCATGCATCACCAATACTACTCCTGATATACC
>JAGDXB010000106.1 GCA_023256215.1 Vulcanisaeta sp. | reverse complement strand
CATTAATCCCAAACCTATGTGAGTACTTAATTAATGAGTAAAGGCATTCGATGCACACGTACTTGGCGGCCATACCTAAGTCATGCTTCCACATTAAGTATGTGTCCTCGAAACTACGCCACTCCCCCTCACTCATATTAATCAAGGTTGATACGCCAATAATCTCTGGAGGTATACCTAGTGAGTATAGTGATGCTACGAAAGGTATCGCCCTAGGCAGAACAACGCCCTTAAAGCCCCTACTATATCCAAAGAGCCCTATGTGTAACTTCCTCGACCTTCTAGGCGGTATTAATTGCGAAATAATATTTATTAAATTAGCGAGACCCTCGATGATTCTTTGGTAATGATCAACATACCGATTAATTAACCTAAACAGAACCCTTTCATCCTCATCGTTGATTATCGAGGCATTGTCTTGCTCAATTGACCTACTATTCACCTTGGCAATAGCACTTCTTACCTCATCTTCGGGATTATCATACCTAAATGAGGACTGTATAGTGAAGGTAATGACTGGGCCATACTCTTTAAGTGCGTTGTCTAAGTTGTATGGGTTAAAGTTTCCACGGAATGGGACGGAACCCACACCAACTATTGGATAAACGTCAATACCCAACTCCTTACCTGTCGTCAATGCCTTACTTATGGCTAACTTTGCAAGTAATACGGCCGGTATTAAGCCATAATTCATTGCAGGATCGGACCTCGCTATGAAAACCCTCATTGACCTAGGCTTAACGACCTTCCAATAACCAGTCACTATACTCCCTATGTTAAGTAGTGAGTTCATATCCTCCACAAGCGGTATCACATCTATACTCCTCGGATTAATATCACCCAATACATCGATCACCCTAATACCATCAAGCAATTCAACATCAGCCTTACCAACAACAACCCTCTCATAATATCTAAGGGTCATCACTAGATCCCTCCAACTCGAGGTCAATGGATAAATCACCTGAAACACGGCTCTTACCTGCCTACCATAGAATTCCTTAGCAACGTCGTTGGCCATCGGTATTAATTCAAGGGCTTGAGCGAAGACCTTCCTCTCAGCCGTCTCAACATTAGGGTTAGGTAACCTCAACGTTAGAAACACATCCTCACCAATAACATGCTCCTTAAAGAACTCAGAATATCTAGAGAGGAGTTTTCGAACAACGAATACATCAACATCCTTACCCTCAAAATCCCACATAACCTCCTGACAACCATAATTACTATAGGCCAGGTATGCCTCATAAACCTCATCATCGCCCTGGATAAAACCACCGCTGACCCAGGTTGGTACATTGACATAATCCGGATGCTGCGTGCACATGGTCCTAGGTGGATACACCATTCACATGGAATTATAAATAATGTATTTATAAGAATTTTTATAATATATAAATACGACAGTTAAATATATAAAATACGCATAACCAATCACATCTCTCCAGCAACCTTAATACTCAGCAAAGCCTTGACCTTAGGATCAAGCGCCCTAAGGAGCTCCCTATTACCTATTATCGACGTTAATCTATATATACCGGCAGCACCGAGCATTAGAGCAATCTCCTTCTTAATGCCAACCATCAACTTAAACGACCTCTCTGTGAAATCCTCAAGACTCGTATAACCATGAATTGCCCGCTCAAGCATTGAACCAACCTCAACAGCATCTGAGCCCAACGCCAATAACTTAACAATATCGCCACTACTCCTAACGCGATCCATATGAACTATTACATCGACATCGTACCTAATACCAAGTTTCCTCAAACCAATATCCAGGTTCGTGATAAATGCTTCAGTAAATACACCGTTCTCTCCGTAGGAATTCTCATCATTTACAATAACCCCATAGACGTGGTCGTAATTCCTACTTAAGAAGCTTAATAATTCGTCCAAATTAACCGTAGGCTTAACCCTAACATACATCGGTATGCCCAAGCTCCTAAATCCCTCAATGTGGTGTTTAATGGAGATATAATCAATAACGAGAGCGCCTAATCCATCAACAGGTTTATCCCAGAAGACCCTATTTAAATAGCCACCGGTTTCACCAATATGATCAATTCCCGTCAAATCAATAGCCAATGCCAATACATTCACTAGCAACTTAAGTATCTCAATATTATCCCTGGACACCTTAAGCGGGGGTTTAATTATGACCGGCATTGATAACTCAAGCCTATCCCTCATTAACCTAACTCTCGTATCAATACTCTCCCTATAAGGATCTATTGCAGGCTTCGTAACCTGCGCACCGTCGAACCTAAGCCAATCGAGTAATTTTCTAGGTTTCTCAACCTCAGGAGGTCCATTACTACCCATACTAACTATTACGGGGCTTCCTCTTAACGATAGCTGATTAATGTAAATTGCATAGTCAGGGCTCCGTAACTGCCCATCCTCATACACAAGCCTTGGGCCTTCACACTCATCGCTATTAATGCCCAATATCTTAGCTAGCTCGTGAGAAATGCATTGACCCTTAAGTAAGTCCCTTCTACCAACCAGCTTCCTAACATCATCAATGCCCAGATAATCCAATATTAGGCCCAGCTCCTTCATAAATGCCACTAAGAAATTCCGTGCACCCCTCTTTGCTAATTCGTAATCGACGATCTTGGTACCCTCGGTTAAGCGTGACGTTATTCCGGCAGGGCAATTACCCCTATGGCATGTCCTGGCCATGATGCAGCCCATCGAAATGAGCAATGCCGTTCCTAAAGACACAGCATCCGCGCCAAGGGCTATTAACTTCGCAGCATCGTCAGCAGAGGAGATCCTACCAGCCGCTATTACTGTAACCCTATCCCTTAAGCCTTCACGTCTTAATGCGGAATCCACGGAGGCAATGGCTAATTCAATGGGTATGCCAATGTTATCCCTGACTACCATGGGCGTAGCCCCAGTACCGGCGCCATGGCCATCTATTATGATGCCATCAGCACCCATCCTAGCAATACCACTTGCTACATACGGTACGTAATTCGTAGCCGCTATCTTGACGAGCACGGGTTTACCCGTAGCCTCCTTAAGAGCCTCTATCCTCTGTTTCAAATCCTCTATTGAGTAAATATCGTGGTGAGGAGCCGGAGACAGCGCATCAGTACCTGGCGGTATTCTCCTGACCATGGAAATCACGTTAGTAACCTTACTACCTGGCAGGTGCCCACCAATTCCTGGCTTGGCACCCTGCCCAATCTTTATCACGATGCCCACACCAGCCATTAACGTATTAATATCAACGCCAAACCTTGCTGAAGCCCATTGAACAAATATCCTCTTATGCTTAGCAACCTCAGGATGAAGACCACCCTCACCTGTACCACTGATTATGTTAAGCTCATCAGCCAACTCAGCCTCCACAATATTTGGAATACCGGCTAAGGAACCAAACGACATGTCGGCCAGGTAGATGGGCGCACTAACCTCAATACCTGCTATGGAACTGACCAACGAAGCCTTAAACCCTTCATTACCCTTGAGCTTAACCTCATCAAACCCAAAACTAAGTCTATCAAGTACTCTATTGGCTCTAAGGCCGGCCCTAAATATCCTTATAGGCCTTCCATTCAATGCCATCGACCTAATATCGCTTAAAACCTCACCATTCCAGAAATCCCTCTCAATATCCTTGCTCGGTATAGGTAGGAAGTCCCTGACAAACCTTATGTTACTTAAGCTAAATACTTTCTCCATTTAGCTCATTAAAATATTTAGAATAAACACCTTTTAAGTATTTATTTCATATTATAAATAGTCTATTGATAAATTCTCATTCGGCAGATGCTAGGGGTAATCCCTGTATGACTGTATACTTAAGTCCAAGTAATTCCTCAATAATACTATAATCGATATTTAGGTAATTAGCATATCTATTTAGAATGGGGTTTAGTTCCCGGATTTCATCTTCGTACAATTCCCTATACTCCACACGCGGCTTAGTTCCACCACTGAATTTACTCATCACTTTAATAATCAGTTCTGAATATACGTTCTCGGCGGTTTTCATAAGCGCCTTTACATCGCCTACCAATGGAGAAAGCCCTATTTTGCTCTGATCAACCCTACCCCTAATATATATCTTACCACTAACCATACCACTACCCACATACTTACCAACGAGCTCTACATCCTTACCCTGTAGATACGCATCGATGCCAAGCACCATAATTACACCACCAGCCATGTATTCGCCGAGATAATCATCAACCCTACCACCAACTACGAGGTAAGGTCTCTTATTAACGTACTCCCTCATTTGAATACCAACTCTATTACCAGCGTTACCCCTAATGAATATATAACCACCCTGTAAGGCTTGCCCAACGACATCCCTGGCATCACCATGAATTATCACAGAACCCCCATGCATTGTATCGGCAACATCATCCTGCGCATTGCCATAAACTACAAAGTTAACACCATTATTTAAGTTAGCCAATGAGTTACCCGGCGTACCGTAGATCTCCACAGTAACATCCCTTAAGCCATACCTAGGTAGGTTAACCCCTATGTACCTCTGTCCATTGACATTAATCACCCTAACAACCCTGTCGCCCCTTAAAAACCTCCTCAGGATCTCCTCATTGATCTCCCTATAACTCAACCCAGTAGCATCAATGGCGTCAGAACCACTATATCTTGGGAAGAGCCTGTTTGGGAAGAACACCTCAACCTGATCCAAGACCCTGCCCCAACTAATTATTCCCCTACGTAGCGAAACTATGAAGTAACCACCAGGCTCCAAAGTCCAAACCCTAGCGTTTGGCGAGACAGCCCTAATCTGCGCCTCCTCACTGGCAACATAGTAATTACTCTCATCCATACCCACAACAACAGGCCTTAACTTAAAACGATCAGCGAGAGCCACCATATACAAGTCATTGTTTGTCCAAATCCCCATCACTATCGTGAAAGGACCATCAAGCACAGCCCACCTAAGCTTCCTCATCAAACCCCTCAAATCAGCATTTAAAACCGTAAGCCCCAAGTCATCACCTATCAATACCTTAACAGCATCCTCAACACTAAGCCCAACGCTATTTACTAAATAATTCATTATATATGATACAATCTCACTATCAGTACCAACAAGGCCATCAATGCCCAAGGCAGACGATAAGTGGCTCACGTGAAGCCCGTAGGAACTCAGCTCACCGTTATGAACCACGGCAATGTCGTTGACGGAAAATGGATGAGACCAATATGGGAGATAACCAGGTGAGTTCGTAGGAAACCTAGTGTGGGCTATCCAGAGATCACCGCTTACTTTACTGATATCATAAACCTCAGCAATATCCTCAGGATACCCAACACCCTTGAAAACTTCCACATGACGACCCCAGTAATAGACCCTACCCAACATGCCGCCCTTCCACAGCACCCTGTTAAACTCATGAATAATATTGTCGATATTCCCGTCACCCTCAACAATATATTCAATATCAACAATACCCTTAGTCTCAGCCCTAACCCTACTGGAGACTATGGAAAAGCCATTATCATGCAAATAATCCCTTAGCAAATCAGCAACATACTTAGTTGACTCATAACGCGAAAAGACGCCTAACCGTAATGCACCACCCTCGGTATTAAATACAGCAAAACCAGAACCAAGACCTGCTCCTCTTGGTTTTGCAGGTTCCATAGCAATTATGGGTATGTCTCCAGGAATCTTATCCTTCGAATTATTCCTTCTTAGAATACCAAGCACGCCGCATCCGTCAAAATACTTAGTCACTATAGACATACCAAGGCAATATTTATTAATGCTCGATATATATTTAAGCATTATCTATCATATGGTCATTATATATAAATTTTATTATTATGAGAATAAGGAATATTAATTATTTATATATTTATCAAGGAAAAATTTAATATATCATATATTATATTTTGACTATGATATTAATAATATTTTTTAAATATCTATATCATTCTTTCTCGTGATCTCTATTATTGATGTTATTCATTACCGATACAACAAGACCCGCTGCTACCCTTTCAGCATCTCCCTGGGATGCGAAGGCAAATTCGTCGTAGGCCACCTCACCATGCATCTCCTTATCTCCCACCAACAATGCGGCTATGGGTGCCTTCAGGGGTGTGATTTTGCTTATGAGCTTAAGTATTAGGTATGTCATGAGTGCATCATAGGCTATAACCACGGCAACACCCATGAGCTGTAGAAGTACTTGGTATGGATTTCCGTATAATGCGCCCCTTAGTCCAGGGTCTACGTACTTAGTAA
>JAGDXB010000084.1 GCA_023256215.1 Vulcanisaeta sp. | reverse complement strand
ATACGATAGTTTTAAGAATAATTAATAAGGTTAGAAATATTACTTAAAGAAGATACTTTAAAGAAGTGTCTAAAGTGTTTTTCCGCGCTTATCACTTTGTCTTGTCTAATCTTAGTACGTATTCACCTATATGCCTCTTAGCTGTACTATAGGTACATATTATTCTCTACTGGGTCCGTGGATCTAGGTTTCAAAATTATTCTGGACTATTTCTCACTAGGATATATAATGGTACTGATATGCTTTTTGACGGCGCATTATTGTTGTTAATTTAATGTGGTAATGAGATTGCATTATTTATGTAATACTTAGGTAATAAGTCCGTGCATTAATGAGTAGGGGGTTTAAAAGTAATGCTGGGTTTGAATTCTTGAGGTTGGGTGTGGGTTTGGTTAGGGATTATTACGTGCTTGACTTTAGAGAGTACGCATCTCTAGCCAGGGCTTACGGTATGTTCCTCGATGCATTGTCAATAATGCTTGAGGTCCTTGGCGATGCTGACAAGGTCTCTAGGGCACTGGCTAGGTTGGGGGTTAAGGTATCTATTGATTTGGGTAGGGTTTTGAAGGATGTCGAGAGGGATGTTGAGAATAGAATTGAGAGGGCTTGTTGGTAAGATGTGAGGGGCCACAACCACGACCTTAATAATGAAATATAATACCTTAGGGATGGAGGAAAGCCTCACTTAATTTCTACGCAGTTGGGGTTTTCATTATCCATGTATTGGCGCATTACGTACTTAGTCCTTATTTTCTTATCACTAACGTAGAGACCTCAATTCTTCATAGCCTCACTAATTTCGTTACACGTGTCCTTGCATGAATCGAGCTTGGTCATAACCATTATGCTCACTACAATAATCATTGCACCTAACCAACCTAAAATCAACAATCACCAAGAATACCCACAACATGAATTACTAAAGCTTCACCGTGAGGTGGGGTTGTTATGATGACTCAGGATCAAGCAACATGAATGTGCGTTAGTCTTGGCGGTATTACTACTACTTCCTGGGGTAGCACTTCATGTTTGGATTCATTGGTGATGTTTATGATTTAGGTGTTGGGTTTAGGTTTGACGTGGGCTTACTTCTTGGGCTTGATTACTTCAGCGTTATTGAGCTCGGTTCCTCTACATCATGAGGTTAATCATGGAAATTCTCATGAGCGTTGTCTACGCAGACATAACGGTCATTAGTGGGGAACCAGACTCATCACTGTATAATGAACTCGCCATATACGTATCGAGATTCAGCATGATCAATCTAGGGAGGTGCGTGATGTTCGTACTATATGCAATGATGTAGTCATGGACAGTAAACACGGGGCTGATGGAGACAGAGGGCTTGGAGACTCTCAAGCAAAAGATAAAGAACCTAGTAAATGCGATCAAGATGATATCTTAATCTTCATTCGCGACCTCGTAACTGACTAAGCCTTTTATTTTCATTAGTAGTTAAATTGCTAGGTACTTATGTGTGATATTGTTGTTGCTACGCCCAGGGCGACTAGGGATCATGTTATGATATTTGCAAAGAACAGCGATAGGGATCCTAATGAGGCCCAGGTCCTTGAGTACATACCGAGGCTTAAGCATGATGAGGATAGGGTCAGGCTTACCTACGTTGATCTCCCCCAGGTTAAGGAGACCTACGCTGTACTAATCTCGAGACCCTGGTGGATTTGGGGCGCTGAGATGGGTGTTAATGAATTCAATCTTGCTATTGGTAATACTGCCGTTTTTACGAGGGAGAGATTACTGATGAGGGGCATACTGGGTATGGACATCATTAGGCTGGCGCTCGAGAGAACCCGCAGTGCTAGGGAGGCACTGGACTTCATGGTTAGGGTTATTGAGGACTATGGGCAAGGTGGTAATGCAAGTTATGAGCATAAGATGCTATACAGCAATTCCTTCATGATTGCCGACCCTAATGAGGCATGGGTCCTAGAGACAGCGGGCAAGTACTGGGTCGCCAAGAGGATAGACACTGTTTATTCAATATCCAACGCACTAACGATAGAGGATGATTGGGATTTAGCGTCTGACGAGGTGGTTAAGTTATCCAGGAGGATCCGTAACTTCAGCTTTAGTAGGTACTTCTCAGACAAGGTCTATACGTACTTCGCACACGGTAGGGATAGGCGGAGATTCACGTTCAACGCGTTGAAGGCTATGGAGGGCGACATAACTCTCGATTATGTGATGGGGATTTTGAGAAGTCATGCGAGGGAGCCTTACTATCCATGGGGAGGGTCCATGAGGGATGTATGCATGCACTACGGTGGCTACCTAAGACCTACCCAAACGGCTTCTTCCCAAGTCTCAATATTAAAGAGCAGTGGTATTAGTACTCATTGGTTTACTGGCACGTCATTACCCTGCCTTAGCGTATTTAAGCCGTTGTTTATGATTGATGATACCGAGGGAGTGCTGAAGCAGGTAATGAATGAGCCACCAACGAATAGGTACAACTCACGTAATTATTGGTGGGCCTCGGAATACCTAAGGAGGAAGTTAGTTATGGGTTTTGGAAGTGATGTGGTTAGGGAGTACATTAATGATGTTCGTAAATTAGAGACAGAAATAATCAATAAATGGAACGAGGTAATCAATAACAATAGTGGTAGGACCGACCTGGCGGGTTTAAGTGCGTGGGCATTCAATGAGGAATTAAGGCTAATGAAGAAATGGATGGACGTTAAAATACCCAGTAGGGCGCCATTTCTATATACATGGATATTGCGGGGTATTAATAAGAAGGCCAACCTAATTATATAAAATATATAATAACAATACTTTAAATAACTTTACAAACTACAAATTATAATGTGCGCTCGTTACCTAATTCTAGGTGGTGCCGGTGATATGGGTAATGCTGTCGTCAAAGACCTATACTCAAGTAACGTTGATGAGGTAATGATTGCTGATATAAATAAGGATGCTGCGGACAAATTAGCAAGTGAGTTAAGAAGTGCTGGTTCATCATCTACCAAGATCTCAGTTATAAAACTTGATATTAATGATGAAAAGGCATTAATAGATGCGGCAAAGGATTCCGATATCGTTATAAACACGGTAGGTCCTTTCTATAAGTATGAGAAAATAGTAATAGGTGCGTTAATGAAGGTTGAGAGGGACTATGTCGATATAAATGATGATTATGATGCAACATTAGAGATTTTAAAGTTAAGCGATGCCATTAGGGGCAGTGGTTCTAGGGTATTGATTGGGATGGGTTGGACGCCGGGCATCACCAATGTGTGCGCCCGTGCTGGCTATGAATACTTAGATGAGACTGACGAGATAAATATAGCGTGGATAGGCAGTGCGACTGATGCGAGGGGTTTGGCGGTGATACTCCATACCTTCCATGCAGTAACAGGTAACGTGCCCATGTACCTAGATGGCGAATTAACATATGTACCAGCCCTCCAATCAAAGATGACCGTGGAGTTTCCGGAACCTATTGGTAAGGTTGATGTTTATTATACAGGGCATCCTGAACCAATAACTATACCGAGGTTTCTAAAGGGTGTTAGGAATGTTACAATACGCGGTGGTCTAGTACCTGATTGGCAAAATACCTTGTTAAGGCAATTGGCAATTATTGGGCTTACTGAGGATAAGGAGGTTGATGTTCATGGGGTCAAAATATCGGCTAGGGAGTTCCTGGCGCACTTTGTTCATCAGACATATGAGCAATTTAGGTCTGGGGGTGTTGAGGCGTCGGGCTTTTGGGTCGAGGTCGAGGGGAAGAGGAATGGCGTTTTAACGATAGTACGTTATAGTGGTGCGGATAGGATGTATAAATTGACCGGTTGGTCTGCAAGTATTGGTGCCCAATACCTAGTTAAGAATAGGGGTAATATAAGCCCTGGGTTGTATGCTCCTGAGGGCGTTATTGAGCCTACGTGGTTCATAAATGAGTTAAAAAGGAGGGGTATAAGGGTTAGAAGGGAGGTTATTACTGTCGAGGATTAATATGAAGGTTCATAAGCAATTAGTATATGGTACCCAGGAGTTTCTCGATGAATTGAAAAATACCTTGAATAGTGATGTAAGGTTTCGTGACCTGGGTAAGGGCGTGTATACAGCCACTGAATTAATAATAATTAAGGAATTAGGCATAGGTATTTGGCAATACACGGTAGATGGGGAGATTAAGGAATTCGTCTTGGTGCCAAGGACTAAGTTAAGGGAATATGAAGGAAGGGCTGAGATTACGTACTTCGTCGAGGATTACAGCACCATGATTAAGATATGCGAGGGCAGTGAGAGCTTTATTGAGATGGTTATTGATGGGTCCATAGACGTTAAGGGCGATATGAAGAAGTTGAAGAGGATACAGGCTGCAAATGAGAGGATGGAAACCATAATGAGGAATTTGTGTAACCGTTCAGTCTTATTGACGAAGGAGCAATACATCAAGTGGCTTTCGGAAAATGGATATGTATAGGTGGTGATCTATATGAAGTGTGACGAGTTAGAGAACGTACTTAACAAATTCTCTGAAAGGTATAATAGCAATGAGAGACTTCAGAAAATGCTTAGGAAATGGAGTGCTGATGTATTGATATGGTGTAAGGACGAGAAACTAGGCTTTTTAGTGAATGTGAGTAATGGCAGAATCACAACAATAAATAGAACAAGCGACTCCAGTGTAGGTAGGGTTAAGATTGTTGGTGAGGCTTCCGTGCTGGTTGACGTATTTAAGGGCCTAAAGAACCCGTCTCACCTATACCTCGATGGCGTACTAGAGGTTTATGGGCCTGAACGTGATCAAATAATTCTTGATGCAATAGTGGAGGAGTTATGGGGTAGGTAGTATGTCCCTAAAGAGAGCGCTTAAATTCAATAGGTTGGTTGCCGTAACGATGGGCACGCCATTAGCCTCCTCAGTATTTCCAAGCATAATGCTTCTAGACCTCGCGGCTGGTTCTCTTATCAATGAGATAGTGGCCATTTTGGTGGCTACTGCATTGGTGATAATGTCATCATTTGCGTATAGCGAGCTCGTCAGTATATACCCAACCGCGGCAGGTAATAGGGTATTCCTAAGAAGGCCTTTAGGTGATGCTATTGCACTTGGTTTATCATTGATGTGGGTCTTCATAATATTGGGAGCAGCAGGTGTTGAGGGGTATGTGGTGGGTTACGTACTTTACTACCTAATAAGTCTCTATGTTCATGGAGCATTACTCAGTGCACTAACACCTCTTGTATTGTCATTAATCGTTATGACGCTAATATTAATAATCAATATAATTGGCGTTGAAATATCGGGTAATTTCCAGATGGGGGTTACGTACTTCATAGCTGCCTCCTTAATAGCAGTATCAATAATTAGTGCATTCATATCCAAAAGCATCACTGCACAAGCCCAGACACTGGGGAGTTTCAACCCTGTAAATGCATTGAGTGCGGCTGCCGTTGGCGTCTATTTCTTCCTGGGGTACGGTAGGGTAACCACACTCGGTGAGGAGGCTACGGATTATAGGAGGAGCTTACCAATGGCGATACCCATAGGAGTCTCTATCTTAGGTGTTGTTTTTATATCTATATCAACGGCCATATTCATGCACGTACCAATCAAATCATTGATATCCATGCTAATACCACAAGTATTACTCGGTAAGTACTTACTTGGTGGTGAGGGCGCGGTCTTCATGGTAATAATTAGCGTATTAATGAGCTTCAGTACATTCAATGCAGGGGTGCTGGGAACATCAAGGCTTATATACGCATTAGGTAGGGAAGGCACACTACCTAGATTTTTAGGTAGGGTTCACAGGAGGTTCTTCACACCATACACAGCCCTTCTCTTCCTATATGCCGTGGCTGTGGCTATGCTTTTCATAGTCACATACACAAAAAGCTTCTCAATACCCCTATATGTTGCGGCCGGCTTTGACTCCTTCATGTACGCAGCAATAGGTTATAGTGCATTGTGGCATCTAAGGCATGTTAATGATATACCATTCCGCGTTAAGGGAGGCTTAATAATGTACCTAATAGCTGTGGTGGCATTTACATTACTAGGTATTTTGCTTCTATTAACAACACCGCCTATAGTGGCGCTCGTAATAATACTGGGAACGGCATTCCTCATCGTTTACGCAAGGTATAGGATAAAAACGCTTTAACCGTATAAAATAAGCAATTTAATTTAGGTAGGGAATGCCCATAGTACCTCAATACGCAATACCATATAAAACACTCAAGCACTAATTAAGTGCCCAGTCCTTCATCGACTAACCATGGAGTTGTATGGATTAAAGGCATGGGCCTTGGTTGGTTTAGCGGTGGC
>JAGDXB010000057.1 GCA_023256215.1 Vulcanisaeta sp. | reverse complement strand
TGATTACATTCTCATTACCATAACCAAGATTAACATTAACCAACTGTGAGGAGAAATCCAGGTACCTCCTACCCTGGGAATCATAGAAGTAAACACCCTCAGCCTTAACAATGTTCAGAGGCTCCCAACCCCTCTGCCTACGCCAAGTACCGAACAAGTGCTCACGAACAATCCTACTAACATCCTCACCCATCATATAAGAATAGAATAAAAATAACTAATTAATAAATATTTTCTCACGTAGATATTATTATTAATTTAAAAAATATTCAAGTTATTTCCATAATAAATAATCATTATTTCACATTCAATTAGCCAACAATCGTCTAACAATATCTAGCCATATTATTTATAAAATATATAACTATTTTAGAGTTATGCAATAAAGATAGATAAAGTATAGAAAGCCATCGCATAGAGCTTAAAAGTAGTAAAACATCATTTATTTATTTTAATGAGTTCTCCACCTGTAAAACCTACACAATTAAAGAGAGGCGCCGTTGGCTTTTGGCATGCCGTTTATCAGTCAGTCTCATACATGTCGCCAGCTGGTGATGTGGCGATATTGCTTACTGCAACTGCGGCCTTTGCGTTAGGTGCTATGCCATTATCATTGGTGATAGCATGGTTAATTTATGCGTTATGGTTGATTGTGCCTTACCTATTTTCACAGGAGATTGTTAATGCTGGTAGTTACTACGCTTATTCGGTTAGGGCATCAGGATTTCTAGGTGTTTTGACGCTTTGGTATTGGCTCACTGATAATTTCACGTGCGCAGCGGGTTTTGGCTCTTTAGGGTTGGCTACCGTGCTTTATTACATCAATCCCGCATTTTATCATATACCATACTTATGGGTATTGTTTGCCTTTATAGTACCAACCTATGGCGTAATACTGGCCTATCTAGGTATTAAGCCATCGCTTGATTACGCAATGTATACAGGGTTCGCAGAGATCTTCTATATAATAATCGCCTCAATACTCATAATAGCCATGGTGCTTCCTCACATGTCGCTTTTTGAGGCCGTGGAACCCTTTACGCCAGTGCCTGTTAAGGGCGCATGGAGTTTGATATTCTTTGGCACCGTTTTCTCCATCTTAGACTTTGTAGGGTTAGGTACAGCAACCACCATATCTGAAGAGGTTCAGAATCCTAAAAAGACCGTCAAATCCGCATTATATATAGCATGGGCATTGGGTGGAGTTGCTCTAATCCTTGCGTCATACGCGTTAACGGTTGGTTGGGGTATAAATGATATGAGCAGTTTTGCTGCGTCTCCAGACCCTGGTTTTATAGTATTTTACAAGTACCTAGGTCCTGTGGGTTGGGCATTACTACTTGCCTTCGTACTTAATAGTTATGCGGCTTATGGAGTGGCTAAGTTCAATAGTGTCAGTAGGTTGTGGTTTAGTACTGCTAGAGATGGCCTTTGGTTCAAGAAGATAAAGGCGGACTCCATTCATCCTAAGTATAGGACCCCATACATAGCACTTATTTGGTATTACATAGCTGTTATGGTCATGGCACTAATAGCAGGCTTTCTATTAGGCCCATTCAATGGATCGGTTTTCCTACTAACTATTGATGGCCTTGGGATGATAGCGACACATATAGTGGCTAACACAGCATTGACCTATTATAAGCATAAAACCGTAGGCCTAAGTAGAAAGGACCTCATGTTCTACCTGACCTACGTCATAGCTCCGACAGTTGCATCAATAACGGCATTCGTTGTATTCTTCTACAGCGTCTATCCATTACCCTCTTACCCATTTAACATAGCTGTCCTCATATCAATAGGCTGGTTCTTGGTCGGATTCATTGTTGCTTGGTGGTATAGTAAGTATCGTGCAGAGATTTTGAAACACGCTGGTGCTTCATACGAGCTATAAAAATAGTAATTTATTTTCCATATTAATTTAAAATTCGATTATTTTTCTTATTTTATCGATAATTTATGGAATTATTTTATATAACTTTACGCGTAATATTTAAAAATAAGTAATAACACTGATACGCATGCCGCTTAAGTACTCACTGCTTAGGATTAATCTGCGAAGTAGGTCGTATAGGGTTGAGTACCTTGATTATAATACCGTGATTAGGCGCTTTCTTGGCGGCCGCGGCCTTGGCGCATACCTGGCTCTTAGGGAGATTCCTAAGGGTATTGACCCCCTAGGTCCTGAGAATAAACTTTACATGCTCACGGGGCCGTTGACCGGTGTCGTGCCCATTGCCTCATCTAGGATGACATTTGTAGCCAAGTCTCCATTAACGGGTTCCTACACTCATTCTAAAATGGCTGGTAATTTCGCATATTGGCTTAGGAAGTCTGGCTATGATGGTGTTGTACTTGAGGATAGGGCTGATGAGCCTATTTACATATCTATTATTAATGGTAATGTGGAGTTCCATGACGCCAGGCATCTATGGGGTAAGGATGCCCTTGAAACAGAGGTGCTGATTAGGAGGGAGATGAAGTGCCTTGGTGAGAATGACTGCGGTGTCATAGCAATAGGTCCAGCTGGTGAAAATCTCGTTAGGTTTGCGAGTATAATGGGTTCATTCACACAGAGAGCCGCCGGTAGGGGTGGACTTGGTGCCGTCATGGGTAGTAAGTTGGTTAAGGGCATGTTTGTTAAGGGTAATAGGGACCTCCTTGCCGAGGCCTTTGATAGGAAGAGGTTGCTGGAGGTTAGTGTTAAGGTGAGTGGTAGGATAGCTAAGGGTAGTGGTAAGGACCCACTCCATAAATTCGGTACATCGGTCCTTGTGAATATAATAAATAGTGTCGGTGCATTACCGACCAGGAATTTCGAGACCGGCGTTATGCCTACAGCCGAGAAATTCAGCGGAGAAGTACTTGCTGAGAAATTCCTCGTTAAGAGGCATGGCTGTGCACTATGTCCCATCGCATGCACAAAGATTGGTAGGGCCTCCTGGAATGGTAAAAGCAGCAATAATATTAAGTATGAGTACGAGTCACTCTTCGCCCTAGGCTCTAATCTAGGCGTTGATGATCCAAACGCCATACTTACCATGATCGATATGTGCAATAGGTATGGACTTGACACAATAAGCACAGGAAATACCTTGGCAACAGCTACGGAGCTCTCACAAAAGGGTAAATTACCGATTAAGATCCAGTGGGGTGATGCCAATACCTACATTAAATTAATAGAGGATATAGCCTATAGGAGAGACATTGGTAAGGAGCTGGCTGAGGGCGCCTATTACCTCTCGGTAAAGTATAATGACCCAGAATCCTTCGTTGGCACTAGGGGCCAGGGATTCCCTGCCTATGACCCAAGGGCGCTTAAGGGTTTCGTGATAGCGTATGCAACGGCCAATAGGGGTGGTGATCACAATGAGGCTTGGCCGGCGATGATAGAGCTTGGTCCGTACCCATTCGGTCCATACCCTAACAAGGTTTTTGATCCATTGGCTGAGGTTGAGGAGAAGATAGTGTTTACGGTGTGGGAGCAAAACTACTACGCTATGTATGATAGCCTTGTCCTTTGCAACTTTGTTGATCAGGTGGGGGATGATTCCTTAAGACCTGAGGAGATTGTTGAGCTACTGAATGCATATACAGGGTGGAATTTAACATATGATGAATTAATAACGATTGGCGAGAGGATATTTAATACGGAAAGGCTATTCCACGTTAAGGAGGGTAGGTGGGTTAAGGACGAATTACCGCCAAAGGTCTTGAAAAAAGCCCTGCCTGAAGGACCTGCTAAAGGACATACGGCTGAGAAGTTCTTTGAGTGGGGTATAAAGAAGTATTATGAGTTGAGGGGTTGGGTTGATGGTAAACCGACGAGGGAGGTGTTAAGGAAGTTGGGGCTTGAGGAATTCGAACATTTGCTCTAAAGTCTCCTACTTTCTCTATAGTAAAAGGCTATTCCTTTCTCCTTCAGTTTGCTAATAAACGGTTCAGGTTCTATCACTCTTTCAGGAGGTAATACTCCCCTGCCACTAACCCTACTCAGCACGGCGATGACTGACGGAATCCCTGTCATGTATTGTGTTCCATCAAACATCCCGTGAGGTCCACTCATGAACTCAACCTCGACAGTCTTATCACCATAGTCAAAAATAACCTTGGCCGACTCCCACTCATCAGGAACTTCATCGCTTGAATATCCAAGTAAACCCTTGGCCCTAAGTAACTCCCTTAGGTACGTTCTCGATTTTATACCCATGACCTCCGTATTATCACCAAATAACCTAGCAAGAACAAACATATCCTCAAACCCAGTACCACCCTCCATCCAATCAACGTACCTAACACCGCTGAATGATTGAGGAAATGTGGCTAACTCACTATGTATCGTCAAGTACGTCCTAACTCTGCCAATGGGTTCAACAAAATCCACATACTCAGATCTAGACGTTGGTTCGTAATACTTATACTCACCACCCTCAAAGACTGGCGCCTTCATTGATAACTCATCAAGTTGAGTATCGACACTCCAATTAATCTTACCAGACCTGGAGACCCAGCCATCCCTAATCTTAATGCTTATGGGTGTGCCGTGGTTCCTATAGATCCAGGCAGCAACAACATTGGTAATACCTGGCTCAGCACCAATACCAATAAGCGCAAGCAAGCCCTCCCTCTCAAACTCATCATTAAGCTCCAATTGCCTCTGCGTCATCCAGAATAATCCGCCAAGGTCCATATAGTTAACACCAGCCTTTAGGCAAGCCTTCATAGCATTAATATTGAAGTAATACTGCGCAGCGTTAATCACATAATCGGCGCCCCTAATCTTACTGGCTATATCATCAATATTATTCAAGTCACCAAACAAATACTCAACATCGAACCTAGGCTTAACCAAATCAATAACCAAAACGTCGACATTACTCCTTACCAACTCACTAACGATAACACTGCCAATAAGACCAGAGCCGCCTAGAACAACGACCCTCATTTAATCACGCCCTTAAACCACCCTTATAGAAGCAGGGACTTGCACCACTTGGTGCAGGTAGGTAAAGCATAACAGGCTCCCAACGTGGATCGACGTCATGCGGGCCTTCATAATTATTAAACCTATTTATATCATAGCATGAAATATCTATGGTTGGCTTAAGCCCCATTATCAATCTTGACAACTCAAAGGCGAGTCCAGGCCCTAATTTAGCGCCATACCCATCAAAACCACCTATTAAGTATAAATTATTAGTATTAGGTACCTTGCCAATGACTGGTTCATAGTCATAGGCCATCTCGACAAGGCTATAACCAGCTATTGCAGATATCATCATTGATGGGTCACGCTTCTTCATACTACCAATTAGCCAATTAGCGTATGACTTATTCGTAAGTCTCCTTACCTGCCTTAAATCATTTGTTTTAACATTACCATCACCGGCTATGAAGGCTATTGGATCTAGTAAATTACCCATGGGCCTCGTGTAATAATCATATGTATAGTCAGATATTGAGTACTTATTTAATCGCGTTCTACCAATGATAGCCAGCGCCCTCGTACCATAATTAACAAGCGGCAGTTTAAGACCAGCCTCCCTAGCTATCTCCACATTCCAACCTCCCGCAGCAAGTACGACGGCGTCACCCGTTAATTTCTCATTATTAACTAAAACATAGGCGTTACCATTTTCAATCTTTAATGATGCGGTACCACGGATAATGTCTAATATTCCATGCAGTATATTTATGATCCTCCTTATGGACACTAAATACTCATATTCGCCATGAATCACATACTCATCATCGCCATATATCAAGCCCGTAACCTCATTAGCCTCCTTCGAATCGAAAACCCTAACCCTCACACCAGCATCTACTATATCAGGTATTACCGGCTCTACCAACTTTAAGGACTCCCTGTTGGGATATATGTGAAGTGCTACGTAGTTCTTGAGAAAGGTTGTCTTGAATTCCTCCTCAAAGCCCCTGTATATTCTCATAGTTTCCTTAGTAACACGAACATCACTGGGTGAAGGTAGCATGTTGGAAAAAACTAGGTCAACAAGGGGTGGTTTTCTGCCATTATGTATTATCGTAACATCATATCCTTCAATTTTGAGGAAATAACCCAAAAAAGTACCAGCTATACCACCACCAATTATTACTATTTTCGCATATTAATCCCCAAATTTTTGGTAAAAATAGGATTTAATAAATATTTCTGAAAAGATTTTAAATAATAATTGCAATTAATAGATAATTATTCAGGTGGTATTTCTTGGAATAGCATGTCTATGTTTATTCCCTTCCTGCTATTGTACCACCTGGCCACTAGGTACATGACTATGCCTAGGCCGTACATCACGGCCAATGACTCATACGTAAGTGGATTTAAGGGTAGCAGTATTGGGTTGCCCCAGGTTTCGTAGAGTGCCCATACTAGGAATGCGAAGGCTGCAATACCGACCCACGTTATTAACGGCACACCAGCTATCCTAGTCCTTATTGGTACATACCTCTCATAAATATTCCTCCTAATATAAGGCATCAGTGCGGCAACGATTGCAAACACGGCATAGCTCGTTTCGAAAACTACCGTAATATCGACGATGGATAACCACGTTATGAATATGTACATCATAGCT
>JAGDXB010000091.1 GCA_023256215.1 Vulcanisaeta sp. | reverse complement strand
ATCCCTCCTGATTTGGTCCGGCCTCAATCTAGCTTCATGAAATCCCTCAACATGTAGGAACCATGCACGTCCCCACCACCACCTAACCTCTCTCTTGCCAAGCCTATCAGCAACATTATCAACTGCATCAAATAGTAACTGTGAGGTCCACCTACCGATCTCAGCCGCCTTCTTAGCCTCATCAAGGTCCAAGGCCACTGCCATGGCCTTAACAGCCTCTTCAGCTGCCTTGTAAAGCTTCTCACTGGCTTGTACGGGATCCTTATCAATCAGTGTCTTGCCTTCGTTGAGGAGTTTTTCGGCAAGTTCAAGGTGAGCCTTGCTTGTTGTTGCTGGATCTAGCGATAATGCCTTGGCTATTAAATCAATAATGTCTATTCCCTTCTTCTCTGCCTCGGTTAGTATTGTCTTTGGTATTTCCACGCTTTATGCCTTATCAATGCCGAGTTAAAAATGTTTGTTCATGTTACGTTAGTGCCTTATTAATTGAGGTGTTATTATATTAACGTGAGCGTTAGGTGCATTGCCTCTGGCCAGAAGGGTGGTGTTGGTAAGAGCACGTTGGCTGTGCTTACGGCTAGGACGGCTGTAGCGTTGGGTATTAAGTTGGCTGTCGTGGATCTAGCGATGGGCAATCCCAGTACATCGTTGCACCTACTTGGTGTCTTACCTACCCATACCCTGGCGACTCACGTAATTGGCGCTTCGAAGCTCAACGAAGTAATTCATATAGTCTCTACAGAGTACGGTCCTGTTTATTTGGTCCCCTCTGGTCGTGGTGATTTATCTCTAGTTAATGCGTATGGTGATGTCAGTGATAGAGTTGGGGCCGTCATTAATTACTTAGTTGATAGGGTTGGTGTTGATTATGTTATTATTGACTTTCCATCATTCGAGCCAAACCTAGATGATTTATTTGCCAATGTGCTTATGAGATGTGATATTGTTTATCCAGTCGGTATTCAAGACCCCGGTTCTCTGGCAGCTCTTAAGAATTTACATGATTTTGTAAGGAAGGGTTCTGTAAGTATTGGCAGGCCTGTTATTAATATGTTTAGGGAGTCACTTGGTAGGCAGTGGGTTGGCGTTGTTAGTAAGTTGTTCGGCGCCGAGCCTAGTGTTATTCATTATGATCCTTGGCTCATTAGGTGGGTTCAGGATGGCGGTGGTTATTACGGTATTGGCATTAGGGAGGCTTTAACTTACATTATTAAGTACGTCCTGGGTTGATTTACGCAAATTATTTTTAAGCTGAGTGACTACTTTAGTCATGCAGTGTCTGAGGAGTTTCGTGGCATTGTTGTTGATTCTGAGGATGGGGAAAGGTGGTTATTGATTGCGGATACTCATGTCGGGCTTGAGGTAGAGCTTGGTAAGAAGGGTGTTAGAATACCGAGTCAATCGGCGAGGATTGCCCAGTTGATTATTGACATGGCTGAGAGGTCTGGCGCGACTTCATTGGTGATACTTGGTGATGTTAAGCATGAAATAGCGAGTATTATTGAGAGCGCCAGGGAGGTTAGGGATTTCCTTAATAGAATTAGTGGTAAATTCAATAAGATAATACTAGTCAAGGGTAATCATGATGGGAATCTTGACCTAATATTAAGTAACGATGCAAAGCCTAATGTCTATCTAGTGGATTCCAGGGGCTTTATCATGAAGAGTAAGGACGGCAAGAACCTACTTCTACTTCATGGTAATTCAAGGCCTAGAATCGAGGATTTTACGAATGCAGACGTGATAATAATGGGCCATACCCACCCAGCCATATTAATACAGGACGTGACGGGCTACGTAATGAGAGCTCCAGTCATAGTCAAGATACACGTTGATAAGTCAATATTTGGAAAGAACAT
This sequence comes from Vulcanisaeta sp., assembly GCA_023256215.1. Classification (GTDB taxonomy): domain Archaea; phylum Thermoproteota; class Thermoprotei; order Thermoproteales; family Thermocladiaceae; genus Vulcanisaeta. The sequence goes on along the minus strand of JAGDXB010000091.1, from coordinate 4,973 downwards.
GTACAATACCGAGGTCAATACCACGGGCCCTATGAACATAATCGTATTACCCACATTCAATCCATTAACCGTGGGCATGGACGTGTTTGAAATATTCCCAAAGGATCTTGTTGAGGTCGAGACAATACTTCATTATGCACGTACATGGGAAATACTAAACAATATAGAGGTTTATTTAACAGATATGACATATCTCGGCACGATGGACATACTCGCTAAAATCAGGGAGGAAATTGGCGAGAGCAGTTACGATGTTAATTGGCTTTAAATGCTATTAAACTCAACGTTAAAGTCAGTGCGTTTTATCGTAAGTTAGCATCAAGTACTGTACTCATTATTGTGAGTTATTTGCCAAGTGAGTACATATTGATATGAAAAGCCTTAAATTTACTACATGACTTGCTTATTATATATGAAGTATTTAGAGCCACGTGCATTGAATAGGGAGTTTAAGTTTGGAATAGTCTTTTCGGTGATTGGTGTGGTTTTGCTTGGTACAACCATAACGCTAAAGCTCATTAATATGTTAAATGGTGGATTTTACGGAGGGTTTATTTCACTATCCATAGAATTACTGTTAATAGGGATTGTATTAATGTTAGGCGCATACATTATTGCAAGAAGACATAGACTAACTATTAACTGCGGGACGATTAAGAACCTGGCGGATTGGTTCTTTAGCGTTGCAGCGCTTTTATCAACCATGGTAGGTATTGCTGGATCAATTCTTCACTTAACAATGAATTCGCCATTAGCCATAGCACTCGTTACACTTACAGGTAGTAGTTTCTTCATTGGATTCTATACCTACGGTCACATGAGGAGATACTGTGGAGGCAAGTCTTAAGTAATGGTGCATAAGTTAGTTAATAGGTAGGGTTATGAGAATTGATTGGCGTTGGGCCTTAATAATCGCTGCCATAGGCCTCGGACTACTTGGTGTTGGCCTTATCCTGAGACTCCTTAACTTAATAACGATAGGCGTGTTTTACGGCTTTGCCCTAGCTTCCCTTGAGGCATTCTTAATATTTGCGGCACTCATTATTGGTATAATGATCATGAGGAAGTATGAAATTAATTGTAAAATTGCTAATCAGCTCTACGGACTAATCGGCTTCTATGTCTCGGGAACCCTTCTTGCATCCTTCACAGTCTTAACATTCAATTTACATGTGCCTCAATGGGTCAATACCACAATTATCACGGCACTAATGGTGGGCCTCGGCTTAGTGCCGATTTGGATCTTATCAATGGTTCTTTATGAAAAGTGTAAGAAGACTAGAATTAATTATTCAGGGGTAAATAATGGCAAATAGTGCGGTTATGTAATTGTGTGATTATGCAAGGTTAATAATTTAATAATTAGCGCGATTCCAACCGTTTGTATGAGATTACCAATACTAATTATAAACATGAAGGTATACCCTGAGGTACTCGGTAAGAGGGCTCTCGAACTTGCCAAGGTTGCTGAGTCGGTGTCCAGGGAGTTAGGTGTGTCCATTGCCGTCGCCCCACCAGTCACCGAGCTCAGGCTTGTGGCAGAGAACGTGGAAATACCGGTATACGCACAAAGTGGCGACCCAGTAGAGCCAGGGGCTAGGACCGGGCACGTACCACTTGAGTTCATTAAGGAGACTGGGGCGTCTGGCGTAATACTTAACCACAGCGAGAATAGGTTATTGCTTAATGACCTTGGCTGGCTCGTTAACAGGGCAAAGAGCCTTGGTTTGGAAACCCTCGTATGCGCCCCTGACCCATTCACGAGCGCAGCTGCCGCAGCGCTGGAACCAACCGCCGTGGCTGTTGAGCCGCCTGAGCTCATTGGTACGGGTAAGGCCGTGAGTAGGGAGAGGCCTGACGTCATAGTAAGGACCGTAGAACTCGTGAAGAGGGTTAATCCAAGCATTCCCGTAATTACTGGCGCAGGCATTGAGAGCTTTGACGACGTTAGGAAGGCAGTAGAACTCGGGACACAGGGAGTATTAGTGGCGAGCGCGATCGTTAAGGCTAAGGACTGGAGGCAAAAGATAACAGAGCTCGCGAATGCATTACGCTAATCCTTACTACGATCGCCTATTGATCTTCGTGGAAATTTCAATTTACCTACATAGTTAATGATCCACTGAACAAGCGTTAAGTAAGTCTCTTCTCCCTTTCTCGTTAACTTAACGTAACCATCACTATCAATACTAATCAAACCCCTATCACTCATCCACGTTAAGTACACCACGGTCCTATCATAGGACAACCCAATTGCGGTCGAAAGATTGGTGCGATTCATCGGCCCTTGTTCGTGAAGTATAGTTATTATCCTAGCGATGACGTATAGGTCGGGTTTAAATTCTGTAGAGTCTTTTAAGGTCATGTTCAATCCACCTTAACTCCCACGTTATTGAGTCAATCATCCATAGCGTTCTAATGCTTTCGCTTATTCTATTCCACGCGAGCTTCATCGTTAGTGCAAAGCCCAGCGTTAAGCTAATGGGTATCGAGTACTGCGTTAGTAATTGCGTCGGTATGGGAAATACGAATATAGGAAGTATTACTAGGAATATTAGCCCGAATAGTGCAAATCCTGCGATTAACGTAGATATTATGATATATACAATCACAGCCACTACATAACCGAGCTTGCCGCGGTGAATCTTGATGATTAACTCATCGTAATTTATTGATTCAAGAATTGCAATAATACCTGGTAATCCCTCGTTTAATAGTCTATCCCAGTGCGCATATCTACCCGTGACATCCTGACCTGCCCTCTGAATCTTCCTAAGTATCTTAGCCACGATTACGTAGATGAAGTATGCGGTAGTGAGGACTGATAAGGCAACACCAATTATTGTCATTGTGAATGTGTCGTAGTAAGTCACGAAAATAACCTCATAAATTATTGGTACAGCAAGTAAGAGTACTATGGATGTAAGTAGGTTAATGGCGATGTCAGGCAGTGCATCGGCGATGGCGTTGGCTCTATCGATATTAATTAGGAAGTCCCTAAACTCAATAATCCTTGCCTTAACATCCTCAATACTCATAACCTAATCACCCAATAATTAACGTATGTAAATACATCACCGACGATACGTATCGTCGCAGTATTAATTGCCATAATAGGGGGCGTAGTATTGCCCTCAATAATTTCCACAATACTTCCGCTAAATGCTGATGAACATAGTACGTATGCCTTAGGCATTATTAACAATGATGTTTGTGCGCTCTGCCCGGGTCCTAGAATCACTACGGTATTGTTTGGCAGGTATATTCTCGCTGGCGTTGTTCCGTAGTTCGTAAGTTCAATATAGGCTCTGACTATAGTTCCACATGGTGCGTTAATGAGAATTGTACCACTGCCATTTACTAATTCACCAATATAGTGACTAGCAGGTGGGTTGATTAGTAGGAAAATAATTTCAAGACAGAGAATAATTACAAGAATTAATATTAGGCTTCCGCGATTAATCTTTACGTTTACTTTCATGTTAAGGTAATAAGTGTTCGTGACTTAAAAACTAAACTCATTGGCAATGAGTATGTTGATTAATAAGATAGTTCTATCGGTAAATAATCAGGGATAGGTTTATAGTTCCGCGCCAGAACTAAGTTCCGGTGCGGAACTTATTTGATCCGCGACCGAAGGATCGTAGAGACGAGCTTTTTGATAGGGTTGATGAGTTGAGGCTTCTTGACGAGTCGGTAAATAGGCCTCTTATTGTTGTTCTTGGCATTAGGCGTATTGGCAAGACTTCTTTAGTTAAGTCATTCCTTGAGCCATACAATAGTATTTATATTGACTTGCGTGGTGCAGCGACTCATGCTGATTTGTATGAGAGATTGTCTGAGGGTTTGAGCGTTGATCTTGGCAGGTTGAGGAGGTTCATTGAGGGTATTAGGGGTGTTAGGGTTATGGGTTTTGAAGTTGAGATTAAGTGGAGAGGTAGTGATTCAATAAGTCTCTTGGGATTGCTTGAGGAGTTGAATCGTAGGGGTAAGTTCATTATCGCATTTGATGAGGTTCAGGATACTAAGCCGCCAATATCCGCTGAGCTCCGTAAAATAATAGCTTACTCATATGACCACCTCAGCAATATTACTGTGGTGCTCAGTGGTTCTGAGGTTAGGTTGTTGGACGAATTTATAGGTGTCAATAACCCTGAATCTCCACTGTATGGTAGGTACTTCGTTGAGCTTAATGTTCGTAGATTCTCTAAGGATGAATCCCTGGAGTTTTTAAGACTTGGTTTTAGGCAGGAAGGTATTGAGCCTGGTGTTGATGTTCTTGAAGGTGCTGTTGAACTCTTTGATGGTATTCCTGGTTGGTTGGTTTATTTTGGAAGGAGCTACGTGGATCATACTCACGATATTAATGTCATTAAGGAGCAAGCGATTCATACGGCACTTAATGAATTAGCTAAGCTATCCAGGAGGGAGAAGGCGATACTTAAAGCTATTGCTCATGGTGCTCGAACGTGGGGTCAGGTTAGGCGGTTTGTCGAGGAGAATTTGGGTGAGTCGATACCTAAGTCGAGTCTCACAAGGTTAATTAGAAGATTAGAATTACTCAGTATAGTTAAGGATTATGAATTTTTAGACGGTATTTATAAGGAGGCTGCTAAGCGTTTATGACATTACCTTTGCTGCGAATATCTCTTGATTATCTGCCTCAGTACGTACTGTAGTATGCCGCCATTTAGGAAGTATTGAACTTCCATGGGTGTGTCGAGTCTGACTAACAACTTTGTTCTTATTTCCTTACCATCTGGCTTATGAATCACAAGCTCCACAGTCTGTCTAGGCTTTAAGCCCTGGGACAGGCCTATTATGTCGAAGGTCTCATCACCAGTTATACCTAGCTTATCGGCATCCTCGCCTTCCATGAACTGAAGCGGCAGTATGCCCATCTCGACCAGGTTGCTCCTGTGTATCCTCTCGAAGCTCTTGGCGATAACAGCCTTTATACCGAGCAGCTTCGG
>JAGDXB010000059.1 GCA_023256215.1 Vulcanisaeta sp. | reverse complement strand
CAATGGCTATCTTAACGCCTTTACCACTATACCCCATTTCATGAACCTCATCAGCCCCTATAAGCTTTAACGACCATTGGGGTGGTAGGCTTGGGTTAGTTAAAGCCTTAACCACAATATCCCTCTCATAACGTATACCGTATCTACTCAACTCCCTTAATTCACGTTCACTGGCCTTACCAACCACTACACCCACTGCGCCATACACATCAATTATTTCAATACCTAGGTCAGCTAATACCTTAAGGCCCATCCTATCTAATGCTGATGCAGTAGCCCTATTGCTTAGTGAAGTACCTAGTATTATTGACGCTTGGGAATCAACGCCTCCATAAAATATGTACACACCTTCATTATTGAATTCACTCATAACGCATGCACCAACCTATCCCTCTCTATCCCCTTAACCTTATCATCATTAATGAGGGTAAATATTATATTAATTGGGGCCTTAACTACAACAGCATACTCATCACCGAGGTTGAAAATGTCAAGGATCTCAACATTACTAGTATGCTTAATATGTTCGGGATCATTCGTGTAAAGTATCATTACTTCACCTAAGCAGTCATTAATTTGTCTAGACCTGCACTTATTCCTAATAGTATCTTCGCTAATATCCATTATCTTGATTATAATTATCTTTCCCTTGGCATTATTGATTATATCTATGGCATCATTAGGATCATTAATTACATTAATCTCATTATCCCTCTCAACAATAATCATTGACTCACACCTAACTTCCTCTTATACTCCTGAATAGTGTTCTCGAAGAACCTACGCTGCTCCTCAGGTAACTGGTACTTAACTCTATTGTATTCATCTTCAAGCTGCTTAAGCTTAATGACGGCCTCTGACCTATTCTCGCCCGCCTTCTTATTCATTTCATCAATTAAGGCCTTTATCCCAGCAATAACTACTGCGGCACCTATCCCACCAGCAATAGCAGTTGTAGGGCTTATACTAATGCCCTTCCTCTTAGACCTCCTTTTCCTCAACATTGACCTAACGCCAGAGCCAATCATCGCTAAGCCCAATATGAGCACTATTAATCCAATGAATGGAATACTAGATGCTGTAGGTGATAGAAGCCATTTGTAGGATAATGAGAGGCCGAGGGCGGTTATTAATGCTCCAGTGGCTGTTTGAAGTTTCTCAAGCATACTCATCCACTTAGTATGCTTGCCCAGGTAACTGTAGCCTTAACCTTTCCATTTCATTATCTAATTCCCTAATCCTATCATCAATCTCCTTAAGTCTCCTCTCGATCTCTCTCCTCTTATTCTCATCAAACTCCATGTAGTACTGCCTTTGAAGATCATTTTTAACATTCTGTAAGTTATCCCTCTCACTCTCTAAACGCTTAATCCTATTCCTTATGTACTCAACACCAGGAGAGTATGAGATGGAGTGTTGAGGCGATGCAGTTGGTTGAGGGGTAGCTTGTGAAGGTTGGATGTACCCTGATTGTTGAAGTTTCTGAATAACCATATTAACTAATTGATCCATTGATTGAGGCTGAAGTGGCTGTGCTTGGGCTTGCTGCAGGAGGAGCTGTCTTAATTGATCAATCTCAGAAGGTGAAGGCTGTTGACCAGCACGTATTTTATTAATTAGTTGACCGAGTAAAGGAGTTACGACATTATCCATACCTTTAAAAGTAAGCCAATATACGAGCCCTTCAGTAGCCTTTTGTCCCAAATAGTTTAACAAAACTTTCGCAGCAGCCCCAAGGTCTTGCTGTCCACTCATCATATTATAATATACGGTTGCTTTTTAAATTTTCCGTTAGCATTAACATATGAGGTATCTAGTAACAAAACTTAATAAAATTATGAGTATTATTAATACTATTATTGCCAAGATGTAGAGAATAATGTTACTTATCAACCCAATGCCTAATCCTAGTAGCATGCTTGGGAGTGACGATAATATGCCGTAGATTCCATACTTATTACTAAGTAAAACTAGCATAATCATTATTATTGCCAGGAGTACTGCTGAGGCATACATATTACTTAGAGCTAGTCTCATGACTACTGCAGACATTATGAATATTAATACTTGGATGAAAGCTAGGTTTATGAAGTTATCTTCATCTTCTAAATCTTCACAGAAGATGCATCTATACAATTCCCCTACTCCTGACTCAAGAGTGTCAATTATTCCTCTTAACTTTTCTAATACCCTAATGGTGTCAATGCTTAATTTAGATTCCAATAACTCACTGCATGTATTCCTTAATTCTTCCAGCGGTAAGTGATGCCTACATATATAATGATGCCTTATAATGTCTTCAAAATCCCCCCTTATACTTTCGCATAGACCTACCGCCTCATTTAACCAGCCGTAGACTGCTTGCCTCTCATCAGTAACCTTATTCTTCAGATAGGCATCTATGTCATCTATCATTTCACGTAATTCTCTAAGCTTACGGCTACTCGGCATTGGATCACCCTGGTGCTGGTACTTTAAGTGGGTTTCCATAGGCCGTTGCGTTTAGTCCATTTACGGTCTCGTACCATATTCCAGTCGTTTGGTTATAGTTATTGGCTAGGTATAGGGCCACTAGTCCCCGTGCCGGTAATTCACCATTCATAACCTCACTTATCTGCGTATTATTTAGCACCGTGCCGTATAGTGCGATGTATTCTATGTAACCGTTGAAGAAGAACCAGCCCCCTGGAGTATAGGGCCACCAGCCTGTGTACCCTACTCCAATGGCGCTGAATGGATATGGGCCATTTAACCCAAATAGCTGAGGTATATTGCCGTAGGGCACTATGCAGTATCCATTGTGTCCATCAACACCAAGCATAAGCCAGTAATCACCACTTGAATAATACTCCTCAGCAATAACCGTATGCCAACCAGGCCTAACAGGCATAATAACCTTACACATGTATGATCCACGTGGACCCGACGTGTAGTCGCCGAAGACTAGTAGGCTACCGTTTGAACTCACGTAAAGCAGCGGCGTGTATGCTGAGGGGGCTTGCGTGCTATCATATATCCCTAAAATGACCCCAGAGCCGCTGGGTGGTAGGTAAAACCTAGAGATGATGGTTAATGCACCATATGTCATAGCTATGCAGTTCAATAGGCCATAGGTCCCAAGGTTCTCTGGACCATAGGGGTTTGATGCAACATTGCATTGAGGGAGTATGAAGTATTGATTACCTGAGAACAGGATCGCATATTGTTGTGGTACGTTGATGGTGGATCTAGGAATCAAGGTCTGCGTAACAGTAGTAGTAACTGTAGTTAAGCTTGAAACCGATGTAGTGACAGTTGTGGTAACCGTCACTGTCTGAGTAACGGTAGTTGTCGATACTGAAGTAGTGGCTGTCATTGACGTAATAGTACTAGTAACAGTTACAGGTGAGGTAGTGGTAATTGTAGTCATTGATGTAACAGTCTTAGTAACAGTCCTAACCGGTGGGTTAGCGTACCTTGCAGCTATTAAAAAGACAATAATTAAGATGAACACAATAATTAGTACCGAAACGTTTAAGTCGCTTAATCGATAAGACGCCATGTTAAGAATTAGTCGTATAACTAGCTTATAAGCATTACTACATACTTAAGGAGCAAGCATGGTTGAAGCCACCTCTATGAGGTTAAGGACATCAATGATGTTAACGCTTTGATAGATTTACCTAAGATGGCTAATGTGAGGATTAGCTAGTGCCAAACTGCGGGATCTGTTTCTTTTAGCCGAAATTGATGACGCTGACGGAGTCATAGGTTACTGAAGAGCGGATGTAACCCAAACATAAAGGATTATGATGACAAGACACCGTTACATAAAGCAACAGAAAAAGGTTATATTAAAGTTGCATTAACCACTGTTACGAGCACTGTAACCGTAGTTAAGTCAGGCTCAGTGGAGGAAGTAGGAGCGGCTATTACGGTTATCACCATATTTATGATTGCGCCTATTGCATCATTAGTAGCACTAAGAAGGAGGTAATCACCTTATTCATCAAATTCTAATTCTAGCTACATAAACATAGAATTCAAAGCATCAGCAGCATTAGGCTCTGTAAAGGGTACCGTAAGGGGCCTACAGAGAGACCAAGTAAGACCAAGACTCACTTATACCTTCGCATAGGTTAATCATAGCTTTCTAATTCACTAAGCATAATCCTCTAACTTGGCCAAATCGCCCACTTAACATTTTAAACGTTATGCAGTGTTCATAAGCCTTTAATCATGTCTGGGTAGAGTCTTGTTAATGATGCGTAAATATCCTTTACGTGTGGTCTATTGTTGGGATCCTCGCTCCTCATGCGGCTTATTAACTCTATCAACTCGGTACCCTTGTCCAGCTGGCTTAATTTATTGAGCGTTTTAATGGGTATGTTTGTACTTTGACCTGCTGGTAGGTCCCCTGTGAGCGTCTCTATCATCATCGTCCCTATTGAGTATACATCGGACTTCTCGCTGATTATGCCTTTTTGAGTAGCCTCAGGTGCCGCGTATGCGTAAGTGTAGCCGATGGCCGTCACGAATTCGCCCACGTGTTTAAATATCCTCGATATGCCGAAGTCGGCCAGTAGTGGATTACCGCCTTTAATGAGTATGTTTTCAGGCTTTAAATCACCGTGAATAACCCCAGCCTCATGCAGCTTAGCTAACGCCTCGGTAATTAGTATAATGTACCTCATCCTCTCATTGAATCTGGCGTTTGAATTTATTACACTCCTAAGGGAACCACCATCGGCATACTCCATGACCATGCCATACACCCTCCCTTTCTTCTGGCCGTGTGAAACCGCTCTGAATTCATGGAATCCGTATAATTCAATAACCCTCTTCCTATCTGTATTCAGCCTTGCCGATAATTTACCCAATTTACCCACCTCATCAAGTATTGGTTCAAGATTTCCTGGGCTTACTCCGAAAAATAACTTAACTGCAATGTACCTATCCTCCATAGCGCTATAGGCTCTGTAAACCACTCCAAAGCCCCCTGACCCTAACTTCTCCTGAATTATAAACTCCCCACCGTCCGTCAAAAGCCTATCACCCTTAGTTAACCTAATACCCTCAACCACTGACTTATCAAGTGAGGGTAGGTTCAGCATCGTTGGCTTTGATTCAAACTGCTTTAATGTTATTTTGACTTTAGCCTGTTTATCTGCTGAGAGTCTTATCGTAGCCTTACCCTCATCATTCAGTTTAATGCCTGTGATACCCTCATTGGTCTCAATAAGCAACTCCTCGTTTTTAATAGGTGTTAGGCTTGATATACCCCTTACATTAACCTCAATGTTATAGACGGGTTCTTCGTTTTCGATGCTTAATTCAACCTTTGCATCAATTTTAGGTGGTTGAAATACGCCATGCATGAAGATGTTGAAGAGCGATAATGCTACACCATTACCAACCGCAATATACGACGCTGGTAAGCCCTCTAGGGGTATTTCCTCAAGGTTGTTTCCAATGATCCTAATTACCTTATCCTTAGCTATCACGTATACTTCATCACCGCGTTGAATGACTTTATATACCTCATTAACCTTAATGCTTCTACTTTTATCACTCCCTAGATCCCTTAAAACCACTTCATCACCCTCTGTGGTTATGATCAGTACTCCTTTACTTAGGTTTAGGGTTCTTGGCCTAATGTTTATTGGGTATGTCTCCCTGGAACTAATGTTGATTACCGAAATTTTATCAGGCTGCATTAGTATTAGGCTATCCTCATGCTTCATGATTTTAATGACCCTGCCCTGAATCTTCATCAGGGCTTCCTGGTTAGTGGGTTTATTGACGTCTAGTGTGGTTAATAGGCCTGTTAATGTAGCTATGTAGATTTTCTCATCATGCTCATCGTATGTCAGGGCTTGAATAGGTTTAGTTTTAACCCTCCAACTGTTATCCCCTGTAAATAGACCTAGGTAACCCTCAATAATGCCTCCTCCCCAGTATATTAACCCTTTACTTGTTGTTAATACCCCAGCCACCTTATCATTAGCCTCAAGTAGTGATGCCTTTTGGCTTCTTAAATCAATCAACTGTATAATGGTACTATTGCCTACTACCGATGTACTCCCAATCATGTGGGGTATGTTCCATGAGTGTTGTGTAACCGTTCCCTTTAATTTACTTACTATTACCCGCTTGAAGTCTTTACCATCAAATCTATAGACATCACCATTAGCCGTTAGTACGAAGAACTTGTTTTTAAAAGACCCTAGGTCTATTATGTCATTATCCAGTTTGCGTATATACTCGATCGCCAGCTCCATTACTACCATACCCCTCACCTATAACCTGACCGCAGAATAGGCATATTCTAGTGTCTTTAGGTAGTGGTGCGCCGCATTGCGGGCATTTGACATACTCAATTCCCTTAGCTCTGAAGAACTCTTCAGTAACCTTAAATAGGGTTCTTTTAACAAACTCAGCATAGGAACCCGACACTACCCTTAAATCCTCAATAACCCTTGACACAACCTTACTTGGGTAATCCGCCAGCGCTACACCGTCAATCAACTTGGCCGTTGAATCAACGTTAGAGGGTTTGCTAACCTTAGCTAAATTATATATTCTCTTAGCTATTAAGTTCTGCAAAATCATTGATGGTGATGCCCTCCAATACCATGCAACCAGCTTATAGTCATTACCATGCGTGAAGTAGTCATATGATCCTAAGTAATCGTAGTCATTGCAATCGATATTAATGTACTTCTCGCAAAGCATCGGATTACTTACCTTGCCGCAAAATAGGCATATAGGTCCAAATACACGTACCTTAATATTATCATTACCATTACTAAATATTGCACGACCACTTTCCTCGCTCTGCTGGTAATATATTTCCCCACCCTTAGTTAATATTACTGGTGATAGTAGGGTAATGCCAGGACCCAGAGTTATGTCACCCTTCGCATATATTTGAAAGACCGTAGCTCTGCTAATCTGCAGGCTCCCTTCACTAACAACCCTACCTAATATTAAAGATGGCCCATTA